>CADCTW010000109.1 GCA_902805735.1 uncultured Gemmatimonadota bacterium | reverse complement strand
CTGGCCGAGATATACGGCATGATGCCGAGGGCGAACACCGTGGCGCGCGAGAGCCCGCCCCCGACGAACATGTCGTAGATCCCGAACGCGGTCCCCTGGAGCTGCCCGACGTACGCCCGCAGGGCGTTCACGTCGATTCCGGGAGCCGTGACGTGCGCGCCGGTGCGGTAGACCGCCAGGCAAAGGAGCGTGAAGAGGATCTTCGACTTCAGCTCCGGAATCCGGAAAAGGTTCGCGACGGGATTTGCCATGGTTAGGCGATCTCCTGGACGGTGCCGCCGAGCCCCTCGATCTTCTGGCGGGCGCTCTGGCTGAAGCTGTGCGCGGAGATGTTGAGCTTGCGGGTGATGTCACCCGTGCCCAGCACCTTCACCGGCCGGCGGGCGTGCCCCACGAGCCCGGCCGCGTGCAGCGTCTCCGGGGTCACGTCGGTCACGTCGCCGAGCTGCTCGAGCTGGTACAGGTTCACCACCTGGTACTCCACCCGGTTCAGCGGGGTGAAGCCGCGCTTGGGCAGCCGGCGGTGGAGCGGCATCTGGCCGCCCTCGAAGCCGGGCTTGCCGCCGCCGGGGCCTGTGTGGCCGGCGCGGGCCATGGAGCCCTTGTGCCCCTTGCCGGCCGTCTTCCCCTGGCCGCTGCCGGGGCCGCGCCCCAGGCGCTTGGTGTCGCGGTGCGAGCCTTCCGGCGCCCGCAGGTTGCTGAGGTCAGCCATGGTTCACCTGCCCTTCGACGGCCGCTTCCACCCTGACCAGGTGGCGGACCTGGAAGATCATGCCGCGGATCGCGGAGTTGTCGTCCTGCACGACGCTGCGCTGGTGCTTGAGCCCCAGCGCCTGGAGCGTCGCCCGGTGCTTGCTGGGCGCGCCCACGCCGCTCTTGACCTGCGTGATGAGGAGCTTAGCCACGGGCACCTCCCAGCGACTCCACGGGGACGCCCCGCTCCATCGCGATCTGCTCGCGGGTCACCAGGTTGGTGAGCGCGTCCATGGTGGCGTGCACCATGTTGAAGGGGTTGTTGCTCCCCAGCGACTTGGTGAGGATGTCGTGCACGCCCACGCACTCCAGCACCGCGCGCACCGCGCCGCCGGCGATCACGCCGGTGCCCGGAGCGGCGGGGCGAAGCAGGACGCGGCCGGCGCCGTGCTCGCCGATGATGTCGTGCGGCAGCGTCCCGGACCGAACCGGCACGCGCACCATGGCGCGGCGGGCCGAGTCGATCGCCTTG
>CADCTW010000108.1 GCA_902805735.1 uncultured Gemmatimonadota bacterium | reverse complement strand
CCACGTGTTACGCACCCGTTCGCCACTGACAGCCGAAGCTGCCCGTACGACTTGCATGTGTTAAGCGCGCCGCCAGCGTTCGTCCTGAGCCAGGATCAAACTCTCCATGAGTTCAAACAGCTCTTGAGAACAAACGACTGTATCGTTCGTTCGGTTTCTTCTTACCTTTGATAGAGCCTCTGTGCCGCGCCGAAGCGCCGCGCACGTGCCGGGAGAAGGTACGCTCCCGGCGAGGCCCACACGGACACCCATTACCCTGGTTTTCAATCAGCGCTCGACTCAAACGCGTCGTGCGTTAAGAGAGCGAAACTTAAACCTCTCCCCCACGGGTGTCAACCCCTGGAGCGCCCCTTTCGGCAAACTCCCGAACCACCCGCTGATCCCAGCAAAAACGGGCGCCCGCACGGCTCGCGGACGCCCGATTTTCACCCCCGGGCGAGCCTAGACGTCGTCGCCCTCGTCCAGGTCGTCGCCCTCGGCCCACTCGTCGTCGTCCTCGTCCCAGTCGTCGTCGTCGTCCTCATCCCAATCGTCGTCGTCTTCCAGGTCGTCCTCGTCTTCCCATCCCTCTTCGCCATCGCCGCTCCACTCGTCGTCCTCTTCGTCCTCGAAGCGAGCCAGGATGGCGTCTTCGAGGTCGAGCTCCTCACCGGTCGCCGGGTGAGCCATCGCGTTCGGCATTTCGAGAGTCTCCATGGTAGACGGGATACGGAAGGACGCGCGACGAAAGTAAGGAACGCCCCCTGCCTGTCAAGGCTTGAATAACGCTTCCGGGCCGGATACGCAATTCCCGTGTCGGGGCTGGCTCAGAAGGGGCTCACACAGAGACACAGAGGCACAGAGAAAAGCAGCTTTCTCTGTGCCTCTGTGTCTCTGTGTGACAGGTTATGCGCTGGCGCGCGAGGCCTTCTTGCGGTCGCTGGCGGTCAGCAGGCGCTTGCGGAGACGGATCGACTTGGGGGTCACCTCGATCAGCTCGTCGTCGGCGATGTAGCCCATCGCGTCTTCCAGCGACATCACCTTGGGCGGCTCCAGGAGGACGTTGTCGTCCGAGCCGGAGGCGCGCATGTTGGTGAGCTTCTTCCCCTTGCAGACGTTCACCTCCATGTCGCCCTGGCGGGAGTTCTCACCCACCACCATCCCCTCGTACACCGGCACCCCGGGGGCGATGAAGAAGGTGGAGCGCTCCTGCAGGTTGCCCAGCGCGAACGCCACGCTCTCGCCGTCGAGCATGC
>CADCTW010000107.1 GCA_902805735.1 uncultured Gemmatimonadota bacterium | reverse complement strand
CGGTGATCATCCGCTGACCGACGCACGCGACCGGGCCGCCGATCACGGCGTCCGCGGAGTAGGTCAGGTTCGTCTTCCCATCGCCGGCCGGCTCCAGGTTGATCGTCACCGTCGCCCGCGCGTTGCCCGGCGCACCCGCACCCGACGCGTGCATCACGTACGACGACGGCTTCCGCTGGTCCGACAGCTTGACCTCGCCCGCGTACGTCCCGCGGATCGCGCCCACGCCGACCGAGACGTTCATCTTGTACTCGTCGTCCCCGACCTGCTCCAGCGTCTCGCAGCCCGGAATGGTCCGCGCCAGCACGGCCGGGTCGGTGATGACCGACCACACCTTCTCCGGGTCGCCGGACAGAACTGCCGAGCCGTCGAGCTTCACGCCATCACTCCAGTCCCCGCCCGGCGCGCGGCCGCAGCGGTCATCTCCGACGAGTCGTTCCGCACCAGGTCGTACAGCTCCGTGGGGGAGATCGGCATCGAGGTGATGCGGCGTCCCACCGCGTCCTCGATCGCCGACGCGATCGCCGCCGTCCCCGGGATGACCCCGGCCTCCCCCGCGCCCTTGATCCCCAGCGGGTTCAGCGGCGACGGCGTCGTCTGGTGGTCGATGTCGATGTCGGGGACCTCGGAGGCGTACGGCATCAGGAAGTCCATGTACGAGGCGTTCTGCAGCTGGCCGTCCTGGTCGTAGACCATCCGCTCGTACAGCGCCCCGCCCACGCCCTGCGCGACGCCGCCCTGCACCTGGCCCTCGACGATCATCGGGTTCACCACGTTGCCGCAGTCGTGCACCACGGCGTACTTCACGATGTCGATCTCCCACGTCCGCGGGTCGATCTCCACGATGGCGGCGTGCGCGCCCGACGCGAACGTCGACCGCAGCGGTGAGTAGTAGTCGCGGTGCTCCAGGCCCGGCTCATCGCCCGCGGCCACCGGCGGCTTCGAGTCGTCGTGCGTCGTGAACTGCGTCGCCTGCTTCGCCGCCTCGTCGAAGGCGTAGCGCAGCGGGTTCGACAGCACCGCCACCGTCCGCAGCGGGATCGACGTCCCCGGCACGCCCTTGACCTGCACCAGGCCCTCGTCGATCTCGAGGTCCTCCGGCGACGCCTCCAGGACGTCGGCCGCGATCCGCAGCGCCTTCTCCCGCACGCCGCGCGCGGCCAGCGCGATCGCGTTGCCGCTCATCACCGCCGCCCGCGAGGCGAACGTCCCGACGGCGTAGCCGAAGCGCCGGGTGT
>CADCTW010000106.1 GCA_902805735.1 uncultured Gemmatimonadota bacterium | reverse complement strand
CCGCGCCTCCCCCGTCCAGCGGCTGGCGGCGGCGCGGCGGCGGCGCATCGACATCTGCGCGGCCGCCGTGGGGGGTGTCACGTCGGCGCGGGCCAGCGCCGCGCTCAGTATTCCGTGGTCCGCCCGCAGGCTGGCCAGCTCGGCCGCGCAGGCGGCGCAGGCGGCCAGGTGGGCCTCGGCGGCGCGACGCCCGGCCTGCGGCAGCTCGCCGTCGGCGAGCGCCTGCAGCACGCCCTCATCCAAGTGCTTCATCGCCCGTATCCTCGTCTTTCTCATAAACGGCGGCGAAGCGCCGCGCGGCCCGGGAGAGCAGGGTGCCCACCGAGCCGGGCGCCACCCCGGCCGCCTGTGCGATCTCGTCGTAGCGGAAGCCCTCCTCGCGCATCAGCAGCATCTGCCGGTCGCGGGGGGCGATCTTGTCCAGCGCGCGCCGTACGCCATCCACCGCGCGCGAGCGATCCAGCACCTCGTCCGGCCGGGGCAGCGCGGCCGGGCGCCACGGGTTGGCGGAGAGGATGCGCTCCCGGCGCCGGGCCATGCGCGCACGGTCGCGGAACAGGTTGGTGGCCACCGTGAACAGCCAGAGCCGTGCCTCGTCCTCCGGCAAGCTGCGCCCCAGCAGGCGTACGAACGCCTCCTGCGCCATGTCGTCCGCCGCGTCCGTGTCGCCGGTGAGGCGGTGCAGGTAGCGGAAGAGCGACGGGTACACCCTGCGGAAGAGGGCGTCGTAGTCCGGGGCGCCGTCCCCGGTCACGGCGGCGCCCCGGCGGGTGGGGTCCGCCTTGCCGGCCGGATGAACGGTGGGCATGGGGTGCACAGGGTCAGGCCCGGCATCGCGTGGAGGTTGGGCACCGTCGGCTGGCGCGGCGGGGAGGGGAGCCCCGCCGGCGGCCCGGCCCGGCGCGTCAGCTACGGGTAAACGACCGAACGGGGGTTCGTGTGACATCTTGTCGGGATCGCGAGTGCATCTGGCGGAGGGGCGAAGTGCCGAGTGCCCAGTGCCTAGTAACTGCATTTCAACTTCACACGTGCAGTTGGCTCTCGGCACATCGCGCTTCCCACCAGGCACTAGGCACTAGGCACTAGGCACTTCCGTTCCATCACTGCCAGCGGAACACGCGTAGCGCAAGCACGAATGACCCTGCGGTCCACGCCAGCAGGATGGCCGCGTCCGGCGCGACCGCGGCGATTCCCTGCCCCTCGTTGTACACCGCGCGCAATGCGTCGTTGAGGGCGGTGAGCGGGAGCGCCTGGATGGCAGGCTGCAGCGCCGCCGGGTACCGCGCGGACGAGAAGAATACGCCCGAGAGCACGAACATGGGGAGCATCACCACGTTCAGCACCCCGCTCACCCCCTCGATGGTGCGCGCGCGCGACGCCGCCAGCAGCCCGATCCCCGCGAAGGTGAGCGCCCCCAGGAAGACGAGCGCCGACAGCAGCAGCATGGACCCCTGCGGCTTCACCCCGAACGCCAGCCACGCGAACAGCAGCAGCGGCGGCACCTCCAGCAGCAGGAAGCAGACGCGCGCCGCCATCTGCGCCATGAGGAAGTCGCCGCGGCGCATGGGGGTGGATACGAGGCGCTTGAGCTGCTTCTTCTGCCTCATCTGCACCAGCCCGAAGCCCAGCCCCCACATCCCGGTGCTCATCAGGTTGAGCCCGACAAGCCCGGGGATCACCCAGTCGATGTAGCGCCCCCCCGGCCTCCGCTCGCCGTCGTCGCGCGTGGGCACGGGACGGGAGCCACCGGCGGCCCGCTGCAGCGCGTCGTCGGCCAGCAGCCGCGCTACCCGGCTCTCCTCGCGTCCCGGATCGTAGCGGAAGACGACGGCGTCGGTCCCCGCGAGCACCACCGCCACCTCGCCGGTTCGCAGCGCCCTCTCGGCCGCCGCGGGCTCCAGCACGCGCGCGTCCACCTCCCGCGCGCCCCGCAGCGCGGGGAGGAAGCGCTCCGCCGCGCTCCCCCGCTCCACCCCCACCGCCGCCCTCTGCACCGGCTGTTCGCGGAAGGCGATCCCCAGCCCCACCGCCATCAGGATCGGGAACACGAACGTCCAGAACAGCGCCTCCGGCTCCCTCAAGAACGAGCGGATGCGCGCCATCATCAGCTCTCTCAGCGGGCTCAGCCGCTCGGGCGGATGTGCGGGCGCGGCCGGCGGTGCCGGAGTGGTCGTAGTCATGCCCGGCAATCTAACACGGAGCCCCCGTGTCCACTCAAGGCTCCCGGTCAGTCGCCACATGCGGAGAGATACCGCGTCCCGCGCCTTCGTGAGGGTCGCGCGCCGCGTGTTCGCTCCCCGCAGCGCCTCCACGAACGCGATAGTTCCCCTCGGGCACTTCCTCGTCTCCCCTACTTGGCGAACAACTCCGCGAGCGTATCGAGCACCTCCGCGATCGTCTCGTCAGGAAGTGCGCCCAGGTGGCGGGCCAGGCGTTCCCGGTGCACCGTTCGAAGCTGATCCAGCGCCACCCGGCCCCGCTGCCCCTGGAACCGGCACTCGACGCGCCATGGATACGGCTGTCCGCCCGTGGTCATGGGGGCGACGATTACGGTGCGCAGGTTTTCGTTCAGATCGTCAGGTGAGACGACGACACACGGGCGGGTCTTCTGGATCTCGCTTCCTCGTGTGGGATCAAGGTTGACGAGATAGACGGCTCCGCGCCGGGGTAGCCGGGGCGGGGAGGGTGTTCGCCCGTGCTCTACCACGCCCACTCCTCGACGTCGAAATCGGTAGCGGTGGGTGCGTCCAGTAGGACGTCCTCGCCCCGTTCCGCCATTCGGCGAGCGGCTGCCGCCCACCCTGCACGCGGGCGCACAGGCGATTCGATGATGATGCGGCCCGGCTCGGCACGCAGCTCTACCTCGTCCGGGAGCCCAGCCTCATCCAGGAGCGGCTTTGGAAGCCGGATTCCTCGGGAGTTGCCAACGCGAACGATGCGTGCCTTCATGTGCACCTGCCGGTGGGGGTGTGCACACAATGTAACCACGCGGCACGCTGATGCCAATCCGCCCGAAGAAACAGCGGGCCTCACGCAGAGACACGGAGGCACAGAGATTATTTGCGCCAGAATCGCGAGGCCCCGTCTTGCCACGCGCTTCCGTGCCGTATAGCGTAAGAGCGTCCGATCACCCATCGCCAGAAACGCGAGGAGCCATGAGCCCGTCCCGACTGTCGTGGTTTGTTGCCCTGCTGGTCCTCCCGTCGCTGGCCGGCCCGCTCGAAGCACAGTCCGCGTCCGGGGACGCGGCGCACGGGCCGAGACGCGAAGCACCCGCGCTGCAGCCGGCGCGTGCACCGGTCCTGCCGGCCGAGGCGGATCGAGATCTTTTCGCTGCATCTTCGGAGTACACGCCCCGCATGGAACGGATCTCCGCCCGCAAGCACGTGGGGTGGGGCGCGGCCATCGGCGCCACCGCGGGCCTGCTGAGCGGGCTCCTGGTGGTGACCCAGTGTGGCGAGTTCTGCCACAACAACGCCGTGGCGGGGATGGCGCTGCACGTCGGCCTGGGCACGGTCGCGGGGGCGGGAGCCGGCGCCCTGGTGTACGAGATCCGCCGGTAGCGGCCAGAAACAACCATCTCACACAGAGACACAGAGGCACAGAGAACAATGCGTTTCTCTGTGCCTCTGTGTCTCTGTGTCTCTGTGTGAGATTCAGTCTTCCCGCAGCCCGCGGCCGGTGAGGGCCAGGAAGACGTCGTCCAGGGTGGCGCGGTGCGTGGTGAGGGCGGTGAGGGCGCCGCCGGCGGAGGCCACGCCCGCCAGCAGGGGCGGGAGGGCGAGGTGGGGCTCGTCCACGGTGAGGAGGACGGCGTCGCCGCGGCGGCGGAGGCGCGAGACGCCGGGGAGGGCGCGCAGGGCGTCGTCCGAAGGGGCGGCGGTGCTGGCGAACTCGATCACGTGCGCGCCGCCCAGCCCCTGGATCAGCTCGCCCGGGGTGCCCGCGGCGATCGTCTCGCCGTGGTCCAGGATGGCGATGCGGTCCGCAAGGTACTCCGCCTCGTCCATGAAGTGCGTGGTGAGCAGGATCGTGCCGCCGCGCGCCTTGAACGCCTCGCACACGTCCCACAGCTGCCGGCGCGACTGGGGATCCAGCCCGGTGGTGGGCTCGTCCAGGAAAAGGATCGCCGGGTCGCCGGCGAGGGCGCACGCCACCGACAGGCGCTGCCGCTGCCCGCCGGAAAGGTGGCGCACCTGCGTGGACCGCTTCTCCTCCAACTGCACGAAGCCGATCAGCTCGTCCACCGACGGGCCCCGCGGGTAGAACGAGCGGAAGAGGCGCACGATCTCCTCCGTCGTGGCGCGGTCCGGGAACTCGCTCTCCTGCAACTGCACGCCCAGCCGCTCGCGGATGCGCTGCGGCTCGCGCTCCCAGGTCATCCCCAGGATCTCCACCTCGCCGCCGTCGCGCTCCTGCAGCCCTTCCAGGATCTCGATGGTGGTGGTCTTCCCCGCCCCGTTGGGCCCCAGCAGCCCCAGGCACTCGCCGCGGCGCACCTCCAGGTCCAGCGCCTTCACCGCCACCGTGCCGCCGAAGCGCTTGTGCAGCCCGCGGCAGCGGATGGCGAGCCCGTCGGTGTTCATCGATGGCCGGGGTTGGTGGGCGGAAACGGGGTCTCACACAGAGACACAGAGGCACAGAGAAAAGGATCTCCGTGCCTCCGTGCGACGGTGCGGGAGCTATGTTACGGGCGCAGCTTGGATGCGTCCAGCTTCCACAGGCCGTTCAGCATGTCGGAGGCGTAGACGAAGTTGCCCGTGGCCTGCACGCCCCAGATGTAGAAGTTGCGCCCGCCGGTGGGCGCGTCGAGGACGCGGCCCACTTCGCGGCCCGCCTTGCCCAGGTCGCACCGGCCGTCGGCGGAGCGGGCGGAGGCGGCGCAGGCCGCGAGGTCGCCGCGCACGTCCAGCGCGCGCACTCCCCCGTTGTAGTAGGCGGCATAGAGGACGCCGCGCGCCTCGTCCACCGAGAAGTTGTGGGTGCCGGCGCCGGGGACGGTGTAGAAGCCCACCTCGCGCGGGTTGCTGAAGTCGCTCACGTCCACCACGTGGATGTCGCCCGCGGAGCTGTTCCCGGTGAACCCGCCCTGCTCCTCGCCGACGATGGCGAAGCGCTTGGACCCGCCGGTGTGCAGCCACCAGATGTTGTGCACGGCGCCGCCCACCGTCCGCACGTTCCCCAGCTCCACCGGGTTCTCGGGCGACCCGCCGCGCCCGGCACCGCCGATGTCCCAGATGGTCATGCCGGCGTTCCAGAGCGCGGTGAAGAGGATGCCGTCGCGCACGAACACGTCGTGGAGAAAGGGCTGGCCCATCTGCCGCGAGAAGACCTCGCGCGGGGTGGCGGGGTCGCTCAGGTCCACCACCACGAGGCGCGCGGGGAAGCTGGCCCCGGGATCCACCGAGAGGAAGGCGTAGAGCTTCCCGTTCACCCGCGCCACCTCGGCCGTGTGCACGCCCGGCTGCGTGTTGGCCGAGGAGAAGCGGGAGACCTGCACGGGGCGCCGCGGGTCCGCCAGGCTGAGGACGACGATGGAGCCCGGGCTGCGCTCGGTGGCCACCACCAGCAGCTTGCCGTCGTCGGTCACCTGCAGGTCGCCGGTGGTGCTGGCGGCCGTGATGATCACGGAGTCGACCAGCACCGGGATGTTCCCCGCCACGTCCCACACCTTGATGGCGTTCCCCGGCCGGCGGCCCGTGCCCCCGCTCCAGGTGCTGGTGTAGGCGTAGCGCCCGCCGACGCTCACCTCGGCGGTGTAGCGCTCCGGCACGCATCCCAGCCCCAGCACCCCCGAGGACGAGATCTGCGCGCAGCTCGGATCCGGCTTGGGCTGGGGCTCGGGATCTTCACCGGCCGGGTTGCGTTCGCACGCCGCGGAGGCGAGAAGGAGGAGAAGCAGGGCGGCGTTTTTCATCGGGGCGGCCAGGTAAAGGGAAAGGGTGACTACGAGGTGCGAAGTGCCAAGTGCCTAGTGCCTAGTGCCTAGTGCCTAGTGCCTAGTGCCTAGTGCCTAGTGCCTAGTTCGAACTGCGATGGATGACAAGGAAGGGCTCGGGATCCTGTGGCCCTTACGCGCTCCGTTCACCGGGCGGCGGCGCCGTAGCGGCCCATGCGCGGGTGGGTGCCGCCGAGCTCCAGGCGCGCGCCCAGGGCCAGGGTCCACATGCGGTCCGAGCCGTAGAACTCGCGCGGGACGAAGGTCGTGGGGGTGCGCAGGGGCTGGGCGTGCAGCCAGGCGCCCTCGGCAAAGGGGCGCATCCGGATGGGGCCCAGCGAGCCCAGGCCGTGGCTCACGGCCAGGGTGGCGATGCTGAAGCGCGTGATCCCCTGCAGCGACACGTCCGAGTGGGGGAAGGGGGTGCGGAACGCGGACTCGCGCTCCTCTTCCGGGCGCTCGGTGCGCTCCAGGCGCAGGGCCACCTCGGTGCCGCGGCGGCGCAGCGCGCCCTCCGCCAGCACGGTGCCCAGCCGAAAGGAGCGCCGGGAGCCGTTGAGCTCGTCCGTGCGCGCCCACTCCACCAGGGCGTAGCTGCGCTCGGCCGTGCCGCGGGTGGCCTCGTAGCGCAGCGACGCGGCGAGCTTGTGGTGGTCCAGCCCCACGCCGCGCGGCTCTTCGGGGGAGTTGATGTCGGCGTAGCCCAGCGACGCTTCCCACCCCGCGCGCGGAGCCAGCGTCGCGCGCACGGCCCACGAGTCGCCGAAGCGGCCAGGATCGCCCACGTCGCCCGTGCCGCTGGGCTCGTTGCCGGCGAAGACGGCACCCTCCACCGTCAGCGGCCCGCCGCGCACCGCCGCCTGCGCCATCAGCCGCTCCAGCACCTGCGCCAGGTGGTGGTTGGCGGGAAACTTGACGAAGGGCCGCGCCATCGGATCGTCCGTGCCGAAGGGGACGAAGCCGCGGCCCGCGCTCAGCGACAGCTCCACGGGCGCACGCGGGCCGCCCACGGGAGAGAACGTCGCAACCGCTTCGTGCAGGACGGTGTGCGGGTGGCGGCGGTCGATGAATCCTTCGCCCCAGATCCCCGGGTTGGGCTCGCCGTCGGCCAGGGTGAGCGCCTCCAGGTTCACGGCGACCGCCAGCGACGCCCGCCCGCCCAGCGCGTGGGCGTGCGCCATCACCACCGGCTGCGTGACCTGCGCCTCGGTGCGCGAGCGCCCGCCCAGCGCCGGCGCCGTGTGCGTGACGATGGGAATCGCCTGGGCGCGCACCATCACCCCCACCGCCGCCGAATCGGCATGGGCGTGGGTGTGATCCTGCGCGGCGAGCGGTGCCGCGGCCAGCAGCGCGGCGATGGCTACGATCTGCTTCACGATGGAGGGGGCAGATGGAAACAGGCGGCGGGCATCCCTGCCCCGCCGCCCGCTCGTACACCCACCTGCCGCAAAAAGTTACCGGCTCCCCTTTCAGGCACCGCTGCCGCGCCCCTGAAACCGCTGCAACGACCACCGCTGCCGAGACTACAACCCCCTCAGGACGAGCCCACGCAGGTGCCGTCGTTGCAGCGATTTCAGTCGCCGCAATGCGGTCAGACGCCGGCGATCTCCTCGATGCGGCGCACGATGGTGTCCAGGTGCGCGACGTCGCGCAGGATGAGGAGGATGGTGTCGTCGCCGGCCACCGTGCCCAGCACCTCCGGCCACTCCTCCCAGTCGATCCCCACCGCGATGGGCTGCGCGCCGCCGACGACCGTCTTCACCACCAGCAGGTTCCCCACGCCGTCCGAGCCCAGGTAGAGCGAGGGGAGGAGACGGGCCAGCGTGGGCGTGGGATCGGTGACGCCGGGGGGGAGCGTGTACGTGGAGCCGCCATTCTCGTCCGGCACCTTGACCAGCCCCAGCTCGCGGATGTCGCGCGAGAGGGTGGCCTGCGCCACCTCGAAGCCGCGCTCCGCCAGGAAGTCGCGCAGCACCTCCTGCGACGACACCCGCCGGTCGCGGACGAGCTCCAGGATGGCGGCGTGGCGCTGCGGCTTCATGGGGGACGGGGAACGGGGAACGGGGAACCGCACCCCGCCGAAGCTAGGCCGCCGCGCCGACCAGGCGCAAGCCGCGCCCAGCCGCCGACGCCGTTCCCCGCCGTCCCTACCTCAGCGCCTCCACCAGCACCCGCCCATCCAGCACCTCGGTCGGCCGCACCCCCACGATGCGCGCCAGCGTCGGCGCTATGTCCACGACGCGCGTGAAGCGGCTGTAGCGGCCGGGGCGGATCATGGGGCCGTACAGGATTACGGGCACCGCCGTGTCGTACTCGTGCGGCGTGCCGTGCTGCGCGTACGTCGCGGTCCCCCACACGTGCTCCGGCTTCAGCGTCACGACGGCCGCGACGGGGAGGTCGGGGGGGAGCATGTGCACCCAGCGGCGCGAGATCGGGTTGGTGGCGGAATCGCGCGGGAGGTCGGAGACGCGCTGGGCCTGCATCACCCCCGGTAGGCCGCGCGCGAAGGCCACGAAGCGGGTCATCAGCGCCGGGAGCACCGTCTCCGGGTCGCGGCCCGCGCGGAGGAAGGCGTCCGGATCGTACGACACCATCCCGTCGTCGAAGCCGAAGGCGGTGCTGTCCACCCCCAGCCGCCGCGCCTCGGCACCCAGCCAGCGGGTCACGGGCAGCGGGCTCGGGTGGAAGCGCGCCGCGTCGTTGGGATGCGTCACCTCGGGGAAGGATGCGACGCCGTGGTCGGAGGTAAGCGCGATCACCACGCTCTTCGGGTCGCGGCCGGCGTAGAGCGAGTCCAGGAACACGCCCATCATCCGGTCCAGTCGCAGCACCTGGTCGTGGATCTCGCGCGAGTCGGGCCCGTAGCGGTGCCCCACGGCGTCGGTGGTGGAGAACGACACCGCCAGCACGTCCGTCTGCGGGCCCTGCCCCAGCTTCATCTCGCGAAGCCCCGCCAGCGCCATCTCCATGGTGAGCTGGTCCATCCAGGGAAACTCCGGGATGGTGCGCCCCGCAGTGTCCGGGTTGGCGGAGAGGACGTGCGGGAAGGTGTAGCCGCGCCCGCCGCTCTCCACCGGCACGCTGTCCGGCTCCGCGTACGCCGATGCGGGAAGGAGCGGCGTCCACGCCTGCCCCGCGAAGCGCGCCACCGGGTTGGAGGCGTTGTAGCGCTGCACCCAGGTTGGAAGCGTGTCCGCGTAGTACGTGCTGGTGGTGAACCGGCCGTCGTAGCCGTACCAGTAGACTTCCTGCTGCGCGCGCCCCAGGGGAAGGATCGCCCCGCGGTCCTTGCGCGACACGGAGAGGGCGCGGGTGCGCGGGTCCCTGACGCGCAGCCAGTCCGTGAGCGTGCTCCCCCGGAAGCGGAAGGGCGACGCGCCCATCATGGTGCTCCCGCCCAGCAGCGGGCTCTGCGGGTCGTTCACCCCCGCGATGTTCTGCACGACCCCCGTGCCGCGCGGGAAGCGCCCGGAGAGGGTGCTGGCGTGCCCCGGCGCCGTCTCGGTAATGGCGTGGTCCTGGTAGGCGCGCGTGAAGACGGCGCCCCCGTGGTAGAGCCGCGCCAGCCCGCCGGTGAGCTGCCCCTGCCAGCGGGTGAAGTAGTCGGGGCGGAGCTGGTCCACCGTGATGAGCACCACCAGCGTCGGGCGCTGCGCGGGTGCGGGAAGGCGGCCGGCGGTCTGCTGTGCCGCGGCGGGAGCGGCTGCCAGCCACCCCGCGGCCGCCAGCGATGCGATGCGTCTCAGGTTCATGCTTGCTGCGCCAGGTGAAGGCCCTGCGCGGCCCGGGTCTGGCCGCCGCTGCCCGAAAGGTACGCCCGCGCCCCCCTCCAAACCATCCCGCGGCGCCACAGTCTCGTCTCACCCGTCCGACGGTTCGTCGTCCCGAGCTTCACCGTGCCTGATCGCGGGGTGCACTGATCCTGGCGCCGCACTCGCCGGCTCGAGAGAGCGACCGGTGCACAAAACGGATGCTTCGCGACCCGTACACGCCACGGCTGGATCGTCTTTCCGCCGCCCCCTTGTTCACCGCCAAACTCTTGCCCAGCTTCCGTATCGCACCACCGAGCAGACGCACCTGGCCCAGCACCAGAGTACAGCATGACGACCACCTTCCACGCCACGTTCGACGGCGAAGTCCTCCGCCCCGACGGCCCCATTCCCCTGGCCCCGGACACCCGCGTCCGCATCACCGTCGAGGAGGAGCCCTCGGAAGTGCCGGCAACGGAGGAATGCAATCCGTACGGCTGGCTGCACTTCCTGGCATCAGCCAACCTGGATGGTCCCCCGGACTGGTCGGAACGCCTCGACTTTTACCTCTATGGTGAGGGCGCCCGGCGTGACGAATAAGCTGTTCATGGATGCATCCTACGCAGTCGCGCTCGGATCGCCTCGAGATCTGCACCACGCGCATGCGGTCGCGCTGGCACACACGATCGAAGCCGAGCGAATCCGGGTCGTCACTACGCGCGCGGTGATCATCGAAGTCGGCAACGCGCTTGCGAAAGGTGCCTTGCGGAGCAGGGCCGTGACGCTCCTGGACCTGTTCGAGGGTAACCCGCTCGTCGAGGTGACCCCGCTCACGGAGGATTTGTACGAGCGGGGACGCACCTTCTTCCGGCGCCACCACGACAAGGCGTGGGGCCTCACCGATTGCATCTCGTTCGTGGTGATGAAGGACCGCGGGCTGACCGATGCGCTGACCGCCGATGCGCACTTCCACCAGGCCGGCTTCCGCCCGCTCCTGCGCGCGCCGTGAACGGAGGGCTCACACAGAGACACAGAGGCACAGAGAACATCATCTCTGTGCCTCTGTGTCTCTGTGTGAGCCCCCGCTGTTCAAAGCTGGCGCGCACGGGCGGACTCGTCTGTCCACCTCGCTTTGTGGAAGGCGATGGGGCGGGCACCGGCTTCGGCAAGGAGCGAGAGGGCTTCGTCCGTGAAGACGGTTCCCACGGCGAGGATGCCGTCCGGGGCGGGGACCTCCAGGCGGCGCAGGGCCTTGCGCACCGGGGGTGAGGGGACCACGTCGCGAGGGGCGTGGTCGAAGAGGAGGAGCGAGTACTCCGCGTCCGGACGGGTGCCGGCGGCGACGGCGTCCTGGTAGGCGGGGGGCACCATGTGCCGCAGCTTGGCGCCAGCGACGCGGGCGTAGATCGTGGCTTTCATGCGGGGGA
Organism: uncultured Gemmatimonadota bacterium; assembly: GCA_902805735.1. Classification (GTDB taxonomy): domain Bacteria; phylum Gemmatimonadota; class Gemmatimonadetes; order Longimicrobiales; family Longimicrobiaceae; genus Longimicrobium. Next base: position 43,267 of record CADCTW010000106.1, on the reverse strand, counting down.
GCGCCTGCAAGGACGGGGCGACCCGCGGCCACACGGCCGTGCCCGCGCGAGGGCCTGAAGCGCGGCGCACTTGCCGGATCGTGCTGCTCTTTATACACTCATCGGCATGTCGAACCGCGCCCCCATGTGCATGTGCTGCTGTCCCCGTGCCCGCTGGCATCGCCAGCCGGGGGCGACGGCGCGCGTGCGTGGGATGGGTCGGCATGAGCTGACCGGCGGCTGAGAGGCGCGCCGCTCCACGAAGGCGACACAGCCGCGACCCCGAGACGGGGCCGCGGTTTTTGGTTTACAGCGCAACCAGGAGAGCCGATGTCCGCCACGCCCGAACGCCCGATCGCCATCTTCTACGAGCACCCGGAGTGGTTCCGCCCCCTCTTCGCGGAGCTGGACCGGCGCGGCACGCCGTACGTCAAGATCCACGCGGGCGAGCACCGCTTCGACCCCGCCGAGGAGCCGAAGTACTCGCTCGTCTTCAACCGGATGAGCCCCTCCGCGTTCAACCGCGGCCACGCCAACTCGATCTTCTACACCACCTCGTACCTGGGCTACCTGCGCGAGAACGGCATCCGCGTGGTGAACGGGTACGACGCGTGGCTCACCGAGATCTCCAAGGCGCACCAGCTCGCGCTGCTGGAGCGGCTCGGGCTGCCGTACCCCAGGGCGCGCGCCATCAACCACCCCTCGCAGGCGCCGGCCGCGGCCGAGGGGCTGCGCTTCCCCATCGTGATCAAGCCCAACATCGGCGGGAGCGGCGCGGGAGTGCGGCGCTTCGACACGCCGGAGGAGCTGGCGGCCGCCGCCGTGGCCGGCGACCTGCAGCTGGGGATCGACTCGGTGGCGCTGGTGCAGGAGTTCATCCCGCAGGAGGAGAGCCGCATCGTGCGCGTGGAGGTGCTGGGCGGCGAGTACCTGTACGGCATCCGCATCTACACCCCCGGCAACTCCTTCGACCTGTGCCCCGCGGACGTCTGCCAGCGGGTGGACGGGGTGGAGCTGGACGCGCAGATCTGCGCCGTGGACGCGCCCAAGCGCGGCCTGCGCGTGGAGGGCTACGAGCCCCCCGCCGAGATCCGCGCGCAGGTGGAGGCCATCATGGCCGCCGCGCACATCGACGTGGGCGGGATCGAGTACATGATCGACTCGCGCGATGGGCAGCTCTACTTCTACGACATCAACGCCCTCTCCAACTTCGTGGCCGACGCGCCCAACGTGATCGGCTTCGACCCGTTCGCGCGGCTCGCGGACTACCTGGAGGAGCAGGCGGGGATCGAGGCGCCGGTGCTGCAGGAGGTGGGGCGATGAGGTTTGGATTCTGGCTCCCCGTCTTCGGCGGGTGGCTGCGCAACGTTCCCGACGAGGGGATGGCGGCGAGCTGGGAATACGCCCGCCGCCTCGCGCAACGCGCCGAGCAGACCGGCTTCGACCTGACGCTGGTGGCCGAGCTGAACCTCAACGACATCAAGGGGATGGATGCCCCGTCGCTGGACGCGTGGTCCACGGCGGCGGCGCTGGCGGCGGTCACCGAGCGGATGGAGATCATGGTGGCGGTGCGCCCCACCTTCCACCAGCCCGCGCTCCTCGCCAAGCAGGCCGCCAACATCGACCAGATCAGCGGCGGCCGCCTGTCGCTGAACGTGGTCTCGTCGTGGTGGGCGACCGAAGCGAAGAAGTACGGCATCCAGTTCGACGAGCACGACGACCGCTACGCCCGCACCAGCGAGTGGCTGGACGTGGTGGACGGGATGTGGAAGGAGCCCCGCTTCAGCTACCAGGGGAAGTACTACGGCGTGGACGACGCCATCCTGGAGCCGAAGCCGGTGCAGCGCCCGCGCCCCACGATCTACGCGGGGGGCGAGTCGCCGGCGGCCAAGGCGTTGATCTCTCAGAAGTGCGACGCCTGGCTCACCCACGGCGACCCGCCGGAGACGATCGGCGCCAAGGTGGCCGACCTGCGCGAGCGCCGCGAGCGGCTGGAGCTGCCGCCCATGAAGTTCGGCGCGGCGGGCTACGCGATCGTGCGCGGCTCCGAGGCGGAGGCGCAACGCGAGGTGGAGCGGATCACCGAGGTGCGGCCGGGGACGGCGGGGTACGCCAACTACCAGGACTGGCTGAACAACACCCAGCTCGAGCAGCGCGTCTCGCTGGAAGACTACTCCGTCTCCAACCGCGGCCTCCGCTCCGGCCTGGTCGGCACGCCCGAGCAGGTGGCCGAGCGCATCATGGAGTTCGAGCGCGCGGGGCTGGACCTGCTCCTGCTGCAGTTCTCGCCGCAGCTGGAGGAGATGGAGCGCTTCGCCGAAGAGGTGATCCCGCTGGTGAACGGGGCGCGCGTAGGCTAGGACTCACACAGAGACACAGAGGCACAGAGAAGAAGTCCTTCTCTGTGCCTCTGTGTCTCTGTGTGAGCTACGGTGCGGATGGCGAGGGCGTGGCCGCGACGTTCTCGTCTACCGTGAGCGTGATGCCGCCCCAGCTGCGCGGACCGGGGAGCCCCTGCCAGACGGAGGCGAACTCCACCCCGCTCTGCTGTGGCGTGCGGTCCAGCGCGAAGCCCGCTCCGCCCGCGACCCAGAACGGGATCGCGCCGGCCAGGGCGCGGAGCGCCGGCGCGTTCTCGCGGTGGGCGTAGATGGCCGGGCGGTAGCGCCCGTCGCGGCGCAGCGCTTCCACCCAGGCGGTCACGTAGGCGGACATCTCCGGGGTGATGCGGGAGGCCCGCTCCACGTCCAGGAACACGGTGGTCCCGGCTGGGAATCCCTCCGCGGCGGTGCGGGCGGCGGCGTCCGCCGCGTCGGCGCGGCCACGCTCCGCGGTGAGCAGCGTGCGCGAGCAGACCACGGGGGCGCCGGGCGCCGCGCGGGTGGTGTCGCCCTCGAACTGCTGCTGCCCCACGTACAGCACCGCGAACCCGTACCCCATCGCCTGGAGGGCCGCCCGCTTGCCGCTCCACGACGGATCGCGGTGGCAGGGCGCGGGGAGGTAGAACCCGACCCACTCGTACGGCGCCGCGCCGCGCCACGCCCGCATCGCGGCGTCGCCGGGGTAGCGGTCGATGTCGAACCCCGGGTGCGCGGGGAGCGCGGCGCGCGCCGGGCTGGGCGCGACGGATGGCCCGGAGGCGCACCCCGCCGCGAAGATCGCCAGGAGCAGAGCAAGTGTGGTTCGCATGGCGTCGCCGTTGCGCAAAAAAGGGGCTCACACAGAGGCACAGAGGCACAGAGACGACTTCATCTCCGTGCCTCTGACGATAGGCTCTAGAGCAGGGCGGCGAGCTCGTCTCGCGTAAGCTCCGCGTCGCGCAGGATCTTGAGCAGGAGGCCGGGGCCGACGGTTTCGCCCGTGTGGATCGGAACTACCGTGGCCCTGCCATCTTCATGCTTGAGGAAGTGGTGACTTCCCTTGACTCGGACGACCTCGAACCCCGCCTTGCCCAATGCCCGGACAACCTCCGGCCCGGACGGCCGCGGCAATCGTGTCACGCGGCGATCGTGATGCGCTGTACGCCCACGAAGTCCATCGCTTCCGCATCATCGTCCCGAACTTCGAGGCAAAGCTCGACAGCCTCGCGAACACGCTCCATCAACTCGTCCAGTGAGCGCGCCTGGGTGTGACATCCCGGCAGCGCAGGGACCGAAGCGACGTAGTAGCCTTCCGAGTCCTTCTCGATCACTACGCTGAATTCCCGACTCACGGAGTCCTCCTGAGTTCGTAATCGTGTGTCAAGCCAGCCTATCTCTAGGCTGTGCGTAATCGTAGGGCGAGGCAAGACCCCTTCCCCAACGTACTCGGCGAGGTACGGCGCTGGTTCTCTACAGCAGAGATCGGAACCGGGTCTCGGTCAAGCCGGCGTCTCGTACGATCCCGCCCATCGTAACGCGTTCACAGGGTTGTGTCGCGGGATGGTCAGGATGCGCGCGCCGTCGGACATCACGATGTGCATCCCCGGGCGGACCACCGCGAATCCGGCCTTCTCCAGCGCACGCACCGCGTCCAGGTGGTGGACGCCCGGGATCTCGCCCATCAGGCGGCGACTTCGACCTCGCGTACGTCGCCGCTCACCGTCTCGTTGACGGCGGCGAGGTACTCCTGGATCGCGTCTCGGATGTTCTCCAGGGCTTCCTCCTCGGTCGCGCCCTGCGACCAGCAACCCGGAAGGCCCGGACAACTGACGCTGTATCCCTCTTCGGACTTGTTCAACACGACCTTGTAGGTCATCGCGGCTCTCTCTTGTGCATCTTGATCAACGCGGCGTTATCTCGTCCATACGCTGCACGAAATTCGCCGCGCAATCAAGGTGCGTCACAAAACCGGTTCGCCGCGAGGCGCGAAGTCAGCGCTCCAATTTGAAGCCCGGGTCCACGGTGGGGCGCTGGGCGGCGTTGGCGACGGACCAGCCGGTGGCGTACATCCACTGCGTCATGCGGGTGAGCTTGGCGATGTCGATGCGCTCCGATTCATCCTCCGGCGTGTGGTAGTCCGGGTGCAGGAGGGTGGTGAAGAAGATGGAGGGCACGCCCGCCCGCGCGTACGGCAGGTGGTCGCTGCGGAAATACCAGCCCTCCGGGTGCGCGGGATCGTCCCAGCTGTGGTCCACGGCGAAGCGGGTGACGCGGCGGTTGGCCTCCAGCGCCATCTCCACCAGCGCCGTGGAGTTGCGGTGCGGCGGGATCGCACCCAGCAGCGCCGCGCTGTCCGGGTGGTTGCGGCCGATCATGTCCGCGTTGAGCACCGCCACCAGCGACCCCTTCGGCACGGTGGGATGCGCGGAGTACCAGCGCGAGCCCAGCAGCCCCCGCTCCTCCGCCCCGTGCCACACGAAGAGCGCGGAGCGCCGCCCCGGCCGCCGCGCAAAGGCCCGGCCGATGGCCAGCAGCGCCACGCTCACCGTGGCGTTGTCGTCCGCGCCGTTCCAGATGGAGTCGCCGTTCACCGGCCCGCCGATGCCGTCGTGGTCCTGGTGGCCGCTGAACAGCACGTGCTCGCCTCGCAGCCGCGCGTCGGCGCCCGGCACCCGCGCCACCACGTTGACCGATGGGTAGACGAAGCTCTCCAGCCCCAGGTCGGCGGTGAAGCGCGCGCCCTCCGCCAGGCGGCTCAACACCTCGGGACGCACCAGGAAGACGGGCGGCCCCCCGGCGGGCCGGGGCGCGGCGGCGGCGGAATCGTCCAGCAGGTAGAGCCCCTCCCGCTGCCAGTGCTGCATCCGCCCGAACGCCATCGCCGCCACCGAGTCTGCCACCAGCACGATGGCGGCCGGGTTCCCGGCGCGGAGCGCGGTGCTCTGCTCGCGCACGGCGGTGAGGGTGTAGCGCCACTCCCACAGGCTCACGCCGCGCACGGGCATGCGCGTGGGCGGCGCCAGCCGCGCGACCACCACGCGCCCCTGCGCCGGTGCCGCCGCGCCCGCGTGCACGACTGTCCCGTCCACCCGCGCGGCGACGGGGGCCAGCAGCACCGCGTCTTCCCACAGGCGCAGCGGCGTCCCCCCCACGGACGCCGCGCTCGCCGCCGTCTGCCGGATGCGGCGCAGGCCGAAGAACTGGAAGTACGTGCCGTCGTCGCCCGCGGGGAGGAGCCCGGCCTCGCGCGCCCGCTCCGCCAGCCAGACGGAGGCGCGCATCTCGTCCTGCGTCCCCCCTTCGCGCCCGCGCATGGAATCGGAGGCCAGGGTGAAGAGGTCGCGCCGGAGGTCGTCGCGCCGGATGGCGTCGAGCGCCGGGGGCGCGGCCGTCTGCGCGGCGGACGCGGCCGGCAGCATCGCGAGGATCGCCGCCAGGGCGATGGATCGGGTGTGTGGCATCCGCCGGGTTCTCCGTGAGGGGCGTCGTTGCGGGCGTACCGCACACCTGCGCATGCCCCGGGCCGCGCGACTCGGGGCTTTTCGCGAACGTTGCGCTCCACCGCGACCGTAAGTACATTTGTAATGCCATTCAACAACCCAGCCCAGGAGCGGAGATGACCTACAAGGGACGATTCACCCGCACGGGGAATTCGAAGTCGTACGCCTTCGAGTCCGCTCTCTTTCGCTCGCACCCGGAGTTCGACACGCGCAACGTGGAGGCGGACTACATCGGGCCGGGCGTCCTCCTCGTCCGCGCCGTGGGCGCAGACGACGACGCAGCGGCGGGTGAGGACCCGGTCCTCGGCGCGTTCCTGGCGTTCATCGAGCGCGACATGATCGAGCAGCCGGCGACCATTCAGCCCCTCTCGTCCGATCTGCTGGCGCGCGCGGAGCGGCTCGTGGGGAACATGGAAGTGGACCTTGGCGAGCGGATCGACTGACGTGGCCCGGGACGGCGGCGGGCCATCGGCGGAGCGCGCGGAGCCTCCGCGACGAAACGGCTGGAAGCTCTATCGATGGCGGGAGTTCGGCCGCGCGTTCGCGGAGCTGGTGGCCGAGGTGGAGCGCCTGGAGCGCGACGACCCCGCGGGGTTCCGCTCGCACCCGTCCACGAAGCGCCTGGCCGCGATCTACCGCCTCATCACCGTGGTCATCCCCGCGGACCCGGGCGCACGCGAGTTCCGGCAGGGAAACACGCTCGGAGCGAGCCACCGCCACTGGTTCTCGGCGGGGTTCTTCCAGCGGTATCGCCTTTACTTCCGCTTCCGCACGGATGCGCGTGCCATCGTTTACGCATGGGTGAACGACGACGACACCCTGCGGGCTCGCGGCGCGCGAAGCGAGGCGTACGCGGTGTTCCGGCGCATGCTGGAGGCGGGCGCCCCGCCGGGCGATTGGGAGCAGCTTCTCAAGGAATCGAAGGCGCTCAAGCTTCCCGAAGGCTGAGAGACACGGACGCGTGAGATGAAGCGACTCCGTGTCTCTCTGCGGTTGCCTGTCTCGCGCCACGGTACGGGCAATGCAAGGCCACGCGCCTCCGACTCGGCGGACTTCTGCAAGGAGAGTGCGATGCGAGCGATGGTGTACCGTGGGCCGTACCGCATACGGGTGGAAGAGAAGGACATCCCGCCCATCGAGCACCCCAACGACGCCATCGTGCGCGTGACGCTGGCGGCGATCTGCGGCTCGGACCTGCATCTCTACCACGGGATGATGCCCGACACGCGCGTGGGAATGACCTTCGGGCACGAGTTCATCGGGGTGGTGGAGGAGGTGGGTCCTTCGGTGCAGAACCTGAAGCGCGGCGACCGTGTGATGGTGCCCTTCAACGTCTTCTGCGGCTCCTGCTTCTTCTGCGCGCGCGGCCTGTACGGCAACTGCCACAACGTCAATCCCAACGCCACGGCGGTGGGTGCCATCTACGGCTACTCGCACACCTGCGGCGGCTACGACGGCGGGCAGTCGGAGTTCGTGCGCGTCCCCTTCGCGGACGTGGGGCCCACGCTTATCCCCGAGTGGATGGACGATGAAGACGCCCTGATGCTCACCGACGCGCTCCCCACCGGGTACTTCGGGGCGCAGCTCGGCGAGATCCGGGAGGGAGACACCGTGGCGGTGTTCGGCGCGGGGCCCGTGGGGCTCTACGCCGCCAAGTCCGCGTGGCTGATGGGTGCGGGGCGGGTGATCGTCATCGACCACCTGGAGTACCGGCTGGAGAAGGCGCGCACCTTTGCCCACGCGGAGACGGTGAACTTCGCGGAGGTGGACGACATCGTGGTGTACATGAAGAAGGCCACCGAGCACCTGGGCGCCGACGTGTGCATCGACGCCGTGGGCGCGGAGGCGGACGGCAACTTCATCCAGCACGTGACCTCGGCCAAGATGAAGCTGCAGGGCGGCTCGCCGGTGGCCATCAACTGGGCGATCGACTCGGTGCGAAAGGGCGGCACCATCTCCATCGTGGGCGCCTACGGGCCCATGTTCAGCGCCATCAAGTTCGGCGACGCGATGAACAAGGGGCTCACCCTGCGCATGAACCAGTGCCCGGTGAAGCGCCAGTGGCCGCGCCTCTTCGAGCACGTCCGCAACGGCTACCTGAAGCCCAACGACATCGTGACCCACCGCGTCCCGCTGGAGCACATCGCGGAGGGGTACCACATCTTCTCGGCCAAGCTGGACAACTGCATCAAGCCGGTCATCGTTCCCAACGCACACTGAGGAGGAGCGATCATGCCCTACACGGCAGAGAAGCCCACCGTCACGCCACCGCCCGAGGAGCTCCGCCAGCGGATCCCCGGGTGGGGCGCGGACCTGGACCCCAACGACCGCCCCTCGTTTCCGCAGGAGCGCTTCGACCCCACCCTGAGCGGCGCGCACTGGCACTTCCCCGAGCGGCAGGAGGAGAAGTGGCCGCGCGAGCGCTCCATCGAGCACGCGTTCCTCACCCCCGTCTTCGGCACCTCGTGCCCGCCCAAGGGGCTGTCGGGCGCGCTGAGGAAGTACGCGTACGCCAAGTACAGCGAGGCGCGCGCCGCGCACTGGCTGCTCCTGCTGGCCGCGGACCGGGTGGACGTGCTGGAGAGCAACCTGGCGTCGTACGCGTCGCTGCGCCCGGACAATCCCGTCACCGAGACGGGGGTGCTCAGCGAGTTCACCCACCACGGCATCCGCTCCCGCGTGGGCCAGCACCGCGCGGACGTGAACCACCAGTGGCTGGACCCTATCATCGTGGCCGCGCCCTGGCTGATCGCCGGCGCCCTCGGGTACACCGCCTACCGCGCGCTCGCCAGGCCCGCGGACCGCTGACGGCCGGGCTCATCCGGAACCCGCGGCCGGGTGGTTGAAGTCGCGGCAACGACGGCGCGAAGTCCGCCTGCGCGGGCCGGTGCTCAGGGATCGGCCGGAACCCCGTGGTCCCCGCAGGGGGAATCCCCGTAATCGCTGCCGCGATCCCGGTCGGGCGCAAGCGCACTCGGATCGCGTATCAAACGAAAGCAGAGGAGCGAATGCGAGGAGAGATCAGGTCACTGGTGTGGCCCGCGGTCTTCAAAACCGTGACGCGGGACCGAGTTCCGCGGGCAGGTTCGATTCCTGTATCTCTCCGCCATTCCCCGGCGCGCCGCTTTGCATAACCCCCGCGCGTCCCTCCCGCCCGTCCACGAGGTCCTGCGCGATCCCGCGTTCCGCGCGGCGAGCGCGGAGCTGGCGGAGGCGTACCGCACCCGCCTGGTGCGCGGGGTCGTGCAGCGGCACCGGGAGCGGCTGCGCGCCGGCGGGTCTGCGGACGAGGTCGGCGCGCGGGTGGTGGCCGAGTGCGTCGCCGAGGCGGAGGCCGTGCGGACGCCCTTTCCGCGCCGCGTGGTCAACGGCACCGGCGTGCTGATCCACACCAACCTGGGGCGTGCGCCGCTGGGCGAGCTGCTGGACGAGCTGGAAGCCCTGGCCGGCTACACGGACCTGGAGTGGGACGCCGCCACGCAGGGGCGCGGCAACCGCGACGCGGCCCTCCAGCGGCAGCTCACGCTACTCACAGGGGCGTCCGGCGCGCTGGTGGTGAACAACTGCGCCAGCGCCCTCCTGCTGGCCCTCAACACGCTGGCCGCGGGGCGCGAGGTGCTGGTCAGCCGCTCGGAGCTGGTGGAGATCGGCGGCAGCTTCCGCGTGCCCGACATCATGGCGGCCAGCGGGTGCCGCCTGGTGGAAGTTGGCACCACCAACCGTACACGGCCCAGCGACTTCGAAGCACACCCCGGTGCCGCGGCGCTGCTCAAGGTCCACCAGTCCAACTTCGTGCAGCGCGGCTTCGTGGAGCAGGTCGGCGCCGGCGAGCTGGCGGCGATCGGGGGGCGGCTGGGCATCCCCGTGATCGAGGACAACGGCTCGGGGCTCATGGAGGCGGGCGGGGACGCGCTCCTAGACGACGAGCCGCGGGTGGTGGCGAGCCTGGAAAAGGGGGTGGACGTGGTCTGCTGCAGCGCGGACAAGCTGTTCGGCGGGGTGCAGGCGGGGATCATCGTGGGCCGCTCCACCCTGGTGGAGGCCATGCGCAAGAACCCCCTATACCGCGTGCTGCGGCTGGACAAGGTGCGCATGGCCCTGCTGCACGGCGCGCTCCGGCACCACCTCGCCGGGCGCCCGCTCCCCCTCTGGCGCCTCTTCCACACGCCGCTGGAGGAGCTGGAGGAGCGCATCCGGGGTCTGCGCATCCCCGGGCCGGAGAGCCGGTGGCGGACGTGCGCGCGCGTGGCCCTGCGCGGCACGCTGGGCGGCGGCTCCAATCCCGAGGCCGCCTTCGGCAGCGTGGGGCTGGAGCTGGTGCACCATGATCTGCCGGCGGAGGCGCTGAAGCGGCGCTTCGCCACGCGGGAGGTGCCCATTGTGGGCTACGTGCAGCGGGACCGCTTCTACCTGGACCTGCGCACCTTCTTCCCCCAGGACCTCGCGGAGCTGCAGCGGGCACTGGACGAGCTGGCATGAGGCTGATCGGCACGGCGGGGCACATCGATCACGGCAAGTCCACGCTGGTGGAGGCGCTGAGCGGCATCCACCCCTCGCGCCTCCCGGAAGAGCGTGCCCGGGGGATGACCATCGACCTGGGATATGCCCACCTGGACCACCCGGACGGCTACCGGCTGGGGATGGTGGACGTGCCCGGCCACGAGAAGCTGGTGAAGAACATGGTGGCCGGCGCCACGGGGTTCGAGCTGGCGCTGTGGGTGGTGGACGCGCGGGAAAGCGTGATGCCGCAGTCACTGGAGCACCTCCAGATCCTGGACCTGCTGGGGGTGCGCTCTCTGATCCCCGTGGTCACCAAGGCGGAGCTGGCGAGCGCCGAGCAGCTCGACGCCGCGCTGCACGACGTGGCGTCGCTCCTGGCGCGCGCCCGTGTCCCCACGCAGCCCGCGCATGTGGTGGACTCGGTGAGCGGGCGCGGCATCGCGCGGCTCAAGGAGGCTATCTTCGCCTCGTGCGGTGCCAGCCCGGACGGCGAGGACGCGCTCCCCTACCTCCCCGTGGACCGCGTGTTCACGCTGCGGGGGATCGGCACGGTGGTCACGGGCACGCTGGTGCGCGGGCGCCTGGCGGAGGGGGGCCAGGTGGCGCTGGCCGGGGGAACGTGGCGGGTGCGCTCGCTCCACAACCACCACGAGCGCGTGGGCGCCATCGGGGCCGGGCACCGCGTGGGCGTCAACGTCGCGGGGCTCGCCGCGGACGCCGTGCGGCGCGGCGACACCCTGGTGGCACCCGGGCACCCGTACACGGGGCGCTTTCTCAACGTGCGCATCCGCTGGGTGGAGGGCGCGCCGGCCGAGTGGAAGCACGGCGCGCGGCTCCACTTCCACGCGGGGTGCACCGAGGCCGAGTGCCGCCTGTGGGGGCTGGAGCGCGAGGGGTGGGCGCAGTTGGAGCTGCGGGAGGAGGCGCCTTTCTTCCCCGGGCAGCGCTTCATCCTGCGCGGCACCAGCCCCCTGGCCACGGTGGGCGGCGGCGAGGTGCTGGACGTGGCGCCCGGCCGCCCGCGCCGCGTGCTCCCCGCCGAGCGCGCCGCCTACTCCCTGCGGGAGGGCGGAGAGCCGTCCCTCGCCGCGTACCTGGCCGAGGCCCCGGCGCCGGTGGTCGAGCTGCCCGCCCTGGCCCGCCGGTGGATGCTCCCCGAGGCGGCGCTGCGGCGCGAGGCGGAGGAAAGCCCGAAGCTGCGCCTGGGCCCCGGCGGCGGGGCGGGGCTCCTGGTGTGGGGGGCGGACTGGGAGGGGGAGCTGCTGAAGCGCTTGCACGACTTCGTGGCCGGCCAGCCGCGCGGTGAGCGCCTGGTGCCGTACGCGCGGCTCGGCCGGGAGCTGAGGGGGCCCGCTTCGCACCTCCCCGCCCTGCTGCGCGCCCTGCTGGGGCGCGAGGGCACCGCGTTCCTGCGCGCCAGCGTCCGCCTGGATGGCGCCGGGTGCGTGCTCTACCCGGGCCGCGTGGCCTTCACCCCCGACGAGGAGCGCGTCGCCGGGGAACTCCTGGAGCGGCTGCGGGCGGCGGGGCTGCGCCCGGCGCGCATCCGCGAGTACGGCGAGCTGCACCCGCGGCGCCCCGAGGTGGTGGAGCGCGTCGCCGCCAAGCTGCGCGACCAGGGGCGCGTGGTGCGGGTGAGCCCCGACCTCTTTCTGCACGCGGACGCGGCGGACGAGCTGCGGGAGGCCCCGCGGCGGCATGGGCTGGACGGCGTCCGCGCCGCCGAGTTCGGGCGGGCGCTGGGCCTGTCCCGCAAGTACACGATCCCCTACCTGGAGTACCTGAACCAGGAGGGGATCCTCCGCCGCGAAGGGGATCTGCACTACCTCGCGTGAGAACAGCGGGGCTCACACAGAGACACAGAGACACAGAGAGAAACACTCTCCCGTGTCCCTGTGCCGCCGCCACCACGGAGTCCATGCGCACGCCGGCCGACATCCTTGCACAGCTCGCCCGTGGGCCGGACACGCTCCGTGCCCTCGTCGCGGACGTTCCGCCCGCGGACCTCAAACGCCGGCCCATTCCGGGGAAGTGGTCGGCGCACGAGCACGCTTGCCACCTGGCGCTCGTGGAGCCGCTCTGGGTCGCGCGGCTGGAGCGGATCCTGACGGAGGACGTACCCACCATCGTCTCCTACGAACCAGACGAGGATGAGCCGGCGGACCGGCTCCTCGCGATGGACCTGGGCGAGGCGATGGACAGCTACGAGCGGGAGCGGCGTATCTTCCTGGGGCGGCTCGCGCAGCTCGATCCCGGGGCGTGGGAGCGGCGGGCGGTGAACACCGCGCACGCGCGCTACTCGCTCTTCCTGATGTGCCGGCACGCGGCGCTGCACGACATGCTGCACATCTACCGCGTGGAGGAGAGCGCCCTCGGCACGTTCTGGCCGGGCGAGGGCGCCGAGATCTGAGCCGTTCAGCGCCTGGGAGCGCGCCGGGAGCGAGCCGGGAGCGAGCCAGGAGCGAGCCAGGAGCGAGCCGGGAGCGAGCCGGGGAGCGAGCCAGGAGCGAGCCAGGAGCGAGCCAGGAGCGAGCCAGGAGCGAGCCAGGAGCGAGCCAGGAGCGAGCCAGGAGCGAGCCAGGAGCGAGCCAGGAGCGAGCCAGGAGCGAGCCAGGAGCGAATGAATTCGCCGCTGGAAACACGCGAAGTCCCCTGCGGGGACTGTACGGTCCACCATGGTCGAAGGGAGAGACCGCGAAGGCGGTCTTCGCGCAGGTCCAGCGGCGAATTCATTCGCTCCTGGACGGGTCGGGCGCGCCGCGTGGGGTACGATCATGTCCGGCCGACCGCGATCCGTATCAGTCGCTGAGCTGCCGCCACTCGTACGCTGCGCCCGTCCAGCGGATCAGCGCGCCGGCCGGTTCCAGCGTGACGACGGGCAGCGTCGCCTTAGGGCTTCACGCACCTGTTTCGCACCAGATCGATCATCCGCTGTGGATATCCGAGGTTACGCGCCTCCAAAGCGGCAGAAAGCTCACCCTCCGCCATCTCGCCGATCCGGCCTGGCCATTCGTTGAGTGCCTGGGCAGTGCCGTCACGGAAGTCCAACAGCACAGAGGTTTGTGGGCCCGTCTTCACCCGACGCAGATCGCCGCGCAGATCGCTGTAGTGGATTGGCTGCCAGACCGAGTCGAACTCGACGCTCACGTTCCGTCCAACGCCGTCGGATTCAGGAAAGGAGAGCACGTACAGCGCTCCGCGACGCTCCGTGCGCCCAGAGACCTCGCACTCGCCACCGTCCCCGGAACCCGGCACAGCGGGCACGAAGGAGTTGAGGCCTCCCGCCGGGCGAGATATCGTCGTGACCTGTTCAACCGAGACGTTCGTGGAGGAAGGGGCCGGGTAAGGCTTCGACTCCACTCGTCCACCCGGCCGGCAGGCCGCAGCGAGCAAATACCCCGACACCAACCAGGCTTTGTGACGCATCTGAACCTCGGGACCAGGGGTGCAACGGAACCGCTCTCCAAGTAGATGGGGAGGCGGAAACTACCGCAAGCGGCCAGCGGCCCGGCGCTCTGGATTGTGCGCCGCGAGCCGTCAGGAACGCCAGAGGTGCGGCAGAAGGCGGTAGCGGAAAAGCCGGGAGACGGTGTGCCAGGTCCAGTACCATCCTTCACGGCTGAGCCACCAGCCGTGCGGCGTCCAGTGGCCGGGTGAGGGGGCATGGCAGTCGAAGATCTCCATCCCCGCGCCGCGCCAGGCTTTCCGAGCCGTGAGGTGGGCGCGGATCCCCTCGAAGTCGGACATCACCAGCACCACGGAACGGCATCCATGCCGCCGCAGCACGGCGAGCGAGAGGGTGCAGTTCTCGGCGGTGTTGCTGGCCTGGTCCTCGAGGGAGATGTGCCGGTCCGGGACACCCGCCGCCACCAGGGCGCGGCGGAACCGCTCGGCCTCGGTGACACCGTCCACCGGCACGCCGCCGCTCACGACCAGGTGGCGCACCACGCCCCTGTGGAAGAGCTCCGCCGCGGTCCCGATACGGGCCCGCGCCTTCCACTCCACACCCATCCCGAACACCAGGGCAGCGTCGGCGCGGGCGGTGCCGGGGAGGCGCCTCCGGTTGAGAAAGCGCCCGAACGCGGCGAGGAACAGCATGGACGAGAATCGCGGACGTGGAGATGAAAGGAGGCGCACCGGACTTCCCCCTCGCGTCGGGCTGGGCCCTTCCCGGCCCGCCGCGGACCGGAATCATGGTACCCCGGCGTTCTACCCGCAACGACGCACAGGCTCTACCGCACCGTGACCACGGGCCCGTCTCCCGCCGGGTGCAGCACGCCAAAGGGAGCCACGTCCAGCCCGTGCGCGCGGGTGACGCGCAGGAAGTCGCCGCGGCCCGATGGGTCCACGGCGACCAGGAGGCCGCCACTGGTCTGAGGGTCGCACAGGAGGGTGCGCTGCCCGTCGGTGAGGGGGGCGACCTTGTGGCCGTAGCTGTCCCAGTTGCGCCGCGTGCCGCCGGGGATGGTCTTCTGCTCCAGGTAGAAGGGGAGCGCGGCCAGGCGCGGGACGTCGTCGAAACGGACCTCCGCGCGCACCCCGCTCCCCTCGCACAGCTCGATCAGGTGGCCCAGGAGGCCAAAGCCGGTCACGTCCGTCATGGTGGCGACGGACGCGACCCCCGCCAGCGCGCGGCCCACGTCGTTGAGCGCCAGCATCTGCGCGCGCGCCGTGGCGAAGTCCTCGTCGCGCAGGATGCCCCGCTTCTGCGCGGTGGTCAGGATGCCGACGCCGAGCGGCTTGGTGAGGTACAGCTCGCACCCGGCGCGCGCCTGGGTGTTGGTGCGCACCTCGCCGCGATGCGCGGTGCCCGTCACGGCCAGGCCGAAGATGGGCTCCGGAGCGTCGATGCTGTGCCCGCCCGCCAGCGGAATCCCGGCCCGCCGGCAGGCGTCGCTCGCGCCGCGCAGCACCTCGCCCGCCACCTCGGGTCCCAGCCGGTCCACCGGCCACCCCAGGATGGCGATGGCCAGGATCGGCGTGCCCCCCATGGCATACACGTCGCTGATGGCGTTGACCGAGGCGATGGCGCCAAAGTCGAACGGGTCGTCCACGATGGGCATGAAGAAATCGGTGGTGCTGATCACCACGCGCTCGTCGTCCAGCAGGTAGACGGCCGCGTCGTCGCGCGCGCCGTTCCCAACCAGCAGGCGCGGGTCGGGGGCCGCCTGCGGCACGCCAGCCAGGATGCGGGTGAGCACGGCGGGGGCGATCTTGCACCCGCACCCCGCTCCGTGCGAGTACTCGGTGAGGCGGATGATGGGCTCGGTTCGCATGGCCCGCGCACTGCGCAGAAAGCGAGCCTCACACGGAGACAAGGAGGCACGGAGAACATCATCTCCGTGCCTCCTCGTGAGATGCGGACTAGGGCCGGAGCCCCAGCCGCCGCTCGATCTCGATTCCTTCCCTCCGCACCTGCGGCCAGGGGATGGGGAGGGTGCGGATCTCGCCGCTCCGCTCCGCGCTCTCCAGGAGGCCCAGGCACTCCATGATGACCCGCCGCTGCAGGTCGCGGTGGAACGGCACCCCGAAGTGGTGCCCCATCATCCACGGAAGGAAGACCGCCCGGGGCGGCTTGGCGTGCTCGGTGACGTCGCGCGCCACCGTGGGTGAAACGGTCGGGATTCCCCGCTGCTCTAAGGCGCGCTGGACCAGCGCGATGCTCTGATGGCAGATGGGTCAGGCAGGCGCCGCGAGGGCGATGTCCGCCCCCTCTTCGGATATGGCGGTGGCGATGTCTTCCGCGAGCGTCCGCTCCAGCCGCTCGGGGTCCATGTTGTAGCCGATGAAGGTGTAGAAGTTCTCCGTCAGCCCGCCGATCACCCCCTCGTCCGCCAGCTCCCGCAGCCGGTCGATGGGAAAGATCACGTTGAGGTCGCGGTTGGCGCTGGCGGTGGGATACTTGAGCTGGTGGATCTCCAGCTCGTCCACGCGCGACGCCGAGGGAACGCGGCGGAAGGAGTAGTCGCCCACCGGGTGCACGGTATCGAAGGGCATGGACCCCTTCGGCTGCACCCCGGAGGTGCTCACGAAGACGAGGCGGCACTCCGAGATCGGCTTGCCCAGCCGCGCCAGCGGAATGAAGTCCGCTTTGTCGATCATGGAGCCGGGGTAGCGCTCGTTGACCGTGTCCCACAGCCCCGGGCGGAGCTGCGCCGGCCCGGGGTCAGAGGTTTCCATCATGGATCCATTCTCCGGAGCGTTGCACCAGGTAGAAGTGCAGGTGGAAGAACAGGTGCGCGAGGGTGGCCGGGTCGCGGGTGCGGATCGTTTCCAGGATGAACTCGCGGTCCGTGGGGGGCACGTCCAGGAGGGGCTTGAGGGCCTCGATCCACGCCTTGTCGATCTCGCGGCGCCCCGCGTCCTCGTTGCCGTCGCCGAAGTGCAGGCGAACGTAGCGGATCAGCTTCTCCTGGTCACCCGCCTCGGCGGCGTCCTTGAGGTACTGCAGCGACATCGGTGCGCGCCTCCCCTGGGTCCGTGCTCGTTGGGCGCGAGCCGGGTGCAAGTTCAGTGCAAGGAGACAGCGGTCTCACACAGAGGCACAGAGAAAAACCAATCTCTGTGCCTCTGTGTCTCTGTGTGAGACCGCTGTTTACAGGTCGGCGCGGCGGCGGGCCTGGTTGACGCGGGCGGCGAAGGCGCGCGCCTCGGCGGGGGAGAAGCTCTCCATCACCTGGATGTCGTTCACCTGCACGTCCCGGAAGAGCTCGTTGCCCTCGCGGTCCACCAGCACCAGGCGGCCGCGCTCGTAGCGTGCCTCGCGCAGCTCGGAGACGGGGTACTCGATGCCGCGGTCCAGGAGCGTGCGCACGCCGCTGCGCACCACGCCGCTCACGAAGCGCGCGAAGCCGGACTCCTCCTTCTTCGCGTCGTTCGCCATGTCGCGCTCGATCTCGTCGAGGCCCGCGTCGGTGAGCTGCATCACCAGCCGGCGGTCGACGAGGAGGAGGGCCACCTCGCCGCCACGGGTGTGGATGGCCGAGGAAGCGCGCCGGAGCGGCTGGCGCTCCACGACGCGCACGTCGGATTCGGTGTCGTGGCGCTGGGCCTGTGCGGGCTGGGCGGCGAGGCCGAGCCCGAGGACGGCGGAAACGAGCAGAACGGTGCGCATGACGGAAGCTCCGGGGGAGGGGACGACGGGTACGTGCTCCTCAACGGCGGGAAGCGCGCAAAGGTTTCGACCCCGGTTCCCCCCGAAGCGTTGCCTAGCTCCCGCGGGCGGCGGGAACCGGCGGGCCGTACCCCTCGCCACCCCGGGCCAGGCGGTCCGTGATGGCGCGGCTGATCCGCTCCGCTTCGGCGGTGGCGCGGTCGCTCAGGTAGCGGCGCGCCCGTCCGGCCGCGCAAAGCGTGCCGATCACCTTGCCGCCCGCGCTCAGCACCGGCACGGACATGAAGGTGCCGTACATCGACGGGTCCACCTCCGCGCCGGGGAGGTCGCGGACGACATCGGCCGTCCACAGCAGGCCCGCCTCCTGGCACCGCTGGCAGAGCGAGCCCCTCCAGGGGATGCGCGCGCCGGCGATGATGCCGACTCCGGCGGGGTCGTAGACGTAGCGGTGCTCCAGGGTGCCGTCCACCGGGTCGCGGAGGTTGAGGTAGCTCGCGTCCAGCCCCGTGACGGCGGCCACGCGGGCAAGCTGCGCCGCCACGAAATCCGCGAAGTCGTCGCCGGGCGGGAGCGGACGGGCGGGCGCGAGCCGCTGCGGCTTGGGCGACACCCCGATGTCCGGGAGCGGGAGGGGACCGGGCCGCGCCAGGTAGTACCCCTGCGCGCACGCGATCCCCGCGCGGGCCAGCGCGTCCAGCTCGCCCGCCGTCTCCACCCCCTCGGCCACCACGACGGCGCCCAGGCTCTCGGCAAAGGACGCGAGCGCCCCCACCAGCCCCTCGCGCGCGCGGTCGCGGTCCACGCCCACGACCATGTCGCGGTCCAGCTTGATGATGTCGGGGCGCAGCGCCAGGATGTGGCGGAAGCTGGCGTACCCGGCCCCGGTGTCGTCCACCGCCACGCGCACCCCCAGCTCGCGCAGGGCCGCCAGCTCGCGGAGCAGGTCGTCGTAGCGCGCCACCGACGCGTGCTCCGTGATCTCGACCACCACCCGCCGCGCGTCCGCGGCGGCGAGCAGGCCGTGGAGGCCGCGCCCGTGCAGCGTGTCCGGCGAGGCATTGACGGAAAGGTAGACGCCGTCGGGGAGCTGGGGGAGGAGGGCCAGGGCGGCGCGGATGGCGCTCAGCTCCAGCGCCTCGCCCAGCCCCAGCTCGGCGGCGCGGGCGAACCACAGGTCGGGGCGGCCCGGCGGGTCCTGGAAGCGGGCGAGCGCCTCCACCCCCACGGTGCGCATCTCCGCCAGCTTCACGATGGGCTGCAGCGCCGCCGAGAGCCCCTCCCCCGCGATGGCCCGCTCGATGCCCGCCCGCGGGATCGCCCCTTCGCGCTGGCGCAGCGCCACGCGAGCCAGGTCCTCCCCCAGCGACGTGGCCAGGGCGGAGAGGAGGCGCCCCTCGCTCGCGCCCAGGCCGGGGTTGGGAGCGCGTCCCACGCAGCACAGCATCCCGAACAGCGTGCCGTCCGGGAGATTGACCGGCGCCCCCGCGTACGAGCCGATCCCCAGCCGCTCCGTGACGGGGAGGCACGCGGTCGCCGGCTCGCCGCGCGCGTCGGAGATCACGGCCGGGAGGGTGCCGTCCAGGACGCGCGCGCAGTACGATTGCGGCGCCGCCAGGATGGTGCCGGCCTCGATTCCGAACGGCTCGCAGTCGCCGTCGACGGCGTGGAGCAGGTGCTCGGCGCCCGAGTGCTCGGACAGCCAGGCCACGTCCATCTCCAGCGTGCTGCGCGCGACCGCCAGGTACCGCCGGGCCACCGCCTGGATCACACCCGTTTCGATCATTTCCGGTTCATCGCGGATCTAGTTGCAGGGAGCCCGGGAAGGCGCCCTTGATCTTCAGGATGAAGTAGGCATCATCGCGGAATCCGTACGCCTGGCGCTTGATGACCTTGATCTTGTTGTTGATCCCTTCCAGCCGGCCGGTGTGGATCGCGTAGCGGCAGTGGCTCACGATCCCCTTCTCGTGCCGGCGTAGGTTTCGGGCGAAGGTCGCCAGCGTCGGGATCCCGCTGGCGTCGGCCAGCGCGCACCACTGGTCGAGCGCCTTCCTGGCCCAAGCGGGATGCCGGTACGTCCAGATGCGTTTGAGCTGATCCTTCAGCACGTAGATGGTGTTCAGGTTCTCGTTGGCCGCGAGCAGCTCCCGCAGCCGCTTCCGCTGTGAGCCGGGCAGGTTAGCCGCGTTCTTCAGCAGAAGGTAGCGGCTTCCCTTGATCAGCTTGCGCCCGGCCTCGTCCTGTTTCTTCGCCTCCTGCAGGCGGACCACGTCGACCACCTCGCGGCTGTACTTCGCCACCACGTGGAAGAGGTCGTAGACCAGGGCCGCGTGCGGGCAGGCTTTTTCCACCGCGTTGCGGAACCCCGCGGCCATGTCGGTGGCCACCGCCTCGATAGACTGCCGCTGCTCCTGCGTCAGCTCGTCGAAGAAGCCGGCCAGCGTGGCCTCGGTTCGTCCTTTCCCTACCCAGACGATGCGCCCCGTCTCCAGATCGAGCACCGTGGTCAGGTAGGTGTGCCCCTTGTGGACCGCGACCTCATCGACGGCTAGGAGCCGCAGCCCGTCGTAGCACGGGGTACCGACCTCCCGCTCCAGCCGCTGCTTGTCGATCTCCTTGACCGCATGCCACGTGAGGCCGAAGTGATCGGCCACCTGTTTGATCGGCAGGTGGCGGCAGAGGTCGGCGACCGCCCGCTCGAACCGCAACGTGTGGCGGCGGTAGGGGCTGACGAAGCTCTGGCCTTCCGTCCGGACCCTGCGACAGTTGCCACAGCGCAGCTTCCGGTTGGGCACCACCAGGTCGACACGCGCGTGCGCCAGGTTCAGATCCCGCACCCTGCGTGTCCCATGCGTGTGCAGCCGCCCGCTATCCTCACCGCACGCCGAACAGAAGGGCGATGCACCCTCGATCGGTGCCAGGGTGATGACCGCTTCCAGGTGCGTTCCCGACCCGGCGACCGTCTGATCGACCGGAACTACTCGTGCAAAGGGGAAGAAAGGTGCTATACTGAGGTCGGACACCGTGTTCTGAGGCGTGAGCGTGAATGGGAGCTTAGACAACTCCATTCTGCTGCACCGAAAGGACCGGTGTCCATTCTTGTTCTACCTACCTGCAACTAAATCGACGAAGAACCGTTTTTTAGCGTGCCCCGGCGCGCGTGCGCAGCACCGGGACCGCGCTCCCATCCAGCCGGCGCACGGCCTCGTCGAACGACCCCCGCACCGTCTCGCCCATCCCGAGCGCGCCGTAGAACGCCTCGGCGAAGAGGATCGCGGAAGCGTCGCCGAGCGGCGGGTCCATGCCGATGGTGTAGTCCACGACCTCGCCCAGGGCTTCGGCCATGGGGAGGGTGTCGCATCCGTTCAGGATCACCACCTTGATCCATTCGTTCAGGAAGCCGAACAGCTCCGCCAGCGCCCTCGCCGTCACCAGGCCCCGCCGCCCGGAAGCGTCGCCCAGGTAGATGCCGCCGCCGTCCCCCGCGAAGTGCACGATCCGCGGATCGTGCCGCATCAGCGCATGCTGCAGGTCGCGGGTGCCGGGTGCGAAGCAGGGCACCAGCTTCACCCGGGCGCACCCGTGGCCCCTGCGGATCGCCTCCTCGACGCCGCGCACCTCCTCATCGAGCCGCCGCGCCGCCCCCTCGCGGAACGGGTCCGACGCCAGGAACAGCACCTCGATTTCGTCGCGCATTCGTGTTTCCTTGTTTCCTTCAGATGCCATGCGCGCAGCGTAGGGGCGCGATTCGCCGCGCCCGCGCTCTCCGGCCACTCCACCGCGGACCCGCAGAGGCAGATCCGGGTGTCTGCCCCTGGGACGCACGAGTCCCTCGGCGCTCCCCATCAATTCGCATCACCCCCGCGCATCACGGGGCGGTCCGGCCCGCCCTCGCGCGGAACGAGGTGGAACGCGGTCTCGAGCGGGAAGTGGCGGTCGGGCGTCCCCAGCATGAGGATCTGCGGATGCTGGTCGGGATTGTCGTGCTGCACTTGCTCGCACAGACGCGAGTGCAGCGCGCAGAAGCTGCCGCCGAACGCCCCGCCGTTCCAGAGATTCAGCAGGTGCTGCACGTAGAGCCCCTCCCGCGCCTTCTGCGCCTCGGCCGAGGCGGTCATCATCAGCACGCACGCCCTGATGCCGTCGCTGTCGGACGGCTCGCGCGAGATGCAGGATGGGGACGGCTGCGCGAACTGCTTGACCCCGCGCATCACCGGCGCGCCCGAGCGGTGCACCGGCGGGTGCATGCGGGGCGACGGCTCGGCCAGCACGTCGTCGCCGCGCTTCATTCCGCCGCCGAAGCAGCTCTCGGACACCACCAGCACCCGCGTCCCGGCGGTCGCCAGCCTCCAGATCTCCACCAGCTGGTCGTCCAGGAGGTCGGCGTCGTGAAGGCACCAGGTCTCGTCGAACCGGTCCCGCTCGTCGCAGTCCGTGTCCCGCACGCGCGAGCCGTGGCCGGAGTACGAGACGAACAGGGTGTGGCCGGGCTCCAGCCCCTTCGCGGCGGTGGAGAGGAGGTCCCGCACGGCGCCGCGGGTGGCGGCGGCGCCGCGCAGCACGTGGATGGCGCCGTAGCCCGCCTGGTGCGCGAGCTCCGCCATCTTCCACGCGTTCCCCTCGCTCAGCGACAGCGGCTGCCCGCTGGCCGACGCCGGGTGGTTCACTCCGATGTGGATCGAGGTGCCGCGTGCCATGTCCGGTCTCCGCAGTGGGAACGGGCGCCGCCGCGGACGCGGCGGCGCCGTGGATCGGCGCCTGGATCAGCCGCCGCCCCCTCCCGCGACCAGGCAGGTGAAGGGCATCCCGCCCATCTCGGGGGGGATGGTCTCGCACGCGTTGGCGAGCGGCGGAACGTCGCACGACAGCCCGCGGTACCGGGGGAGGAGCGTGGGCACCGGCCCGCCGAAGAGGCTGTAGAAGGCGGTGAAGTGGGGGGGCGTGAAGCCGGGCGCGGGCACGGGCTGGTGCTCCACCGGGAGGGGCTCCGGCGGCAGGTCTTGCGGGGGCTCGTGATAGACGACCAGATTCACCCGGCCGTTCATGGGGAACAGCGTTCCCAGCGCCTTCTGCTCGCCTCCGCCGCCGATGAGCTCCGACACCAGCGTGAGCTGCTCGCCCTCCACGTCGGCGATCTCCCATTCCACCCGGTTCGCGATGGGGCGGAGCTCACCCGGGCGCCATTCCCAGCAGACCCCCGGGGCCACCCGCGTGATCCGCCCCGCCCCCAGCGTCACGCGCGAGTTCAGCTTCTTCCTCGTGTCGGCCCCCAGGTGGTCGGGGTCCACCGGGCGCCCCGTGATCTCGCGGAGGTCCGGGATGTGGCCGCACAGCGCCAGGCTGGCCCCTTCGCCGGCCACGGGCGTCACCTGCCGGCCCGAGATCGGCGCCAGGGCGGTGATGCCGGTGGGCGTGCCGCCGGGGACCAGGTGCCCGGTGTCGTACGCCACCGCCGCCACGTGCCGGTCCCCGGGGTGGTGGTGGTGGCCGGGCATCCCCGGCATCAGCACGTGCATCCGGCCGGTGCTTCCGCCGGCGGCGGGCTCGGGCACGAACAGGCAAAGGCCCGAGAAGGTGATTCGGAGAGTGAAGGCCATCGTCGTTGCCGCCTCGTCTGAGAGTGATCGTTCCGTTCCGCCGGCCGCGGGCCCCGGCTCCATTCCGGGTGCCACACCTTCGTCGGACGGGTTCCCGGCGATTCGCAGCCGCCGCTGTGGCGACCCGCGCTCCGGCGCAGGGAAGGCCCCAGATGCTTGACCGCGGGGAGGCCGAGGCGCTCTTCCTGGAGCACCTGGAATGGATCGACAGGACCGCGTTGAAAACCTGCGGCAAGTACGGGATCCGGGGCACCGAAGCGGACGACTTTGTCGCCCAGGTGCGAATGAAGCTGATGGAGGACGACTATCTCGTAGTACGCCGGTTCGTCGGCGACTCCAAGCTCAGGACATACCTTTCGGCCGTGGTCGTCCGCCACCTCGCCGACTTCGTTCGCGTGCAGCGTGGCCGCTGGCGTCCCACGGCGGCTGCGGAGCGGCTGGGACCGCCGGCGGAGGAATTGGAGAGGCTGGTGCGCCGCGGCGGCTACACGCTGCAGCAGGCGGGGGAGAAGCTGCGCACCGCGGGCCAGACTACGCTCTCCGACCTCGAGCTTGCGCGCCTGCTGGCCCAGCTCCCCGAGCGCGCACCGTTGCGCCCGGTGGTGGCGGAGCCGGCCATGGAGATGGACGCCGCGCCCGGCGCGTCGCGCGCGGACGAGCGGGTAGTGGCGGAGGAGGCCGGCAGCCGGCGCGCGGAGATCCTGCAGGCGTTGGGGTCGGCGATGGGGGAGCTGGAGGAGGAAGACCAGCTCATCGTGCAGATGCACTTCGCCGAGGGGAAGACGGTGGCCAACGTGGCCCGCGCCCTGCGCCTGGAGCAGAAACCGCTGTACCGGCGCGTCGAGCGCCTGCGCAACCGCCTGCGTGAGCTCCTGGAGAGCGCCGGGTTGCACCGAAACGACGTGCAAGGCCTTCTTCACGACGAGCACGACGCACCATGAGCGCGCGATACCGCGGGCACCGAGAGCCCCTGGCAGGAGATTGCCGGTGAGCGATCAAGAGACGGACGACGAGCGGCGGGCCGCCTTCCTCGATGGCCGCATGGACGCGCGCCGCCGGCAGGAGATGCTAGCCCGCTTCATCGCGAGCGAGGAGGAGCGCGAGCTGCTCGCGGTCACCGCGGACGTCCTGCGCGAGCTGGAAGAGGAGGACGCCGAGGCGGATGCAGCGGACCAGGCGGTGATCCCCCTGCACACGCGCCGGCCCGAGCCCGTCCAGGAGCTCCCTCGCAGGCGCATGCCCGCCCTCCGCTGGCTGGCGCTCGCGGCGGTGCTGGCCGGTGTCGCGCTCACCGGCCGCGCGCTGACCACGCGCCCCTCGGTCGCCGACGAGCCGGTGCTCCTGGCCGCGCGGCTGGAGCACGGCGCCCAGGGGCTCCCGGCGGGGTGGACCGAGCGGCGGCCCTGGACCTCCGTGCGCGGAGAGGACCCCGGTGCGGCCTCGTCGCCCACCGGGCGGTCGGCGCGGTCCGCGCGTGCCGGCGCGATGCTGGTGGACCTGTCGGTGGCGGTGGAGGCGCGCGACGCCGCGGCCACGCGGGTGCTCGCGGCCCAGCTCGCCGCGCGCTTCGATCCTCAGGGCGGACGCGGCGGCGCGCTCCGCGACATCGCCGAGGGGGCGGGGAAGAGCCCGGAGCGGCTGCGCCCGCTGATCGGCGAAGCCACGGAGCGGATCGCCCGGCGGCTGGACGCGGACGCGCTGCGGCTGGGGGCGTGGACCGAGGCCGCGGGGCTGGCCGCCGCGCGGCGCGACGCCGGGTTCTTCCGCGACCCGGCCACGCGGCGTACGCTGGACGACGCGGGGCGGCTGACCCAGGCGGATCCGCCCGGGCACGGCGCGCTCCAGCAGGTGCGCCTTCTCCTTGCGGCCGATCCCCCCCGCTGGGAAGCGCTCGCCCCCGCGCTCGACGCCCTGGCCCGCGAGCTGGCCACCGAGTGAGACCCGCCACGAAGAGGCACGGGGACACGGGGAGGCTTTCTCTCCGTGTCCCCGTGCCTCCGCGTGAGCCCGCCCTTCCCTCAGCTCCCGATGTAGCGGAAGCCGGCCCACGCCGCGGGTGACCGCCGCGCGGGGTCTGGCGAGCGGAGCAGCTCCAGCTGCGCGTCGCGCAGCGCCGCGGCCGGGTTGCCCGAGCGGCGGTAGGCGCGGTGGAACGCCAGCATCAGCGGCTGCGTCAGCCGGTCGTCCGCGTCCCACAGGCTCCCCACCACCCCGCCCGCGCCCGCCGCCACCAGCGCGCCCGAAAACCCCGCCAGCCCTCCCGAGCGCCCCTCGCGCGCCCGCACCGTGCGGCACGCCGCCAGCACCACCAGGCGCACTCCGCGGAGCTGGAGCGCGTTCACGGCTTCCGCGGTGAGCCGCCCCGTGGTGTCCGCCCCCGCCAGCACCAGCGCCGACCGCTCCGGCCGCACGTCGTCGAACACCGCGTGGCCGGCGTAGTGGATGACGCCGGCCCCGGGCGCGAGCTTGCGCAGGGCGTCGCGCGTGGCGGCCGTATCCTGCAGCACCAGGCTGGGCCGGTACACCGTGCGCAACGAGTCCACCTCCGCCCGCGCGCCCTCCAGCCGGTCCAGCGTGGGGTACTGCTCCGCGTCGAACGCCGGGTCGGCCACGAGCAGGGCGGGGGCGGCGCGGCGCGTGGGTGGCGCGGGACGGGCCGCTTCGGCCAGCGTTGCGGCGAAGCGCAGAGGGTGATCCTGCACCAGGTAGCGGTTCCGCCTGCCGTCCAGCAGGGCGCTGAAGGGCACGCCGGCGATCTCGCCGTCCACCAGGAACACCAGCGGCGTCCCGGCCGGGCCGAGGCGTCCTTCCACCGGCCGCACCAGCAGCTCGTAGAGCGCCTTGAGCTCCCGGTCCGCCCGCGCGGCCCGCGCGGGCGACTCCAGCGCGGCGACGCTCCTCTCGATCATGGCCAGCACGTCGCCCCGCTTCCGGGTCTGGCGAAGGAGACGCACGTCGCCCCCGCGCACGGTCCACGTGAGCAGCGTGTCGCCGATCAGGGCGTACTCCACCGCCACCTGCCCCGGGGGTGCCGCCGGGCGGCCGTCCCCCAGCGCCGAAGCCCCGTACCCCGGCGCGAACGAGACCCGCCCGCGCTCCACCGCCTGCAGCGCGGCGATGGTGTCGCCCGCGCGCAGCCGGAGCATGGCCAGCTGGTCGAACCGGCTGCGTGCCTGCTCCATGGCCGCCGCTCGCAGCGACGCCTCCGGGTGGCTCAGCGATATGCCGCGGACGTGGGCCGTGGCGGCGCCCAGGTCGGCCGTGGCGCCCGCGAGGTCGCCCCGCGCCAGCCGCACGTCCGCCCGCTGCAGCAGGGCCGGGAGGAGCCACCCCGTGTTGTCGACTTCGCTGAAAAAGGCCACGGCGGAGTCGAGCTCCGCCATGGAGGCCGTGGCGGGCGCCACGAGCGCCCGCGAGAAGTGCACGGTTTCCACGAGCCACTTGCGCGCTTCCTCCGCGCGCACCTTGGCGAGCAACCCCTCGGCTTGCTCCACGTCGCGCGCCGCCAGGGGCGACTGTCCCTGGAACGAGCGGATGCGGGCACGGCCGAGGAGCGCCTCCACCCGCCTGGCCAGGCGGGGGTCCCGCATGGTCACGGCGACGTCCTCGTCGTGCGCGGCCGACGCGGTGCGGGGCATCCGGTCGATGGCGGCGCAGTGCGCCAGCGTGAACAGCGCGTTGTGCAGCCACACGGACGAGCGGTAGTGGCGCAGCACCGTCAGGCCCCGGTGCATGGAAGCGTACGCCGCGAGCGTGTCGCGCTGGCGGTAGGCGGCTTCCCCGTCCATCGCCCACATCGCCCCCATGAACTCCCTTTCTCCCGCGCTCTCGAACAGGCGGGCGGAGGCCTGGAAGGGCGCGCGCGCCCGCGCCGGATGGCCGTTGCGCAGCAGTCCCGCCCCGCGCATCCACAGGGCGCGCGCGGCCAGGGCGGGGTACCGGACGGGGTCGATGCGCGGCACCAGCTCCGTGAACACGGAATCGGCCCTGGCGTACTGGCGGTCGTACACCACCGCGGCGCCCCGGAACACCTCCGCCGAGAGCACCAGCACGGGCGAGGGCGGCCGCGCGCTTACCACGCTGGCGAACGAGTCTCCCGACGCGACGGGCTGGGTGCTCTCGTACAGGCGCTGCCCCGCCGCGTACGTGCGGTGCGCCCGGGCGAGCGCGCGGCTGGCCGCGGAATCGCCCGCGGCGGCGCGGATGGCGCGCGTCGCGTCCGTCAGCGAGGCATCTCCGCGGCGCTGGTCCAGGGCGCCACCCAGCCGCTCCGCCAGCTCCAGCATCTCCGCCGCGCGGTCCGGGTTCCCGGCCTCGTATGCACCTGCCCAGCCCCCCAGCACCGAGTTCCACCCGTAGATGCGCGCCTCCTGTGGATGGGCCGCGGCGTACGCGCGCACCTCCGCGTCGGGAGCGCCGGGCCGGGGCGCCTCCGGGACGGGAGCCGCCCGCAGGGAGCCGCGCCGCTCCCGCGCCTCGTACGCCCACCTGCTCCTGGCGTCGATGCGCAGGTACTCCGTCCACGCGCTCTCCGCCTGCTCGTCCAGCCCCAGCGTCTGCAGCGCCAGGGCGGTGTTGAAGCGCGCCGCCCGGTTGCGGGGCTCGGCCGCGGCCGCCTCCAGCGCGTAGTTCAGCCCTTCCAGCAGGTCGCGCGGGTTCTGGGTGCGCTGCGCGCGCACCAGGTGCGCGCCCGAGAGGTCCACCAGCAGCGGCACGCTCCGGCGGGAGATCCGCAGCGCCCGCGACAGCCGCGCGATCGCCGCGTTGGCCGCCTGCTCCGTGTCGTCGCCGCCCATGATCGCCAGCAGCGCCGACGCCTGCAGCGAATCCGGATCCGAGCTTTCACCCGCACGGGCCAGCGCCTCGAAACCCGCCAGCCGGCCGGCGTCGCCTCCGCACGCTTCGCGCGGCACCGTTTCGCCCGCCTTTGCGCCCGGATCGCACGGGTGGTATTCGGTCGCGATGGAGAAGAGCGGCGAGTGGAGGCGGGCGGGCCGGGCCTCCGCCAGCTCGCCCACCACCGTCGCGTGCGACGGTCCGCGGCGGGTCTCGGCCACCATCGCCCCGAGCAGCGCGGCGCCCAGCAGCACAAGATGCCAGCGCTTGACCGGCACGCGCGGCGGGTGGCTTAATGAGAACGGCGGCATGCGTGCGTAGACGGGGGGAACGCGAACGGCGGCAACGACGAGAGGCAGGTACCGGCCTGATTTCCCGCACGGAAATCGCGCCTCCCGCCTCTCGACGAATTGTCTCACATTACTCCCGCGGAGTCAACGGAAGAAGGGGCTCACACAGAGGCACAGAGACACGGAGATGAAGTCGTCCCTGTGCCTCCCCGTCTCCGTGTGAGCCCGCTCTGTCTCAGGCCGCCGGGTCGGAGGCGCCGTCTTCCAGCCGCGCGATCCGGAGCTCCAGCGCCCGGATGACGCTCGCGTCGGCGCTTTCGGCGGGCTGCAGGAACGACTTCGCGACGTAGCCGGTGAAGGTGCCGAACAGGCCCACGCCCACGGTCATCAGGAGCGCGGCGATGACGCGGCCCTCGGTGGTCACGGGCACCCGGTCGCCGTAGCCCACGGTGGAGATCGTGGTGTACGCCCACCAGACCGCATCCGCGGCGGTCAGGATACTCGCTCCCGGCGCGTCCCGCTCCACCTCCAGGATCGCGACCGACGAGAACACCAGCACGAGAAAGGACAGCAGCGCCACGCCCCAGAACGCCGCCCCGGCGCGTTTGCCGAGGATGAAGGCGCCGAGCCGCTGGGCGCACCGGAAGCCGCGGAGCACGCGCGCCACCCGGACGATCCTCGCCACCCGCGCGAACCGCAGCGCGTCCACCGTGGGGATGCTCGCCGCCAGGTCCAGCCATCCCCACCGGAGGTACTCCATCTTCCGCTCCGCGCGGACCAGGTTGCGGATGAAGTCCACCAGGAACACGAGGCACACCACGTTGTCGGCCGCGCCCAGCACCTTCCTGCTCTCCGGGCCCAGCGGGAGCACCGCGGTGGCCGCCATGGCGCCCAGCACGTACCCGCTGAGCCCGAGGGTGAAGAGGTCGTAGAGCGCGAGCCTTTCAGGCCCGGGGGCGGACATGAGTGCTAGCGGCGCCGCCCGCCGCTCCGCGGTGCGCTCCTCCTGTGCGGGCGCACGTACGTCCCATCCTTCCGGGTGTATCCGCGGACGTGCACGCCGCACGACCCACTGCACCCGCCACTGGAAGACCCGCCCCCGGCCGTGCTCCCGCGGGCAGGCACCCCCCCGGAGCCGTTCGAGCCCGGAGCACGTGCCCCGCTGTCCCTCTGCGCCGCCATCTTGCGGTCGAGCCTGGCACCGAGCACGGGGTCTCGCGCGATGGTGTACTCCACCAGCCCGGGCCGGAGGATGCGCCACGCCACCAGCGTTCCCCCCTGCCACGCGGCCCGGCTCCGGATGCGGTTCACCACCACGCTGTCCGGTTCTCCGCCGCGCTGCCGCATCTCGACCCGCGCGAGACGCACCAGGTTGGCCGGAACCGCATCCATGCGCTCGGCGCGTACGGATTCGATGGGGAGCGGCGAGTACGCGGCTCCCGGCTGCAAGGACTCCAGCGCGATGGCGGGGGCGCCGGGCTGCGGGATGAGATAAGTGCACCCTCCGAACGCGACCCCCGCCAGTACCGCCATCGCCGAGCGCCAGCGTGCGCCGCTCCTTCTGTCGTTCCTCATCGCTCCCCTCCAGTTCGGTCGGTGAAATGTCCCGCCGGTGCATTCCGGCGGGTGTTTCGTTTCGCCCTGCTGGAGAAGTCGGACAGACGCGACGACATTCGCGGCCTGCGGAAGAACGTGAGACTTGCAACCAGCGTCGAGGAGGAGTCTCTGTGTCTCCGTGCTTCCGTGTGAGATAGCAGTTACTGGCGCGCCGCCGCCGCCTCGCAATCCGCAGTAGCTCCCGCAACAAACCACCAGCCGCGGACAAGGACTAGCCACGCGCCGTCACACGTTCGTGGAAATGGGGCAGGCGAAGCGCACCCGCATGGGGCAGCGGCCCGCGGAGCGCGCCGTCTCCGGCGAGCTGCACGGCACCGCGCACGGTCGCCTGGAGCGCCTTCCCACGACGCCGAGGAATTGCGGTGGGATTTTCCGCGCGCGAGCGGCTCGACGCTTGGATGCGCTTCCTCCCTCCTCCCAGGGCCTCTTCCACGCTCTCGAGCGTAGCGAGTACTGGCGAAGGGCTGCCCCTGTCGCGGGCAGCCCTCCGGGGTCAGATGACCGAGTAGCTGGCCAGCAGGAGCTGGTTGGCGCCCGTGACGGTGGTCGAGATGGTGGCGGTGACGTCCTGCCATGGAGAGCCGGGGGTGAACAGGAGGTACTGCATGGTTCCCCCCTTCACGGAGTTGCGCAACGTGTTGAGATCGGCCGCGTCCGTCCCCTGCAGCCGCAGGATGGCCACCGCCAGCAGCACGTTGGACTGCTTGAACGCCAGCGGCAGGCTGTAGATCTTGTTGATGTCCCCCGCGAAATCGCCCACGGTGGTCTTGTACGTCGCCTGGCGCTGGGTCTTGAGCTCCACCCACATGTTGACCCCCCGCGTGGGGGTGAACACCAGGTCGCACCGCTGCAGGGTGCCGGGAAAGTTCACCTCCCGCTGGAAGTCGGCGGCCTGCAGGGGGGCGCCCAGCACGGCCCGGGCGTAGGCCACCTGCAGCCACCCCTCCCATCCGCCGGCGAGGTTCCGGTTCAGGAAATAGCTCACCACGGGAAGCGCCGAGGCTGCGTCAGCCGTGATCACCTGGGCGAGCACCTTCAAAAGATCTTGCGAGCGGGGCATTGGAGCCCTCCGTTTGAAGTATGGTGTGAAAGCGTGCGCCGACGCTCTTCCAGCGGAAGCGGCGTTCGCCCACGCGTGCGTGCGCGAGCTCCGCCATCCGGCGCAGCAGATCTCGGTCGGAGTAGAGCCTTTCGAGCGCCGCCGCCACGCCGGGCGCGGCGACGGCGAACATGTGCGCGGCTTCGTAGAAGATGAACTCGCGGCTCACCGTGGGCACCAGCAGCGCCGCGCCCCGCCAGTTCTCCACGAACCCCGTGTGGGCCGGCGCCACCAGCGCGGCGCGGGTCGCCGCGTGCTCGAACATCCCCAGCCCCCATCCCTCGCCCATCGCCGTGGTCAGCCCCACGTCCGCGGCGTTGTAGAGCGCGTTCAGCCACTCGGCGGGCGCGGGCTCGCCGCCGGGGTGCTCGGGAGTCAGGTGGATGCGCTCCGCCACCCCTGATTCGACGATCTGGCGGCGGAGCGCGGCGTCCACGGCGGGGGAGCGGGCGCCGGTGTGGAGGTGCAGGTGCGCGTCCGGCCGCCCCTGGGCGAAGAGGGCGAAGCCGGCTACCGAAAGGTCCAGCCGCTTGCGCAGGTACGGCCGGTTGCTGTTGAGGACGAGGAACGCGCCCTCCATCCCTACGCCGTACACCACCCGCCGCGCCGCGGCCCGCCGCTCCGCCTCGCACGACGCGGCGAGCGGGAAGAACTCCGCCGGGTCCGCGCCGTGCCCCGCCACCTCCAGCCGCGGGGAGCGGTACTCCGCCCGCTCCGCCGTGGCCGCCCGGCAGAGCGCGGCCACGTCGCGGCGCGCGCTGCGGGTGTACGTCACGCACACGTCCGCCAGCTCCAGGACGGGGGCGAAGTCGTCGTTCGCCAGCGCCCCCTCCACCGGCAGGT
Source organism: uncultured Gemmatimonadota bacterium (assembly GCA_902805735.1). Classification (GTDB taxonomy): domain Bacteria; phylum Gemmatimonadota; class Gemmatimonadetes; order Longimicrobiales; family Longimicrobiaceae; genus Longimicrobium. The sequence goes on along the minus strand of CADCTW010000106.1, from coordinate 11,535 downwards.
ACAGCACGATACGGGTGCGCCCGCGCCAGGGCTGGAGCTGGCGCAGGAGCGGCGCCGCCAGGAAGGCCGGGCCGATCACCAGCACCGCCCGCGGTGCGTCGGACTCGAACCGCTCCCGCAGCCACTCCGGGTCGGCGGAGAAGGCCCGTTCCGGCCCACCCCGCACGCGCACCTCGTGGCCGTCGTCCGCCACGTCCCGGTCTTCCCGGGTGCGCGACGGCGCGAATCCCAGCCCGCGCACCCGCCACCGCCGCCGCCGCAGCTCGCCCATCAGCGACAGCATCACCCGGGTGAGCCCGGATGCCGGCAGGTACAGCCCGGCCACGAGAAGCTGGGGCATGGTCCTACCAGGGGTAGCCGATGGCGTCCACCGGCTCGCAGTAGGCCAGGAAGTTCATGAAGTCGAACGGCTGCGCGGCGTTCACCTGCAGCACGTTCTGCGGGATGTTGTCGTTCATGAACGGCACATCCCCTGTCCCGGAGAGGTAGGTCTGGAGCGCCACCAGGCCGTTGATTCCGTTCAGGTTGTCCAGGCTGTACTGCGTGTCGGCCAGGCCGCCGTGCGACACGTCGTCGGAAAAGACGAAGCGCTTGACGTAGAACCCGTTCTGGGGGGACGTAACGGTCGCGAAGTTCATGTCGGGCAGCCCCCTGTCTCTGAAGCCGCCGCCCGGCGCCAGGGGGATGAAGTACGGGCCGCCCAGGCGCGTGCTGGTGACGGGGCTCACCTGCGACTCTCCGTCCAGGCTGGTCATGGTGAGGTGCAGGCTGCCCAGGCTGCTGCCGTTGGTGCCTGCCAGATACGCCATGTGAACCACGACGCGGCGGTCGGCGGGGTCGGTCACCGAGAGGCTGGCCAGCAGCGACTCGGCGCCCCTGAACACGGGAGAGGCGGCGTAGAACGACGCGCCGGGATCGGCGGCGCCCGGCAGGGTCTGGACGCCGGGGTTGAGCTGGACCGCCGCGTCGGCGGACGAGAAGGGGATGCCGTTGGTCGTGACCCCGCCCACCACCCCCGCGGCCACCAGCGGCACCATCCAGCGGATGAACATGTCCTCCTGGGCCAGCAGCGCCGCCTTGTAGTCGGTGTACGCCCCCGCGGCCAGGGTGGACGACGATTCCGCGTCGTAGTTGTAGGCCTCCATCAGCAGGTTGGTGCCGCAGAGCTGCGCGTAGGCGAGCTGCTTGTAGTAGGCCTCGTACTGCTGCACGGCCTCGCGGTAGTCCATCAGCCCCCCGCTCACCAGCGGGGCCACCATGGCCGACCAGAGCTGCAGTACGCTCTGCGCCTGCCCGTTCCCCATGATCAGGTTGTGGATGGCGGTGATGCCCACGGCCGGCCCCACGTTGGGGTCCAGGATGGTGACCACCAGATCCTGCACCAGCGTCCCGTCCGTCTCCGACGCCGCCAGCACGTACTTGCCGTAGGTGGCGTACGAGGTGGAGATGGCGGCCAGGTAGCCGCTCATGGCGACGTCCACCGTCTGCCACGACTGGAAGAGCTGCTGCTGGTTGATCTGCGTGAGCAGCGTCGAGATCTGGTGGATCTGCACGCTGATCGCTCCCACCGACGCCGCCACCGAGGTGAGCTGCGTGCCGATGTCGCTCAGCGTCTGCGACTGCTGGGCAAGCCCGTTCTGCAGCGCGGTGAGCTGCTCCGGCGTCCCGCTCCAGTCGCTCTGGAGGCTGGACTGCAGCGTCGCGAGCTGCTCTCCCCCCGTCGTCTGGCCGTTGAACAGGAAGTTGAGCGTGCCGCCCACGTCCATGCCCGTCGCGTCGCTCGCGGCCTGCACCGCGCTCTGTGCCAGTCCTCTGCCGATGTTGCTGATCGCGTCGTCGAGAAAGCTCATTTCTGCCTCTGGGGCGGGGAGTCCGTGCGGGGCGGGAGCGGCCGGACGGGCGCATTCCCCCCTGCGCCCTGAACGTGGCCCGCCGCGGCACCCGTCCCCGTATCCCGAGCGGCCACAAAGAGCTCCCCCTGCGCCGGCACCCTGAGCGGCGGTCGAGCGCGAAGAATCGCGCCCCTACGCACGGATCCGTGGAAATCGCCTCCTCCCCCAGCTGTTTGGGGGAGGAGGTCGGGAGGAGAGGGCCCTTTCGTCGCGCCGACACCCAAGATGCGGGGGACAGGGGGCGAGGGCCCTCCACGGAACGTTTCCTGAAGTCACCCGCCGGCGGGGTGCTCAGGAGAGGATGCAACGGGAACGGAGCGAATGGGGCGAGCGAAGGGGCAGGGACTCGGGCGCGAGGCGGAGGGCGGCGGGCAGTTCCGCTGCGGAGACGCGGACTACCACCGCTGGCGCACGGGGGAGGTGACGGTGGGCGGCGAGTCGCTGGCCGTGGTCTCCAAGCCCGGCGTCCTCTCCTTCGGCGAGCTGGACCCATCGGCCGGGCTCCTGCTGGACCACCTGGAGGTGGCGAGCGCGGACACCGTGTGCGACCTGCACTGCGGGTCGGGGGTGGTGGGGACGCTGGCCGCCCTGCGCGCGCCCGGCGGACGGGTGTGGATGGCGGACGGCAACCTCCTTTCCGTGCAGGCCGCCCAGCGCACGCTGGAGGCCAACGGCGTGGCGAACGCCGAGGTCGCGTTCAGCCGCGGCGCGGACGCGTACTCCGGCCCCCCGGCCGACGTGGCGGTGGCGCGGCTCCCCAAGGGCAAGATCCCCACGCTGCAGCTCCTGTGGGACGCCTACCGCGTGCTGAAGCCCGGCGGGCGGTGCTACCTGGCCGGCGGCAACGACGAGGGCATCCGCACGGCGCTGCGGCAGATGGAGGCGCTCTTCGGCGAGGCGGTGGTGCTGGGGTACCGCGGCGGCCACCGGGTGGGCGTGGCCACGCGCCCCGACGCCCCCGCCGCGCGCACCGGCGACTTCGACACCCCCTGGCTGGACCCGGAGCGCTTCCACACCTTTCGCGTGAACGTGCCCGGCGGCGCCTGCAAGGTGTTCTCGCGCCCCGGCGTCTTCTCCTGGGACCGGCTGGACCGCGGCAGCCAGGCGCTGCTGGAGGTGATGGAAGTGAAGGGCGCCGGGCGGGTGCTGGAGCTGGGGTGCGGCTACGGCGTCGTGGGCATGGCCGCCGCCCTCGCGGCGCCCGATGCAAGGGTGACCATGGTGGACGTGGACGTGGAGGCCGTCCGCTCCGCCCGCCGCACGGTCGAGGAGAACGGCCTGGGGGACCGCTGCGAGGTGCTGGCCAGCGACGCGGCCGATGCCGTGGCGGACCGCCGCTTCGACCTGGTGCTCAGCAACCCGCCCTTCCACGTGGGCAAGGCCACGGACCTGGACGTGCCCGCGCAGTTCATCCGCGACGCGGCGCGCGTCCTGGAGCGGGGCGGGCGGCTCTTCCTGGTCGCCAACCGCACGTTGCCGTACGAGGCGTGGGTGCGCGAGTGCTTCGGCACCTGCCGTACCGTGCTGGACGGCCGCGAGTTCAAGGTCCTCTTCGCCACGCGCTGAACACGTGCGGCCGCAACGCCATCCAAGACTTTCCGCGGCGCGCGCGTTATTCTCTCTGTGTCTCCGTGCCTCTGTGTGAAACCCCGTTCCCCCGCTCCCGAGAGCACATGCCCGGAAACGAGATCGTGACCCGCACCCCCGGCGACGGCTACCGCACCGAGATCGACGCGGGGGGCTTCAGGATGGTGGCCGACGAGCCGGCCGGGGTGGGCGGCACGGGCGCCGGCCCCACCCCGTACGACCTCCTCCTGGCCGCGCTGGGCTCGTGCACGGGGATGACGCTGCGCATGTACGCGTCGCGCAAGGGCTGGCCGCTGGAGGACGTCACCGTGACGCTGCGCGAGGCCCGCGACCACGCCGCGGACTGCGTCAACTGCGACCAGCCGGACGCCAGGATCACGCGGCTCGACCGCGAGATCGTGGTGGGCGGGCCGCTGGACGAGACCCAGCGCGACCGCCTGCTGCACATCTCCAACCAGTGCCCCGTGCACAAGTCGCTCGCGGGCGCCTTCCACATCCGCACCACGCTGCTCGGCTCGCACAGCGGCACAGAGGCACCGAGCTGAACCCATCTCTGTGCCTCTGTGTGAGGCCATCCGTCATTCCGCGTTGAGCGCCTCCATCGGCTCGATGCGCAGGGCGCGGCGGGTGGGGACGATGCTGGCGAGCATGCAGACGGCCATCATCACGGCCATGTACCCCGCCAGGATGCCGCCGCTCTCCAGCACAGTCGCGCGCCAGGAGCCCTCGGCGAGGGCCAGCACCACCACGATGCTCAGGATGCCGCCGATGAGCACGCCCAGCCCGACGTGGCGGGCCGTGCGGGACAGGATGGAGGCGACGATCCGGCGCCGGTCCGCGCCCAGGGCGACGCGCACGCCGATCTCGCGCGTGCGGCGGGAGACGGTGAAGGAGATGATGGCGTAGATGCCCGCGTTGGTCAGGAGCAGGGCCATCGCGCCGCCCAGGACGATGACGCGGAGCCAGGCGCCGTGGGCGATCAGCACGGCGCGCGCGGCCTGGCTCAGCGGGACCGCCCGTTCCAGGCGCAGCCCGGGCGCGGCGTCGGCCGCGATCTCGTGCAGCCGCCCCGTGAACGCCCCCGGATCGCCCGCGACGCGCACCGCCATGCGCAGGGGGTACGATTCGCCAGGCGCGAGCGGCTGGTAGACGCCGGCGTTGCCGGGCAGCGCGGGTTCGATGTTCATCGCCAGGTCGCGCACCACGCCTACCACCTCGTGCCACGGGTGCGCCTCTCCCTCGCCGCCGGGAAAGCGCAGCCGCCGGCCCACGGCGTTCTGGCCGCCCAGCACCTCACGCACGAACGACTCGTTCACCACCACCACGCGCTGCCCCACATCCGCCGCGCGCAAGCCGCGGCCGGAGAGGATGGTCGCGTCCAGGATCTCGAAGAAGTCCGCATCGACGGACGCGGTCTGCGCGTGGCCGCTGATCCCTGGCGCGTCCACCTCCACGCGCGGGCGGCGGTGCCAGCTCCCGGGAAGCTGCCCCGCGACTGTGACGCCGGTGACACCGGGCTCCTCCGCGAGGCGCCGCTCCAGCGCGCGCACTTCCTTTTCGAAGCGCGCCAGGGCGCCGGGGTTCCTGGCTTCCGGGGGAAGCTCCCCGTCCGCCTCGAGCTGCACCGAGAGGAGGGGGGCCGCGGGGAGCGCGCCTTCCACCGAACGGACTTTCGCGGTCTGCAGCGCGAACATGATGGCGACGGGGAGGAAGACGACCGTCAGCGCCACCTGCGTGACGATGATGCCGGTCCACACCGAGCCCAGGCGCACGCCGGAGCCGCGCCCCGCGAGCCGCTGGAGCTGCGCCTGCCCGGGGCGCGCCGTCACCTTGAGCCCCGGGAGCACCCCCGCCACCCCCGCGCCCACCACGCCGAGGACCACCGCGTACGCGATGGTGGTGGGGGAGAGCGTGGCGGCGATCCACGACGGCTTCGGCACCCCGTGCGCCGCCAGCAGCGATTCCAGCACCCGCACCACCCAGCGCAGCCCCAGCGACGCCCCCGCCAGCCCCACGGCGACCGACAGGGCGGAGAGCACCAGCGCCTCGGCGAAGAGCTGGAAGACGATCCGCTCGCGGCTCGCGCCCAGGGCGCTGCGCACGGCGATCTCCCCCTCGCGCGTGGCCGCCCGCGCGAAGAGGAGGAGCGCCACGTTCGCGCACAGGATCACCATCAGCAGCACCAGGAAGAGGGCGCTCAGCGAGAGCGCGCCCGCCGGGATCAGCCCCTCGCCGCCGGAGAAAGGCCGCGCGAAGGTCAGCACCTCCGGCCTGAGCTGCGCGTGCGTGTCCGGCCACTCGCCGGCCGCGCCCGCGCCCAGCGTGGCCAGCTCCGCCCGCGCCGCCTCCACCGTCGCGCCCGCGACCAGCCGGCCGAACACCGCCACCGCCGGCCCCTCGCCACGCGGGAAGGCGACCGGGTCCAGGCGAAAGGGCACCCACAGGTCCTGCGCCGCGGGGAGCGTGGTCTCCGTGCGCGGCACGAAAAAGGTGAAGTGCTCCGGCATCACCCCCACCACCGTCACCGGCTCGCCGCCCAGGCGCACCACGCGGCCCACCACGCCGGGGTCGCCCCCGAACCGCCGCTGCCACAGGCCGTGTGCAAGGACGGCTACGGCGGGCGCTCCCGCCGCTTCGTCCGCGGCGGCCAGCGGGCGGCCGAGCAGCGGCGCGGCGCGCACCAGGCGGAACGCGCTCGCGCTGACGGCTGCCTCGGTCACCGCCGCGCCGTCGCCCGGCCGCAGCGACAGCCCCCGCTCGCGCGAGTGCAGCACACTCAGTCCCTCTACCGAGCGAAGCTCCTTTCTCCACGCGAAGAAGTCGTGCAGCGCGCGCGGCTCCGGGCGGGTGGTACGCGTGCTGACGTTGTGGATGGCGACGATGCGGCCGGCGTCCGCGTAGGGCAGGGGAGGGAAGAGCTGGTCCTTGACGTGCTCGAAGCCGGCGGCGCCGATCGCGATCCCGAACGCCATCGCCAGCGCCCCGACGACGGTGAGCCCGGGATAACGCGCCAGCATGCGGTAGCCAAGCTTGAAATCCAGCGACATCCCCGGCACCCAGCCCAGCACGCGCGCGTCCCGCACCTCCTCCTTGTACTTCTCCACCCCGCCGAACTCGATGGCGGCCCGGCGCCGCGCGTCCGCCAGGCTCATCCCGGACCGGACGTGTTTGCGCGTTTCCATCTCCAGGTGGAACGCCAGCTCCTCGTCCAGCTCGCGCTCCACCGCGTCCCTCCGCACGAGCGCGCGCAGGCGCTTTCTCCAGCGCTTCAACCCCATGGCCACGTCCCGGTGTCAGGTGGTGCGGAGGATCACCTCGACCATGTCCACGTAGCGGCGCCAGCTTTCCGCCTCGGCGCCCAGCGCGCCGCGGCCGGCGGGGGTGAGCGAGTAGTATTTGGCGCGGCGGTTCTCCTCGGTGGAGCGCCACTCGCTGTCGATCCACCCCTTTTCCTCCAGCCGCTGCAGGGCGGGGTAAAGCGAGCCCTGGCCCACGCGCAGCGCGTCGCGCGAGAGCTGCTCCAGCCGCTGCGCCACGCCCCAGCCGTGCATCGGCTCCAGGGAGAGCGCTTTCAGGATCAGCAGGTCCAGCGTGCCCCGCACGATGTCGTTGGGTGACGCGGGGGACATGGCGCCTCCGGGAGAGTGATGTAGGAACCCGACAGCAGTATGCCGATGGTCCTGTCGGAAGTCAACAACAGCGGCTCACGCGGAGGAGGATGCGTCAGCGGGCGAGGAGCGCGTCCGCGAGGGCCGGGAGCACGTCGCCGAGGCGGCCGTCCACCTTGGCGGCGGCCACCTCGTCGGCGCGGGTGGGGCCCAGGTTGATGACGGCGATGGGGACGCCGTCCTTCTCGGCGCGGTAGATGAAGCGGCGGCCGGAGTACACGGTCAGCGACGAACCGGCCACCAGGAGCACCTCCGCCTCGTCGAAGAGGCGCCAGGCCTCCTGCACCCGCTCCGCCGGCACGTTCTCGCCAAAGAACACGACGTCGGGCTTCAGGATGCCACCGCACACCTCGCACGCGGGCACACCGAAGCTCGCCAACGCGGACGCGGGGAGCTCCGCGTCACCGTCGGGAGCGGCGACGACCTCGCCCAGCAGCTCCATCCACTCCGCGTTCATCGCCCGCAGCCGCTCCTGGAACGCCGTCCGCGCCACGGCGGTGGCGCACTGGAGGCAGCGCACGGAGGCGAGCGAGCCGTGAAGCTCCACCACGCGCCGGCTCCCCGCCGCGTGGTGGAGCCCGTCCACGTTCTGAGTGATGATGCCGCGCACCACCCCGCCCGCTTCCAGCCGGGCGAGCGCGTGGTGCGCCGGGTTGGGGAGCGCGGCGGAGAAGCGCAGCCACCCCGCCGTGCTGCGCGCCCAGTACCGCACCCGCGCCTCCTCGCTGCGCACGAACTCCTGGTACTGCACGGGCTTGCGCACCTTCTGGATGCTCTCCGGCCCGCGGTAGTCCGGGATCCCCGATTCCGTGCTGCACCCGGCGCCCGCCAGCACCACCACGCGCCGCCCGCGCAGCAGATCGTTCAGCGTCACTCTCTGCGTCTCCCTGTGTGTTTACCCGGCCGCCGGCAGCCGCTCCATGCGGATCGCGTAGTCCGTGAACCCCACGGAGCGCCAGAACTGGTGGCCGCCCTGGTTGCTCGCCAGCACGTCCAGCGTGATCCTCGCGGCGGGGGGAACGATCTCCCTCAGCAGGATCTCCATCGCCCTGCTCCCCACGCCCTTGCCGCGGTGCGCGTGCAGCACGAAGAAGTGCCGGATGAAGGCGGAATCGTCCTCGATGCTCACCAGCGAATACGCCACCGTCTCGCCATCCTCCAGGAAGAGGACGGCCTTGTAGTCGCCCTCCGCGAGCCAGCGGCGCATGCGGGCCTCCAGCCGTTCCAGCGACATCCCCCCGCCGTCCCACTCGTCTTCGATGAGCTGCCGGTTGATGTCGGCCAGCAGGGGGGCGTCCGACTCCACCCCGTAGCGAAATTCCATGATCTCTCGTTCCGTGTTTCGTGAGGCGTATCCGGCCGGCGGCGACCGGTGCAATGCATCGGCCAGCACGCCGTTACAGGAGCCGCGGCGCCGGCCCCTCGTGCGCCGCCCGGCCGGGCGCGCGGGTATCGAATCTGCTTTGTGACGGCGCGTTGCAGTTTCTCGACGATCCTGACGCGAGGGGCCGATGGTCCGCAAGACCATTCTGGTGGTGGATGATGACGCGCCCACGCGCGTGGCGTACGCGGAGTTCCTCCAGGACTGCGGCTTCCAGGTGGTGGAGGCCGCGCACGGGGGCGAGGCGATCCTGCACGTGTACCGCCACCGCCCGGACGTGGTGCTGATGGACATCTCCATGCCCGTGCTGGACGGCGTGGAGACCGCCGAGTCGCTGCGGGCGTACGGCCGCGACCTGCGCATCCTGGCCATCACCGGCTCGGACTCGGCGCCCCAGCGGGAGCGGATGAATGCTCTCTGCGACGGCCTGCTGACCAAGCCCTGCGCCCCCGAAGTGGTCGCCTCCCGCATCCGCTCCCTGATGGACATGGCCGCCTGATCGTTGGGGCCACGAGATGTACCCGGGGGCACGGAGAGAGGGTTCTCCGTGCCCCCAACCGCATGAAGGGGCCCTCTCCTCCCGACCTCCTCCCCCAAACTGCTGGGGGAGGAGGCGATTTCCACGGGTCGGTGCGGCGGGGCGCGGTTCATCGCGCCCGCACGGTGCGCGAGAACAGCCCTGCGGCGCGAGGGGGGCGGGCGAAGCATGTGGCTTCAGCTGAGCGAAGGGTTCCGTCCGGCGCTACAGGTCATCAAGCGCGAACAGCACCACGCCAAGGGCGGTGAAGAGGAACAGAACGGCGAACAGCTCGCCGTAGATGATCACGAGGGTGGGGAGCCAGCGCGCGTGGGGGTTGAGGCGGTTGACGCGGCGGATCAGCGGGCCGTGGACCCGCTGGAAGGCGCGGTTGAAGGGATCGTTTTCACCCTCCGCCCGCCGCAGCCCGCCCACCGCGATGTCCAGGTCCGGGTCCAGGCGCAGCGCCTCATGGAAGCGCGCGATCGCCGCGTCGTGCTCCAGCCGGTAGAGGAGCCGCCACGCCTCCAGCGCGTGCGCGTTGGCATACTCGGGGGCGATGCGCAGGAGGTCCTCGGTCACCCCGCGTGTCTCGCGGTCGTAGCCCATCTCCATGAGCGCCGTCGCCAGCACCGCCAGGCACCCCCGGTTCTCCGGGTCGCCGGCCAGCCCCTCGCGGGCGCATCGCGCGGCATCCCGGTAGTCCTCCTGATCCAGCCGGATCTCCCCCAGGAGCACCCAGCCCTGCAAGTAGTCCGGCTGGATGCGGATCGACTCCTGCGCGGACAGCGCGGCCGGCACCGGAAGCCCGCGCCCGCGCAGCACGTAGGCGCGCGCGTAATTGCAGAACGGCTCGTCCGGTCCCGTGCGGATGGCCTCCTCCGCGGCGCTCAGCGCCTCGTCCCACTCCCTCTGGCCCGCCAGGCAGAGCGCGAGCAGGGCGTGTGACCAGGGGTCGCCCGGGTCCGCCGCCAGCGTGCGCGCCAGCTCCTCGCGCGCCAGGGTGTAGCGGCCCAGGTGGAAGAGGAGCCGTGCGCGCTCGTGCATGGCTACGCGCGCGCGAGGATCGCACGGCGCGGCGCGGCGCCGGGGAGGTGGAGCACGGTGCGGCCGCCGTCCAGCATAAGCGCGTCGTGGCAGCGCGCCCTGGACAGGCGCAAGCGCGCGAGCACCCAGGGGAGGATCGGAAAGAGGAATCGCAAGCGGGTACGATCGTGGATCGTTCGTGCCGAAGGTGCCGGCCTCCCGGCGGGGCGGCTGGAAATCGCCCTCTCGCCTGCGTGAGGGTCTGGGCGCGCGCGCGGGAGCGGGGAATGGGCGTTCTCCGCTCCCGTCGGACCTACCCCTCGCTCAGTGGCGAAGGGTCCAGCGCGTCGCCGGCGGCGTGGGCGCACCCCGTGTGGGGTCCTCGCGCTTGGGGCCGATGGAGAGCGCGTCCACCCCCAGCGCCTGGCGCAGCGAGACGGCCGTGCCCTCGGGCAGGCCGTCCGGGCCCGGCTGGCCCAGCGGCCTGGCGACGCCGGCAGCTCCCGCCGGCCGTCCGCCGGGCGTGGCGGGGCGTCCTTGGGCCGTCGCGGTCACGGGCTGGGACTCGGGCACAGCGGCGGCGCGGGTCAGGAGCCACTCCAGTGCGCCGCGCTCCTCCGCCGGGAGTTGCGCGGAGAGCTGCGTCAGGCGCGCCGCCAGGCATTCCGGGGCCGGCCTCGTGGGGTCTTCCGGCTTGGGGCCGATGGACACCGCGTCCGGGGGGCGGACCACGCCGGCGGCGGGGCGCCCGCCCACAGGGGTGCGGCCGGCGGTCCGCCCGCCCTGCACGATGATGCCGCTGGCCGGGGAGGGCGCGACGCCGCCGTCCGCGGTTCGGCCGCCCTGGATGATGATCGCCACGCGGTTGCGGTTCGGTCCGTCGTCCATCCCCGCGTCGCAGCCGCCGCCGGGGCCGATGTGCAGCACGGGGAGCACCCGGACCTCCGGCCCCTCGGCGGGCGCGTGCGCGGCGCGCAGCAGCAGGCGGGTCCACAGCGCGCGCTCGTCGGCGCGAAGCCCGCCGACCAACCCGTCCAGCCGCCCCTGGAGGGAGTGCAGGTGCGAAGCGTCCACGGTGATGGGCGCATCCTGTGCGGCGGCGGGGAGCGCCGCCAGCGCGGCACCGAGCAGGAGCGCGGGGAGACGGGGTGGGTGGGTGATGCGCATGGCGGATCCTGGTACCGGGTGGAGAGGATGCCCGCCGCACAGCATAGGCGCGCCGCGCCGCCATTCCAATACGTACCGCTACGTACCTCACCGCCCGAGGGAACCTCTCCCGGTGTCTCCGTGTCACAGCGCGGTGGGTCGAACGCTCGTACTGTCGCAACCGGGTGCCGACGCGATAATATCTCACCAAGGCGCCACACGGTACCCCGGGAGGATTTGGGATGACGAGAACATGGACGGCCGCGCTCGTCCTGCTGGCCGCGTGCGGCGCGGCGGCGGCGGTGCCGCCCCCGGCGC
>CADCTW010000105.1 GCA_902805735.1 uncultured Gemmatimonadota bacterium | reverse complement strand
GCTGGCGCTGGGAGCTGGTGGCGCTGGCGGTGGTGCTGGCGGCGGCGCTGGGGGCCGGCGTGGTGCTCTGGTGGCGTCCCGGCCGCGAGCTGCCGGCCTGGACGGCGGCGCTGTGGGCCGTGCCCTTCGCGCTGGCGGGCGTGGGCGTCGGGCGGCGCGGGGCGGGGCGCGGGGCGCTCCTCCCCTGGGCGCTCGCGGGGTGGATCGCGGGCTCGGTGGCCCTTCCCCACCTCTGGCTCATGCACCAGAACGCCCGCCTCTCCGAGGCCGGGCGCGACCTGGGGCGGCTGGGGATGCAGGCCGATCCCTTCCTGGACTTCCTGCTTCGCCAGTTCGCGGAGCGCGTGCTCTTCTTCGGCGGCGAGGGGCGGCAGGGGGTGAGCCTCCTCTACCAGTCGTGGGTGGAGAGCGGGCTGGCGGACCAGGGGTACGAGGCGCGGGTGACGCTGTGGCAGGGCGAGTCCCCGTCGGCCGAGCTGCGCCTGAGCGACGCGCAGATCCCCGCCGAACGGGTGGTGGAGGTGCTGCGGGCCGCCCGCCTGGCCGAAGAGCCCATGGTGCAGCGCTTCACCGATTCGGACCAGCTCCACTACCTGCTCGCCGTGGCCCTCCCCGGCGCGCAGACGGTGACGGTGGCGATCCCGCCGCGCAGGTACCTGGGGCGCTCCACGGCGCTGGCCCGCTTCCTGGACCGGGAGGCGGAGCAGCGCGGGGCCGACGCCGTGTCGCTCTCGCTGGTCCCCGCGGCGGGGCGGCCGGCCATCCCGCCCGGCGGCATGCGCTGGGTGCGCGCGGAGAACGGGTGGCGCAGCGAGGCGGCGGTACGCTTCCCCAGCGGCCCCATGCACGCGCACCTCATGGTGCCCACGCCGTCGTCCGGCATCCTGGCCGCGCGGGCGCTGCTGGCGCAGGTGCTGATCCTGGGGGTGCTGCTGGCGCTGTGGGCCGCGGCGCGCACCCTGTGCGGGGAGCCGCTGGGGCTTGCCTCGGGGCAGTGGCGGGGCGTGTGGAGCTTCCGCGGGCGGCTGACGATGGCGCTCTTCGGCTTCTTCCTGATCCCCATGACCACCTTTGGCGGCACCGCGTTCCGCGCCCTGTCGCGCGAGGTGGTGAGGACGGCCGAGGCGGTGGCGGAGCGCGGGCTGGCGCAGGCCGTGGCCGAGGTGCAGGGCTCCACCCTGGCCGAGGTGGCGCAGCACGTGGGGATCGACCTCCTCCTCTACCACCGCGGCGTGCTGGCCGAGGCCGCCGCGCCCGAGGTGATCGACCTGGGGCTCTACCACACCTGGCTGGCGCCGGCCACGTACCTTTCCTTCGCCGTGGGCGAGGCGGTGGAGGAGCGCGAGGAGCGGCGGCTGGCCGGGCAGCCGTACCTGGTGGCGTACCGCCGCCTGGCCGCGGCGGACGTGCTGGCGTCGCCCACCCCGCTGGCGGCGGGGGAGATCGCGCGGCGCCAGCGGGAGCTCACGGACGTGGTGCTGCTGGCCGGCCTGCTGGGCGCCGTGCTCTCGGTGGTGCTGGCGCTGGGGGTGGGCCGCGCCCTGTCGCGCCCCATCGAGGGGATGAGCCAGGCCGCCGCCCGCGTGGGCGAGGGCGACCTTTCCGTGCGCCTGCCGGAAGAGCGCAGCGACGAGTTCGGCCGCCTCTTCCACGCCTTCAACGAGATGGTGCACGGCCTCCGCGAGACGCAGGCGGAGCTGGTGGGCGAGAAGCGGCGCACCGAGGCCATCGTGGCCGAGGCCGCCACGGGGGTGATCGCGCTGGACGCCGCCGGCCGCGTGGCGCTGGTCAACCCGCGCGCCGGGCAGATCCTGGGCGGCATGCCCGAGGCCGGCGAGCCCATCCCCCACGACCGGCCGCTCCCCGCGGCCGTGGCGCAGGCGGTGCGCGCCTTCCTGGCCTCCGACTCCGCGGCGGGCGAGTGGAGCGAGGAGCGCGAGGTGGAGGGGCGGGTGATCCGCCTGCGCCTGCGTCCCCTCCCCGTGCGCAGCGGGCGGCCGGGGGTGGTGCTGGTGCTGGAGGACGTGACGGCCGAGATCCGCTCGGCGCGCGTGCTGGCGTGGGGGGAGATGGCGCGGCAGGTGGCGCACGAGATCAAGAACCCGCTCACCCCCATGAAGCTGGCCGTGCAGCACGTCCGCCGCGCCTACGCGGACGGGCGCGGCGACTTCGGCGCCATCCTGGAGCGCAACGCCGACGCCGTGCTGGGCGAGATCGACCGCCTGGGCGAGATCGCGCGCGCCTTCGCCCGCTTCGGCACCCCCGCCGAGACGGCGGCGGGGGTGGAGGCCGTGGACGTGGCGCGCGTGGCGTACGAGACGCTCGCCCTGTACCGTGGCGGCGGCGACGAGGAGGTGCGCTACGTCCTGGACGTGCCCGTGGACGCCCCTCTCGTGCGGGCCCGCGTGGGCGAGCTGAAGGAGGTGCTGGTGAACCTGCTGGAGAACGCCCGCGCCGCCATGGACGGCGCGGGCGGCGAGATCCGCATCTCCGCGGCGTCTTCCGGCGGCGGCGAGTGGCTGCACCTGGACGTGTCCGACAGCGGCGAGGGCATCCCCCCGGAGCTCCTCCCCCGCGTCTTCGAGCCCCAGTTCTCCACCAAGAGCAGCGGCACGGGGCTCGGCCTGGCCATCGTGCGCCGCCTGGTGGAATCCTGGGGCGGCGAGGTGACGGTGGATTCCACGCCGGGCGAGGGGACGACGGTGCACCTGCGGCTGCGCGTGGACGGATGAACTGCTGGGCTCACACAGAGGCACAGAGACACAGGGAGAAGAGCGGACGGAGGTTCCGGCCCCGTCGCGAGGGGTTGAAACCCCCCGCTGGAATGGCGGGAAGCCCGCTGAAGCGGGCTCGCATCGGTCAGGATACCGAGCCCGCTTCAGCGGGCTTCCCGTAGTTCCAGCCGGGGGATTCATCCCCCGGCGCGACGCGCGGCGGTGGATGGACACCGCGGCGCGGGTTTCGCGTACGACGGGGGCCGGGGGGGCGGGATTTCGCTTTTGGGGCCCGCCGCTTACTTTGTCGCCGGGCCGGGACGCCGGCCCGTGGCACGCCGCTCTCACCGGGTCCATGGCAAGCAAGCGCATCGTTCAGACCACGGCCGTCTCCCTGCTGGCCGTAGCCGCGGCCGCGGCCGTGGGGGTAATCCTGGTCCGCGACCAGATCAGCCGCCACCGGCGCGACCTCTTCTCCCCGCACCCGCTCCGCCGCCTCGCCGCCCTCGAGTACATCGGGAGCGAGACCGCGTCGGTGGACGCCATCCTCCTGCTGCGCGACTTCCTGGCGTGGGAGCCGCGTCCCCTGCTGCGGCGGCGCGCCGCGGCGGTGCTCGCGCAGCTGGAGGAGTCACTTTCCGCCCGTACGGCTCCGGAGGTCGCGTGATGGCGGTGGGTTCGTCGAGCTGGTCCCTTGCGGAGCCCGATTTCCACCGCATCGACCGCATGCTGCAGGCGTTCCTGTACGACTCCAACGCGCGCTGCGCGCTGCTGGTGGACCGTGCGGGGCAGCTGGTGACCACTTCCGGCGAGAAGCCGGAGTTCGACTCGGTGGCCTTCGCGTCGCTGGCCGCGGCGGACTTCGCGGCAAACGACCAGCTCGCCACCATGATCGGCGAGACGGAGTTCTCGTCGCTCTTCCACCAGGGGGAGCGCGAGTCGATGTACCTGGCGGACGTGGCCCGGCGCGTGATCCTGGTGGTGCTCTTCGACAATCGGACGACGCTGGGGATGATCCGCATCAAGGTGAAGGGCGTGGTACGCGAGCTGAGCGAGGTGTTCCGCGAGATCTTCGAGCGGAGCGGGACGGCGCAGGCGGGGGTGCACATGGAAGCCGGCTTCGCCGACGAGGCGGAAGACGAGATCGACCGTCTCTTCGGCGACCTGTAAGGAGACGGCCCCATGTCGATGATCAACTACGCCTCGCGCGAGATCAACTGCAAGATCGTCTATTACGGCCCCGGGCTGTGCGGCAAGACCACCAACCTGGAGTACATCTTCGAGAAGGTGGCGCCCAACACCCGCGGCAAGCTGATCTCGCTGGCGACGGAAACGGAACGGACGCTCTTCTTCGACTTCCTGCCGGTGGACCTCGGGTCCATCCGCGGGTTCAAGACGCGCTTTCACCTGTACACGGTTCCCGGACAGGTGTACTACAACGCGTCGCGAAAGCTGATCCTGAAGGGCGTGGACGGGGTGGTGTTCGTGGCCGACAGCCAGGTGGAGCGGCTGGACGCGAACATCGAGTCCATGCACAACCTGTACGACAACCTCACGGAGTACGGGCTGGACCTTCGCGAGATCCCGTTCGTCATCCAGTACAACAAGCGCGACCTGCCCAACATCTCCTCGCTCGAGGAGCTGCAGCGCGAGCTGAACCCCACCAACGTGCCCACGTTCGAGGCGGTGGGCGTGCGGGGGATCGGCGTGTTCGACACGCTGAAGGCGGTGAGCAAGCTGGTGATCAAAGCCCTGAGCTGACCGGACACACCATGGCCTGGCGCAACCTTCCGAACGCGATCACGCTGGGGCGCATCGTCCTTGCGCTGGTGGTGGCGCCCATGATCGTGACCGACGCCTTCTCGTGGCGGCTCGCCGGCTTCATCGTGTTCCTGGCGGCCGCCTTCTCCGACCTGTGGGACGGCCACCTGGCGCGCTCGCGCAACCTGGTGAGCGACTTCGGCAAGCTGATGGACCCGCTGGCCGACAAGCTGCTGCTGGGCCTGACCTTCATCCCGTTCTACCTGCTGTCGCACGGGTGGGAGCCGCACACCCGGTTTCCCTGGTTCGGCGGCGTGCTGCCTCTGTGGGTGCTCGTCGTGATCTTCGGCCGCGAGATCTTCATCACCATCTTCCGCGGCTACGCGGCCAAGCGCGGCGTGATCCTGGCGGCGGGCAAGGCGGGAAAGCTCAAGGCGGTGTTCCAGAACATCTTCGTGGGCGCGGCCATCTTCTGGTACGCCCTGCAGTCGGCCGCGCGCGAGAACGCGTGGGACACCGCCTTCTGGAGCTTCTGGCAGAAGTTCCACGCCGGGTTCACCATGGTTTCGCTGGCCATCGCGGTGGTGCTGACGGTGTACTCGCTGTACGTGTACCTGCGCGACTTCGGCATCCTGGGCCGCAAGCGGGCCGCGTCGTGACCCCGCGGCGCGGCTGACCCGGGTGGCCGGCCTGGACGAGCGCTCGGGCGAGCTGCGCGTGGCCGACGGGCTGCGCCTTTCCTATCGTTCCTGGCCGGTTCCGTCCCCCCGCTCCGTCCTGATCATCTCGCACGGGCTCGGCGAGCACGCCGGCCGCTACGCGCCCCTCGCGGCCGACCTGGGGCGCCGCGGCGTTGCCGTCCACGCGCTGGACCATCGCGGGCACGGCCACTCGCAGGGCCGCCGCGGCTTCGTTCGGTCGTTCGACGAGTTCGTGCGCGACTTCGAGGCGTTTCGCGCGCGCATCGCCGGGGAAACGCCGGCCGGCGTGCCGACGTTCCTCCTGGGCCACTCGCTGGGCGGGCTGATCGCCATCCGCTACCTGCAGGCCCACCCCGAGGCGCCGCTGCGCGGGGCCATCCTTTCGGCGCCGCTGCTGGGCGTGGCCGTGCGGGCGCCCCGTTGGAAGACGGCCATGGCGGGGCTCCTGTCGCGAATCGCGCCGTGGGTGCCCATCTCCAACGGGATCGATCCCGCGGGAAAT
>CADCTW010000104.1 GCA_902805735.1 uncultured Gemmatimonadota bacterium | reverse complement strand
CGGCTGGCGGTGGCGAGCCCCGCTCCCGCCAAGCCGGCCGCGCCGCCCCGCCCCGGCACGCGTTCCAGGGCGACGGCCAGCGCCGCGGCCGTCGGCTCCAGCGCATCTGCCCGCCCCGAGCGCCGCTCGCCAGTCCGTGAGGTAATCGCCCGCGCCCGTCACGCCGCGGAGTCGCCCTGGGGCTGGGCAGCGGTGGCCGGGCTCGCCCTCCTCGCCGCATCCTTTGTGGCGGGGGTAATCCGCGCCCGCCGTGCAGACTCCTGAGCCCATGTCCACCTTTCTCGCACCCCTACTGCACTCCATTGCGCAGGCGCTCCTCGTTCCCGTGCTGGGTGTGCTCCTCCTGGCGCTCCTCCTCCTGGCCTACCAGGCGGGCACCTTTGCCGCGGAGTGGTGGAGAACGTGGCGCTTCCTGCGCGCCCCCGCCCACGTGCAGTCGGCGCTCGCGCGGCGGATCGAGCGGCTCGCCGCCGCGGCGCTGGCGGGGCGCGACCCGGTGCTCGCCGCGGAGCGCCTGCTGGCGCAGGAGGAGCTGCGCCTGGGGGGCGCGGTGGAGCGCACCGACCTGCTCATCCGCCTGGGCCCGGCGCTGGGGCTGGCCGGCACCCTGATCCCACTCGGGCCGGGGCTCGCCGGGCTGGGCCGGGGCGAGGTGCGGCTCCTGGCGGAGTCGCTGACCGTGGCTTTCGACACCACCATCCTCGGGCTGCTGGTAGGCGCGGGAGCCTTTGTGCTCTCCACCGTCCGCCGGCGCTGGTACGAGGCATACCTGCAGCGCGCCACCGCGGATCTGGAAGACCGCATCGAGGCTGCGGGGGGCGCTCTGGCGGGGGAGCGCGTGTGAGAGCGCGGCGCGAAGCCGGCCCCGGCGGGGTCCGCCTCCGCCGCGGCCGTGCGGGGGGGCGGTTCCGGCGTGAAGCGGACGATCCGCTCACCGGCATCGCCAACCTGGCGGACGTGATGCTGGTGTTCGCCTGCGGCCTTCTGGTGGCGCTGGTGACTGCGTGGGACCTCTCGCGTGCCTTGGACCCGGAGCTGCGCGCGCGTGCGCTGCTGGAGCAGATGTCCGGCTCCGTGCGCGAGCTGCAGGAGGCAGACACCACACGGGGCGGCGCCGATCCCACCGTGGGGTCGGCCGCGGGGCGCTACCGGAACATGGGCCGGGTGTACCGCGACACCGCGACGGGCAGGATGTACGTCGTCGAGGAGCCATGACGCGGAGCGGCGGCGGCGCAGCGGCGTCGCGTTGACGTCCAGAAATTCACCTGTGGGCACTATCCGCGGGGGACCCACACGCCCCGAGTTTTGTTACTCACACAGAGACACGGAGGCACAGAGATGAAGTCGTCTCTGTGCCTCTGTGTCTCTGTGTGAGCCCGCCGTTTTCGGTGCTGGCGCGGACGGTGCAGCACCGATTTCCGGCGGTACGACCTCCCCCCGGAGCCCCTCTATGCGACCCTTGATCGCCGCGGCCCTGTTGGCCACGCTCGCCGCGCCGCTGGCGGCGCAGCAGCGGGCCGATTCCGCGCGCGCGGTGCGCGAGGCGCGGGCGGCGCAGTCCGCGTTCGAGCGGACGCGCGTGCGCAACCTGCCGTGGAGCAAGGACGGCGGGCGGGGCGGCGTCGACTGCGACGAGATCATCGGCCGCTTCTGCCTGTGGTACGACGACGAGGAGGCGAAGTGGGATCCGCCTCCCGAGCCCGCCGCGCTGCGCGAGGCGCGCGCGCGCCTCCTGGCGCGGCTGGACTCCGCCGCGCGGCGCGCGCCCGGCGACGAGTGGATCACGGGGCAGCGTGTGCGCTACCAGGTGGAGGGGGGCGGCGCGCGCGACGCCGTGGCCGCCGCCCGCGAGTGCCGCTCGACGCCGTGGTGGTGCCGCGCGCTGGAGGGGTACGCCGCCCACGCGGCCCAGCAGTACCCCGCCGCGGACACGGCATTCACCGCCGCGCTCGCCGCGATGCCGGAAGGCGAGCGCCGCGACTGGCTGGACCTCCAGCAGGTGATCGAGCACGACGACGCGCGCGCGCTGCGCCGCATGGACCCGGCGGCGCGAGAAGCGGCCGTGCGGCGCATCTGGTGGCTGGCGGACCCGCTGTGGATGGAGCCGGGGAACGACCGCAAGACGGAGCACTTCGCCCGGCTGGTGCACGACCGCCTGCAGGACCGCGCCCGCACCACCGAGGGGATCTCCTGGGGCGACGACCTGCGCGAGATCGTCCTGCGTTTCGGCATGCCCATCGGCTGGGAGCGCATCCGGCCCGACATGGGGCAGGCGGGCGGCCCCCCGTCGCTCATCATCCACCACTCCCCCTACGGCCGCGAGTTCCTCCCGCGCCTGGACGCCAGGGATCCGCTCGGCGCCGTGCCGCCCGACGGCGAGCGGATGCTGAACCGGAAGGCGCGCACCGCCTACGCGCCGCACCGCGTGTCGCACATGGACACGCTGGCGCACCAGGTGGCCGTCTTCGGCCGCGGCGACTCGGCGGTGGTGGTGGCCGGGCTCGCTCTGGACGCGGACAGCCTGCCCCCCGGGCCCGTCACCGAGGCCGCCGTGGTGCTCGCCGAGAGCGACACGTCGGCGGTGTGGATGGGGAGCGCCCGCGCCCCGGGGTCCACCGCGGCGCTGCGGGTGACGGCGCCGGCGCGCACCACCATGCTCAGCCTGGAGGCGCGCGAAGTGGCGAGCCGCCGCGCCGGCCGCGCCCGCTACGCCGTGGCCCTGGAGCGCCCGGCCGCGGGGGGAATGGCCATCTCCGACATCCTCCTCCTGGCCGACCCCGCCGCGCGCCCCGCCACGCTGGACGAGGCGGCGCCGCTGGTGCGCCCCGGCACCCGCTTCCGGGCGGGCGACCGGGTGGGGCTCTTCTGGGAGGTGTACCGCGGCGCGCCCGGCTCGGACTCGCTGCGCCTGTCGCTGGCCCTGTCGCGCCGGGAATCGGGGGGCGTGCGGCGCGTGGCGGAGCGCATCGGCCTGGCCCCCACGGCGGCCCCCGTGCGCATGCGCTGGACGGAGGAGCCCGGCGGCGCCGCCCTCCTCGCCCGCTCCACCACCGTGGGCCTGCCCCGCCGCCTCCCGCCCGGCGAGTACCTGCTCGAGGTGACGGTGCAGCCCCCACGGGCCCAGCCCGTGACCCGCGCGCGCGTGATCACCATCGGGCGGTGAGCGCCATGCACAAAGTTTGCATAGCGTGGGAGAAGAGCGCCCCTTTTCGCCCTTGGCGGGATGATACATGCCCATGAGCGACTCGTCGCTGGACGATTACCTGGAACTGGCCGAGTCGCGGCTCGCGAGCTTTCAGCGCCGCTATACCGACGAGGTTCCCTTCTCCGCGCGGCCGCTTTTCGACGAGATCCTGGGCGAGCTGGGGGTGGCTCTCTGGCAGCTCCGCATCTCGCGCGACGACGCCGAGCGGGAGGCCCGCGTGGCCGAGCGCGACCGGCTGCCGACCGCGGAGCGCGAGGCTTACTTCGAGGCGATGGTGGAGAACGCGCCGGACATCGTGACCGTGCTGGAGGCGGACGGCAACGTGCGCTTCGAGAGCCGCGCGGTGGAGCCGGAGCTGGGCTACGGGCCGGATGAGCTGGTGGGGCGCAACGCCTTCGAGCTGATCCACCACGAAGACCTGCCGGAGGTGCTGCGCGCCGTGGAGCGCGCCCGCGGCGATCCTTCGCGCCCCATCACCTCGCGCTTCCGCTTCCGCCACCGCGACGGATCGTGGCAGCCGCTGGAATCGGTGGCGCGCTACGTGGTCGGCCCGGGGTGGTTCGTCGTCCACTCCCGCCTCTGCCGCGCCCCCGCCTGAGGCATCGCGGGCGATTGAAGTCGCCGCAACAACCGCACGAAGTCCACCTGCGTGGACTCGTTCTTCGGGATCAGCCGTGACCCCGGAGTGCCCGCCGGCGACTTCGGGTAGCGTGGCGGCGGTTGCGGCTCCACCGGATCTCGTACCACCTCTCCGCCGGCTCGTGCACGCCCATCCTACGGCCTGCGCGCGGCGATCAGCATGCGCGGGCCGCTCACGCGATCGTCCGCGCGCGATGCGTAGCCGTTGAAGGTGCGCAGGTCGATGAAGCCGGCCTCCTCCAGGTGGTACCGGAGCTCCGGGAGGGTCGCCATCCCGTAGGCGTGGACGAGCCGGTCCCCCACCCGTCCATCCTCGAACACGTAGTCGTCGGTGGTGATGAAAGCCGCCTCGTGGAAGTCGATCTCGTGGCGGCGGACGAGCGTCACGGTCTCGCCCTGCGCGGTGAACGTGTACGGCTCCGGCTGGCGGTAGTTCCGGAGGATCCACACGAAGTTGGGGAGGTCGATGAACACCACGCCCCCGGGCCGCAGCGCGTCGTGGATCCGCCGCAGCGCCTCGGCCCGCTCCGCGGGTACCAGGAGGTGCGCGAACGAGCTGTTGATCGCCACCACCAGGTCGAACTCCTCGGCTTGATCTACATCCAGGAACCCGCCCTGCACCACGTCCACCCGCCGGCTGGACTCCGCGAACCTGCGCGCGGCCGCAAAGAAATCGGGATTCGGCTCCATCCCCGTCACCCGCCAGCGCAGCCGTTCCAGCGGCCCCAGCAGCCGCCCCGGCCCGCACCCCGCATCCAGCACGTGCAGTGGCTGCGGCAGGCCGTAGCTCTCCGCCAGCCACCGCACGAACTCCACGATCGGCGCCGGATCGGCGTCGGACGCCATGTAAAGCTCGCCAAGTCTCATGTTCTCCGTGTCTCTGTTTCTCTGTGTCTCTGTGCCTCTGTGTGAGCCGCCGTTGAGTGAAGCCGCGGCCGGTGTTAGATTCCTGTACTGAAACGACATGCGCCGAATGCACGGACGAAAATGACCGCCATCGCAGACGAGGTCCGCCGCCGGCGGACCTTCGCCATTATCAGCCACCCGGACGCCGGGAAGACCACGCTCACGGAGAAGCTCCTCCTGTACGGCGGGGCCATCCACCTTGCCGGGAGCGTGAAGGCGCGCCGCGCCGCGCGCCACGCCACCTCGGACTGGATGCAGATGGAGCAGGAGCGCGGCATCTCCGTGACCTCCTCCGTCCTCCAGTTCGAGTACCTGGGGCGCGCGGTCAACCTGCTGGACACCCCGGGGCACGCGGACTTCTCGGAAGACACGTACCGCACCCTGATCGCGGCCGACAGCGCGGTGATGCTGCTGGACAACCGCAAGGGCGTGGAGGAGCGGACGCGGCAGCTCTTCGAGGTCTGCCACCGCCGGCGCACGCCCATCTTCACCTTCGTCAACAAGTGCGACCGCCCCGGCGCGGACCCGCTGCAGCTGCTGGACGACGTGGAGCGCGACCTGGGGCTGAAGTGCTACCCGGTGACCTGGCCCATCACCTCGGGCGACCGCTTCGTGGGGGTGTACAACCGCGACACGCGCCGCATCCACCTGTTCGAAAAGGGCGAGGACCACGGCTCCAGCCGCGTGGAGACGGACGTGGTGACGCTGGACGACCCGGACGTGCACGAGCGCATCGGCGACAGCGCGTACGAGCAGCTCATGAACGACGTGGAGCTGCTGGACATGGCGGGCGAGGAGTTCAGCCCCGAAGCGTTCCTGCGCGGCGAGGTGTCGCCCACCTTCTTTGGCAGCGCGCTCACCAATTTCGGGGTGGAGCCGTTCCTGGCCAAGTTCCTGGAGCTGGCCCCCTCGCCCACCTCGCGCGAGGCCAGCACGGGCACGGTGGAGCCGGAGGACCCGCACTTCACGGGCTTCGTGTTCAAGATCCAGGCGAACATGGATCCCAAGCACCGCGACCGCATCGCCTTCGTGCGGGTGTGCAGCGGGCACTTCGAGGCGGGGATGCAGGTGAAGCACGTGCGCACGGGCAAGGCCATGCGGCTGGCGGCGCCCACGCAGTTCCTGGCCCGCGAGCGCACGCACATCGAGGAAGCGTGGCCCGGCGACGTGATCGGCATCCACGACCGCGGCAACCTGCGCATCGGCGACACCCTTTCGGCCAACGGCGACCTGGAGTTCGCGGGGATCCCGCGATTCTCGCCGCAGCACTTCTCGCGCATCCTCATCGGCGACCCCATGAAGCGCAAGCAGCTCGACACGGGGCTGCAGCAGCTCTCGGAAGAGGGCGCCGCGCAGGTGTTCTACTCCGAGACGTACGCGGGAACCACGCCCATCGTGGGCGCCGTGGGCCAGCTCCAGTTCGACGTGCTCCTGCACCGCCTGGAGCACGAGTACGGCGTCAAGGCGCGCCTGGAGCCGATGTCGTACCGCTTCGCGCGCTGGGTGCTGGGCCCCGAGGCCGACATCCGCGCCCTGTCCGGCGGCCACGGCCGCACCCTGGTGTACGATGCCAAGGAGGCCCCGCTCGTCCTCTTCGACAGCGAGTGGACGCTGCGCACCACCACCGAGCGCGAAAAGACGCTCACGTTTCACGACGTGGCGCCGTAGAAGAAAAGGGCTCACACAGAGACACAGAGGCACAGAGATGAAGTTCTCTGTGCCTCTGTGTCTCTGTGTGAGCCCCCGTTTTTATCGCCGCACCCACCTCGGCAGCCAGTCCGCCCCGCGCGCCTCCGTCAGCCGCGTCACCCCGCCGCCGTCCGCGCGCATCCGGTACAGGTCCGTGTCGCCGCCGCGCTCGGAAGAGAAGGCGATGTAGCGCCCGTCCGGCGACCAGGTGGGCATCCAGTCCTTCCCCCGCCCGTCGGAGAGGGTGCGCCACGTGCCCGCCGCCACGTCGGCCACGCGGATGGAGGGGTTGCCGCCGCGGGGGCGGAAGGTGTAGGCCACCTGGCGCCCGTCCGGCGACCAGGCGGGGTCCATCTCCTGCTCGTTGGTGGGGAGGGTGTCCTGGCCGCGCCCGGTCAGGCGCAGGGTGGCCGAGCCGTCCGCGTTCACCAGGTAGATGCGGTCGCTCCCCTCGCGGCTGCTCAGGAAGGCCAGGCGCCGCCCGTCCGGGGACCAGCGCGGGTTCCAGTCGTCCTTGTGGAAGGCGGTGATGCGGCGCGCCGGGCCGCCCGCCGCGGGCATCACGTACACCTCCGCGTCGCCGTCGCGGCTGGACACGAACGCGATCGAGCGGCCGTCGGGCGATACCTCGGGCTCGAAGTTGCCCTCGCGGTTGTCCGTCAGGCGGCGCACCCCCTTGCCGTCCGCGTCCATGCGGTACAGGTCGCGGAAGCTCTCGGCGCTGGACTCGAACGCGATCCACCTGCCGTCGGGCGACCACGACGCGTTGCGCGCCCGCGCCGCCAGCGGCCCGATCGGCCGCGGCTTTCCCCCCGCCAGCGGCACCAGCATCAGCTGCTCCTCCGGCCCCGACTCGGTCTCCACCACCCGCACGGCCAGCAGCTCCGGCCCGGCCGGCGCGAACGCGATGGGGAACAGCCCCCCGCCGCCCGTGGCGGCCAGCGGCCGATCCTCGCCGGAGCGCGTGAGCAGGCGAATCTCGTGCGCCCCGGCGCGCTCGGAGACGAACGCCATCTCGGGCTCGTCGGCGCCGCGGCACCCGGCGGCGAGGACGACAAGGGCCAGCATTGAGGTGCGTCGTAGCAAGATGCTTCCTCTCTGTGTCTCTGTGCCTCTGTGTGGGCCCGCTGTTCGGACGGTCACTGCACCCGGATGGCGTCGCCCACCACGATGTAGCCGGCGGTCGTCCAGCGCGAGAGCTGCACCTTGTTCCACCCCGCGGTGAAGGTCCACGTCCCCACCGCGTTCCACTTTCCGCCGTTGAGCTGCTGGTTGGCGTAGGCGGTGCTGCCCAGCTTGGTGCCGCTGGCGTCGTACGCGATGAACGGCGCGCTGGCGGAGCGGTTGGACCCCGAAGTCCACCAGGCGGACACCGTGCGCGTGCCGCCCGCCGGGAGGTAGAACCAGAAGGTCGCGGGGTCGGAGATGGACTGCGTGGACGCGTACCGGTAGTCCACGGCGTAGTACCCGGGCGACGCCGTGGTGGAGGTCCAGTTGGAGGATGCCTCCGCGTACGCCACCGCCGTGTTGTTCCGCGTGTTGTTGTTGTCTACGATGATATCGGCGCAGCACGCCGTCTTCCAGTGCTGCGGCGGGAGCGACGCCTTCTGGGCGAAGACGCCGTTCTTGAGCACCGTCCACAGCGCGTTGCTCTCCACCGTGCCGTACGAGTAGATGGAAACGCCCTTGGCGCCCTGCTGCCGCGCCAGGCGGATCTGCTTCTCCACCTCCGCCGCCCCGTTCTTGGCCCCGATCCCGATGTACACGTGGCGCCCGCCGGAGCCCTGCAGGCGCTGCAGGTGGTCGTCCAGGAGGCAGGCCCAGTCCGCGTAGCCGCAGTAGGTGGAGCCGATGGTGTAGTAGGTCATCGGCACGCCCACGTCGAAGTACCCGCCGCGGGCCCACGCGTACGGGTCCTGCAGGTACTGCGAGTATCCCTGCGACGAGTTCCACCCCCACTTGTCCGTGTAGATGGGCCAGATGGCGCCCGACACCGCGAGCTTCGGCTTCACCGCGCCCACGCTGTCGTACACCTCCTTCACCGCCAGGTTGACGAGCGAGCGGCGGAAGTTGGCCCAGTCCGCCGGGTACGCGGCCGGGTCCTTGCCGAAGGCGGCCAGGCTCGCCCGGTCGTGCGACCACTTGGTGCCCGGCAGGCGGATGCGGTCCAGGTGCACGCCGTCCACGTCGTAGCGCCGCGCGACGTCGGCGGCCACGCGCGCCAGGTGCGTCCGCGCCCCCGCGTACCCGGGCGACACGTAGACGTACTCCTCGGCGTTGGGGCAGGGATGCGTGACCCCCGCGTTGTCCACCACCCGCCACTCCGGGTGCGCCAGCAGCATGTGGCGCGGGTTGCCCGCGTCCGATTCCTTGAGCAGCGCGCACGTCGTGGACGCCCCCGCGCCCCAGCCGGAGAACGCGTTGAGCCAGGCATGGAGCTGAAGCCCGCGCGCGTGCGCTTCCTGGATGGCCACCGCCAGCGGGTCCCACGTGGGGGTGCCGCCCAGGTACCCGCACAGCGCCACCGAGCACGGCTCCAGCGCCGACCGGTAGTACGCGTCGCCCGAGCCGCGCACCTGGAAGTACACCACGTTGAAGTTGGCGTCCGCCGCCTTCTGCATGATCGCGGCGATCTTGGTGGGCGTGTCGTACTCGTAGCGCGTCACCCAGAGCGCGCGTCCCTCCGCCCAGGCCGGGGTCGCCGCCAGCCGCGGCTCCTCCGCGGGCGCGGGGCGCTGCACCGCGGGCGAAGTGGCGTCGTCGCGGCACGCGGCAAGCGCCAGGAGCAGCGCCGGCAGCGCCATGCGGACGGAGCGGAGTGTCTTCATCTCTCTGTGTCCCCCTGTGAGGCTGCCGTTCTCACCGCACGCGGATGGCGTCGGCGATCACCACGTAGCCGGTGGTGGTCCAGCGCGAGAGCTGCACCTTGTTCCACCCCGCCGAGAAGCTCCACGTACCCAGCGCCACCCACTTGCCCCCGTTGGCCTGCTGGTTCGCCGCCACACGGCCCACCTCGGCGCCCGACGCGTTGAACGCGATGAACGGGGCCGTGGTGGAGCGGTTGGTCCCGGCCACCCACCACCCGTCGATCGTCTTCGTGGCCGCGGACGGCAGGTAGAACCAGAAGGTCGCCGGGTCCGAGATCGCCTGCGTGGCCGCGTAGTTGTAGCCGGTGCCGTAGTAGCCGGCGCTCGTCCCCACGCTCCAGTTGGCCGAGACCTCGTACCTGGCCACGGAGCCGTCGTTGTTCGCGTTGTTGCTGTCCACGATGATGGAGGCGGCGGGGTACAGCTTCCGCCAGGCGGCCACGTCGCCGGCGGAAAGGTCCGTACGGCACCAGTATCCGCACACCTCGGCGCCGTTCAGGTCCGTGAAGTGGAGCCGGCCGAACTCCCGCGAGTTGTAGTGCATGATGGAACCGAGATCGTACCCGCCCAGCTCCACCCATTCGCACGCCGTGGCGAACTGGTCCGGGTACGGGTTGGCGTCGATCATCCGGATGTAGCTGCCGCGGTCGCACCGCTTCTGCTCGTGCTGGTAGCCCAGCCCGTGCCCAAACTCGTGCATGATGAGCTGCTTGCTGGCGCTGGCGCTGCCGATGTAGATCTCGCACGCCCCGCTGTAGCAGCCGTTGTAATAGTTGGACCCGTTCCCGTAATAGACGACGATGTGATGGTACTGCCCGTTGTACGGCACGAAGTTGATTCCGGGCACCTGCTTCTCGATCTGCGTGAGCGCCGCCCACAGGTTGGTGGGCGAGAACACCTCGCGCACCGCGATCACCCCCTTGGTGTCGCTCCAGATGGAAGCGCCGCTGTAGTGCAGCGACAGCGCGGGGCGCACCGGCCGCCGGCGGGCCTCCTGCGGCGTGGCGGCGATGCCCTCCGCCGGCCCCAGGCCGATGTCGCCGTCGTAGATGGCGTGCCCGTTGGCCACCTGGTAGCCGATCTCCACCGGCCCATCCTCGCCCATAACGAACCCCCTGCGCACCGGCCCCTTCGCCGGGTCCACGATCCCGCTGTCCATCACCCCCTCCGCCGCGCGGGGGGCGACGACCCCCTCGCCCTGGCAGGCGGCCAGCGCCAGGAGCACCGCCGCAAGCACGATGTGCGCAGTTCTCTTCATCTCCGCGGCTCCGTGAAGTTCCAGGCAGAAGGCTCACACGGAGCCACAGAGACACGGAGCGGTGTGCTCTCTCCGTGTCTCTGTGGCTCTGTGTGAGATTCGTGGCTTACCGCACGCGGACGGCGTCCGCGATCACCACGTACCCTTCGGTGGTCCAGCGCGAGAGCTGCACCTTGTTCCAACCCGCCGAGAAGTTGTACGTGCCCAGGGCGTTCCACTTGCCGCCGTTGGCCTGCTGGTTGGCGTACACCGTGCCCAGCTTGGTGCCGTTGGCGTCGTACGCGATGTACGGAGCGGTCGAGGAGCGGTTGGTCCCCGCCACCCACCAGGCGTCGATCGTCTTGGTGGCGGCCGCCGGCAGGTAGAACCAGAAGGTCGCCGGGTCCGAGATCGCCTGCGTGCTGGCGTAGTTGTAGCCCGTGCCGTAGTAGCCGGCGCTGCTCCCGGTGGACCAGTTGGCCGACACCTCGTACTTGGCCACGGAGGTGTTGTTGTTGGTGTTGTTGCTGTCGATGACGATGGACGTGCTGCCGCAGTGCGAGTTGATGCGGTTCATGTAGTCCGACCAGGGCCAGTTGGCGCCCGGATCGGTGCGGTTGTACGGCTGGAGCTGGCCGTGGCCCACGAAGTGGTAGCGGTCGCGCGGGATTCCCTGGCTCTTGGAGATGTCGCACGAGAGGCGCGCGGAGAAATCGATCTGCCCCACCGGCCACGACGTCTGCGAGGCGTAGCCGCCGTGCTCGATGCCGATGGTCAGGTTGTTGGCCTGGATGCCGTTGTTGTGGCAGTCGTGCCCGCCGTTGTTGGCGCAGTCGTAGTTGGCGCCGATGTGCCACGCCTTGTCCGACTCGCGCACGAGCTGCGAGATCTCCGTGCCGGCCTCGTTCACCACGTAGTGCGCGGACACGCCGGACGACGAGTTGGTCAGCCAGCTCCAGCACCCGCTGTACCCGCTCTCGCAGGTGTGGATGATGACGTAGTGGATCCCCGTGCTGCGGGTGCTGTAGTTGGGCGACGGGCGCCAGATGGTGCCGCTCACCGCGTAGTCGGGCGCCAGCGCCAGGCGCGGGCCGCCGGCGGGAGCCGGGAAGCGCGGCTTGGCGGCCGTGGCGGGAAGCGTGACCCCCGCCCCCAGGCCGTTGCCCACGGCGCCGGTGCGCAGCACGCTGTACACGTCGTTGTGCACGTACATGGCCTGCCCTTCCTGCTCCGGGATGCCGCTGTAGCGCGCCACCACCGGGGCCCACGCCCCCACGTCCGCCCGCTCGATCCCCGACGCGTCCGCCCAGCTCCTCATCAGCGCCGCCGCGGCGCGGATGTTGGCCTCGGGCTGGGTGCGCACCGCCTCCGGGCTCACCCCGGCCAGCCGCGCGCCCTCGTCGATGCGCGCGCCGCGCAGCGCCATGATGCCGAACGCGGCCTCCTGCCCCTCGAACTCGCTCTCACCCCGCACCATCTGCCACCGCGTCTCCACGTAGCCCACCGACTTCAGGAGCGCCGCGGGAACGCCGAAGTCTCTCCCTGCCTTCTCGAACGCCGCGTCCAGCGACTGCGCCGGGCTCTCCGGCTCGGGGCTGCGCGCCCCCGTGGGCTGGTCGGCGCACGCTGCCAAAAGGGCCAGCGCGCCCGCGGCCAGGGCGAACTTCCGGGAAATCTGCATGCGGGCACTCCCTGTGGGAGGGGGTGAAAAGGTGCGGAGCCCGGGATGAGTTCCGCCCACCGGAACGCGTCCCGCCGGGGCGGAGACGCGGATGTGCCGCTGCTTGGTCAGTGGACTGCTGAGCGGATTGGGGCAGTGCACCCTTCGCGCCGGATTAGGAGCAGGTTAGCGGCAATAGCATCCAACTCCTTACCGGGCCGCAACAAAGCCCCACGGGGGCGCCCGCCGTAGCGGACGCCCCCGTGGGGCCAACACGTGCAGCAATTGCATCCTTTTGGTGCACCCCGCCCCAAACCGGTGCAGCGGAGATCGTGTCTTCTCTGTGCCTCCGTGTCTCCGTGCGCGGCGCGCCGTTTACAGGCGGATGCGCAGGCCCACGTCCACGCGGATGTGCGACACGTCCGCCACCAGGTCTTCCACCAGGGAGTCGTCGAATTTGGGCGAGTACTTGGTGTACGTCACCTGCGGGGTGAACGAGAGCTTGGGGCCCAGCCCGATCCCGACGCCCGCCCCCACCTCGAACCCAAGCGAGCGGTCCGACTCCAGGCTCAGCGAGATGCCCCCCTCGCTCCCCGAGAGCTCCAGCGTGTTGTACACCGCGCCCGCCTTGATGTACGGGTCGATGGGGATCAGGGGCGTGGGGATCGCCAGGCGCAGGCCGCCGTTGAAGCCCTGGTCCGTGATGTCATAACCTTCTCCTGCGCCGAAGTCGCTCCGGGTGTAGCCGGCGTAGATCCCCAGCATCGGCATGAAGTGGAAGGTGGCGTTGGCGCCATAGGTGATTCCGCTGTCCACTCCCTCCCCGTCCTCGTCCTCCTCGGCGAAGTCGCCCGTGGGGAACGCGAGGCCGCCGCGCACCTCGAACGAGAAGGGCGTGACGTTGGGAAGCTGCGCGTGCGCCGGCGCCGCGAACGCCGCGGCCGCCACCAGCGAGAGGATGCCCGCCGTGATTTTCTTCATGAGACCGTCCTGAGAGCGAGGGTGTTCGGGAAGGCGCGGAACGGTTCCGCACCCTCCCGGTTGGAGCGGCTAGAAGCGGATGTTGAGGCCGACCTGCGCGCGGACGAAGTTGAGGTCCTCGATGTCGGTGTAGCTCACCGCGGGGGTCACCGAGATCCGCGGCCCCAGGGGGAGGGCGAGCCCGCCGCCCACCTCGAAGCCCAGCTCGAACTCGTTGTCCTCCGCGTCCTCACCCAGGCCGTCGCCGCCCAGCTCCGCAGTGTAGTACACGACCCCGCCCCGAAGGAAGGGTGTCATTCCCGTCCCGGTCCCGAAGTTCGCCTTCAGCCCCGCCTCGCCGCCGTACAGGTTGTACGAAAGGTCGTCGGCCTGGACGCCC
This sequence comes from uncultured Gemmatimonadota bacterium, assembly GCA_902805735.1. Lineage (GTDB taxonomy): Bacteria > Gemmatimonadota > Gemmatimonadetes > Longimicrobiales > Longimicrobiaceae > Longimicrobium. Next base: position 4,841 of record CADCTW010000104.1, on the reverse strand, counting down.
CCCAGCCCCAACAGCGCCAGGAACTCGTCATCCACGGCGAAGCTGTTGAAGGTGCCGCCCACGTACGCGGAGAGCGTGGGGGTGAACATGAAGCCCAGGTCGCCGCCCACCGTGAAGCCCGTCTCCGCGATGTCGCCGAAGTCGCCGGTGGGGACCGCGGCGCCCGCGCGCACTTCCAGGCTGAGCGGGGAAGTGGGCGGGGTGCCGGTCTGCGCCTGCGCCCCGCCGGCCAGCGTCACGGCCGCCACGAGGGAAAGGAGCCCAAGGGTGGTCTTCTTCATCATCCGTCCTTACGACAAGGTATATGTGCCGCCCCATTCAGCGGAGCGTCGTGTGTGGCGGGGAAAGGCACGCCGGGTGCCGCGGCGCAAACCCACTCCCCACAAAGGGTTAGCCTCTCCGCCGCGCGTCACCCTGTCCCCTGGGGTGGACGCCCGGCGCTGTCCGGCGGGGACGGCGGCCCGCAGACCGCCGCCCCGACCGACTAGAAGCGCACGCCGGCGCGCAGGCCGAGCGTGGTGTCCGCGTCGTTGCCGCCCAGGTAGTTGGCCTCGCCGCCAAAAAAGAACATCCCAAAGGTCAGGAGCGCCCCGCCGCGCAGGCCGAACTGCGTCTCCGAAGCGTCTCCGCCGCCGTCGTTGGCGAAGCGCAGGAAGACCGCCTGCGGGATCACGTAGGGCGACACGGTGGGCCCCGCGGGCGAGGTGGCAAAGGTGCCGCCGATCCCCAGGCCCACCGGGATGCCGGTGATGGAGCTGCCGCCCAGGTCGATGTACTCGAAGCGCGCCTGCGGGCAGACGGAAGCCCGCGGTCCCAGCGCGGCGCCCAGCGTGGGCGTCTCCAGCGCGATCCCGGCGAAGTACTGGTCCTCGCCGCCGTCGGCGACTCCATCCGCCGAAAGGACGTTCAACCCGCCGAACACCGAGAGCGGACCCGCCGCGTTGAGGGAAGCCTCCACGCCGAACGCGTCGCCACCTTCCGGAAAGTCGATCCGGCCGCCCAGCGAGAAGCCCCGGTCCACGGTGGGGAAGCCGGCGCACACCTGCGCCTGCGCGCTCCCGGCCAGGGTGGCGGCGGCCAGCAGCGCGGCCGCCAGAGTGGTCTTCTTCATCGGTACTCCTCCCGTCGAGAAACCTGTGCCCCGCCGCGGACCCCGGCCGGCTCCCCGCGGGGAACCCCGGCACGGGGCACGAAAAAGAACCAGCAGCCGCGGCGGCGTCAGGCCGCGCCATGCGCGGCCGGGGCGGGGAGTCGGCCAGAATCGTACCCGCGCGGGCGCAGGGCGCGGGCCCAAGACCCTTGCGCAGGGTAGCGGCGCGCGTCAGTCTTCCACTTTCTCCCGCTTTCCGAACGCAGCCCGCCCGGCGGCTCCTGGAAGGTCGCGCGGCCCCCGCCGCACCTACACCGGAAAGCCCACGAAGAGCAGATGAGCGTAACGCACCTCGACGGCGCCGGACTCCGCGGCGCCCTCATCCAGGCCAACGAGTACGTCCAGCGTCACCGGGCGGACCTCAACCGCATCAACGTCTTCCCCGTTCCCGACGGGGACACGGGCACCAACCTGGCGCTCACCGTGTCCGCCGTGGCGGACCGGCTGCGCGCCGGGCGCGACGATTCCATCGGCGCCGTGGCCCGCGAGGCCGCCGAAGCCGGCATCCTGGGCGCGCGCGGCAACTGCGGGATGATCCTATCGCACTTCCTGCTGGGGTTCAGCCAGGCGGTGGGCGAGCGGCCGCGCCTGTCGGTGCCCGAGTTCGGCGCCGCGCTCCGGAGCGCCACCGAGCACGTGTACCGCGCGCTGGAAAAGCCGGTGGAGGGCACCATGATCACCATCATGAGCGCCATCGCGGACGAGGCGCACCGCCTCCACCACTCCGACTTCGTGGTGCTCTTCGAGCGCCTGCTGGTGCGCGCCCGCGAGGCGCTGGCCAGCACCCCGGACCTCCTCCCCGTGCTCAAGAAGGCGGGGGTGGTGGACGCGGGAGCCAAGGGCTTCGTGCACCTGCTGGAGGGGATCCAGTCCTTCATGGCCGGCGACCCGCTGGCGCCCCTGGCGGAGATCCCGGAGTTCGAGGCCGAGCCCGCCTTCGCCGCCGCCACGGCGGAGTATCCCACGGAAAGCGAGCGCTTCCGCTTCTGCACGGAGGCGCTGGTGCGGGGCCCCTCCATCCCCACGCAGGAAGAGGTGCGCGCCGTGCTCCGCGAGCGCGGCGACTCGCTGGTGGTGATCCGCTCGGACAACCTCCTCAAGATCCACGTGCACACGGACGAGCCGGAGGAGGTGTTCGACTACCTGCGCACCCTGGGCGAGCTGGCCACGCATAAGGCGGAAGACATGCAGGCGCAGCACGCCGTGGCCGCGCGCGCGGCGGCCGGCGGGCACATGACGCTGGCCCGCCGCCCCATCTCGGTGGTGGCCGACACCGCCTGCGACCTCCCCGACGAGATCGTGCGCGCCCACGGCATCCACCTGGTGCCGCTCAACCTGATCTTCGACACCAAGGCGTACCGCGACCGCTTCGACGTGTCGCCCGAGGAGTTCGCGCTGCGCCTGCGCGAGGGGGCGCACCCCAGCACCTCGCAGCCGGCCCCGGCCGCCTTCATCGAGGGCTTCCGCCGCGCCGGCGAAGAGGGCGAGGAAGTGGTCGCCGTCCTCCTCTCCTCCGCCCTTTCGGGCACCTACGCCTCCGCCCAGGCGGCCATCAAGCAGCGCGCCGACGGCGGCGCCCAGGTGCACCTCTTCGACTCGCTGGGCGGCTCGCTCCTCCAGGGCCTCCTCGCCCTCAAGGCCAGCGAGCTGGGCGAGCAGGGGATGAGCGCGGACCGCATCGTGGACGAGCTGGCCCGCGTCCGCTCGCGCAGCGGCTTCTTCATCGTCCTGGACACCTTTGAGCGCGCCCTGGCCTCCGGGCGCGTGGGCCGCGGGCGCGCCTGGCTGGGGAGCCTGCTGGACATCAAGCCCGTGCTGGACATCGACGGCGCGGGCAAGCTGGTGCCCATCGACCGGGTGCGTGGCCGCGGCGCCATGCTCCCCAAGATGATGGAGGTCCTGGAGAAGAAGGTCCCCGCCGGCACGAAGCGGGTGCGCTTCGGGGTGATGCACGTCGCCTGTCCCGAGATCCTGGGCGAAGTGGTCCCCGAGATCCGCAAGCGCTACGGCAACGTGGAAGTGATCACCGCCCCCGGCACCCCCATCATCGCCACCCATGCCGGCGAAGGCGCCTGGGGTATCGCGTACCTCGTGGAAGATTGATCTCACACAGAGACACAGAGGCACAGAGAAAGAACGTCTTCTCTCTGTGCCGCCGTGTGAGCCCGCCGCACCCGGGCTGATGCCGGCGGTGATCCGTTTGGGGCCGGGTGATGCGGAGCGGTACGTGCGCCTGCGCCTGAGGATGCTCACTGTTGCTCCCTGGGCGTTCAGCGCCACTCCCGAGGATGATGAGGCGCTCGACGTCCCTCATGTTGCAGGGATGTTCGCGGGGGAGCACCACGCCACGTTCGCCATCGAAGCGGCACGCGCCCCGGAACCCGGCCGTGAGATGGAAAGGGAGTCCGTGCTGGTGGCATCGGCGAGCCTCACGCGCGCGAAACCGCCCAAGTTCTCGCACCGGGCACGCGTCTGGGGGGTCTTCGTGGAGCCCGCGTACCGTGGCCGGGCCCTCGGCAAAGCGCTCATGGGCGCGGTGATCGCGCAGGCGCGGAGCTGGCCAGGCGTCGCGTTCCTCGACCTGGCGGTCAGCGCCAACTCCCCGGAGGCGCAGCGGCTGTACGAGAGCTTCGGCTTCGCGGTGTGGGGCCGCGAACCGGAGGCCACCCAGCACGACGGGCGCCGCTTCGACGAGGTCTACATGACGCTTCGCCTGTGAAATCCGCAACGGAAAACAAAGGCACGGAGATGAACTAATCTCTGTGCCTCTGTGCCTCTGCGGGGGCCGTCAGAAGGGTCCGCCTGGATAGGTCTGGAGCGCGCCCAGGTCCCTGCGCACGCGCGACAGCGGGCTGTAGATGCTTTCATTGTAGCCCAGGCTGCCGATCCGCGAATGGTGGATCCCGATCAACGCGATTGTCCCGTCGGTGTTGAGGCGGAACACGGGCGCGCCGCTGTCACCCACGCGGAAGACGTAGTTGGCGCCGTCCTGGCAGTAGTACCCCCGCTTCTTCTTGCAGTAGTACGTCAGCGACCCCCGCGTCCACCCGGTGGTGCGCCCGATCTTGTGCACGGCGCTCCCCACCGCCCAGGCCCGTGTCTCTCCCGTGATCGTCAACTGCGGCGCCGAGGTGTTGATGCGGGTGCTGGTGTCGTTGATGGACGTCGTGGGCCCATTCGGCCGCGCCACCTTTCCGAGCGCGGCGCCCCTCCCGAACGAGTAGCCGCTCCCGTTGATGGAGGTGCTCACGAAGTTCGCGTCGGAGTTGCGGCACCCGAAGAAACAGTTCCACGTGTACTTGTTCAGGAGGGGGGGATCGTACACCTCCTGGCCGAACCAGTCGCTCTCGAACGCGTTGTTTACATTCGTCGGCTGCCCGTAGATGGTCCCATCGGTGGAGCCAAGGGCATTGCTGCAGTGCGCGTTGGTGACGATCACAGAGCCATGATCGCGGCTGCTGGCTACGAACCCGATGGTGCAGGTTGGCGCCACCGACATGGCGACGTTCTCGTACGCGATCTGAATACCGCCCTGCAGCTGGTCGAAACGGTCGCTCAGCGTGCCCGCGACCCTAGTGTAGTGCCGCCAAAGTCTCGTTTGCCTTCGCGACCTTCTCGAGGATGTGCTTCACGGAGGCTGTCCAGGTGAAGGGCTTCGGCTCCGTGTTACGCCGCTCGATGTAGGCGGTGA
>CADCTW010000103.1 GCA_902805735.1 uncultured Gemmatimonadota bacterium | reverse complement strand
AGGACGCCTTCGTGAAGCAGAACGGGATCAAGCTCGGCTTCATGTCGTTCTTCGCCAAGGCCGTGGTGGGCGCGCTCAAGCAGTTCCCGCGCATCAACGCGGAGATCCAGGGCGACGAGATGGTGCTGAAGCAGCACTACGACATCGGCATCGCCGTAGGCGCCGAGGAGGGGCTGGTAGTGCCCGTGGTGCGCGACGCGGACAAGAAGAGCTTCGCCGCGCTGGAGAAGGAGATCGCCGAGCTGGGGACCAGGGCGCGCGACGGGAAGCTGGCGCTGGAGGAGCTGCAGGGCGGCACCTTCACCATCACCAACGGCGGCACCTTCGGCTCCATGCTCTCCACGCCCATCCTCAACCCGCCGCAGGTGGGGATCCTGGGGATGCACAACATCGTGGAGCGCCCCGTCGCCGTGAACGGCTCCGTGGAGATCCGCCCCATCATGTTCGTCGCCCTCACCTACGACCACCGCATCGTGGACGGCAGCGAGGCGGTGCGCTTCCTGGTGACCGTGAAGCGGATGATCGAAGACCCGGTCACGCTCCTGCTGGAGGGATGATCATGCAGAACGCCCTGCGGGCAGTCGTTCACGACGGGAGGATCGAGCCGCTGGACCGGCTCGACCTTCCCGAGGGCACGCGGGTGCTGGTGACAGTGGTCCAGGAGGACGAAGGCGACTTCTGGAGGGATGCCAGCCAGCCGTCCCTGGAATCCGTCTGGAACAATCCGGAGGACGACGTCTATGGCCAGCTCCTCTAGGCACGACGTCGTGCTCGTGCGCTATCCATTCTCGGACTTGTCGGGCGCGAAGGTGCGCCCGGCGGTCGTGGTAAGCGCCAGCCACCCCTCCGCGGACCTGCTGCTCACTCCGCTCACCAGCCGCACCACGGGCCTCTTTCCCGGCGAGTTCGTGCTGGCGGAATGGGCGCAGAGCGGGCTGCACGTGGCGACCGCCGTGAAGCGTGGGGTGTATACCATCCATTCGTCGCTGGTCGCCAAGAAGGTCGGAATGCTGCGGCCGGCTGACGGCAAGCAACTGGACCAGGCCCTCCGCGCGTGGCTGGGCATCTGAACGGCGGGGCTCACACAGAGACACAGAGGCACAGAGAAGAAGTCGTCTCTGTGCCTCTGGAGTCAGAGGATATTCCATACATGGCTGACGAACTGAATTTCGACCTGGTGGTGCTCGGCGGGGGGCCCGGAGGGTACGTGGCGGCGATCCGCGCTGCGCAGCTGGGGTTCAAGACGGCGTGCATCGAAAAGGAGCCGGCGCTGGGGGGGACGTGCCTGCGGGTGGGTTGCATTCCCAGCAAGGCGCTGCTCGACTCGTCGGAGCTCTTCGAGCAGATCCGGCACAAGGCGGAGCTGCACGGAATCCGCGTGGAGGGCGCCACCGTGGACGTGCCCACCATGCTCGCCCGCAAGGACGGCGTGGTGAAGTCGCTCACGCAGGGGGTGGCGGGGCTCTTCCGGAAGAACAAGATCGAGTGGATCCGGGGCTTCGGGCGCATGACCTCGCCCGAGACCATCGAGGTGACGGGCGAGAACGGCACCCAGACGGTGCGCGGCAAGACGATCATCCTGGCGCCGGGCTCCGTGCCCGTGGAGCTCCCCTTCCTGAAGTTCGACCACGAGCGCATCATCGACTCCACCGGGGCGCAGTTCATTCCCGCCGTGCCCGAGCACCTGGTGATCGTGGGCGGCGGCGTGATCGGGATGGAGCTGGGGAGCGTGTGGCTGCGGCTGGGCGCCAGGGTGACCATCCTGGAGGCGATGCCCAGCATCCTCACGGGGCTGGACGGCGAGGTGGTGAAGACGGCGGACCGCGTCTTCCGCAAGCAGGGCTTCGACATCCGCACCGGCGCGCGCGTGACCGGCGCCGAGCGGCGGGGTGACAAAGTGATCGTCAGCGTGGAGGGGCAGGAGCCCATCGAGGCGGACTACCTGCTCGTCTCGGTGGGGCGCCGCGCGTACACGGAGGGGATGGGCTTCGAAGAGGTGGGGATCCGCATGGAGCGCGGCGTGATCCAGGTGGACGAGCACTTCCGCACGGGCGTGGGCAACGTGTTCGCCATCGGCGACGCCATCGGCGGGCGGATGCTGGCGCACAAGGCCGAGGACGAGGGCGTGGCCGCGGTGGAGACCGCCGCGGGGAAGCACGGCCACGTCAACTACGACGCCGTCGCCAACATCGTCTACACCTGGCCCGAGATCGCCTCCGTGGGCGCCACCGAGGAGGAGCTCAGGGAGCGGGGGGTGGAGTACAAGACGGGCAAGTTCCCCTTCCTGGCCAACGGCCGCGCCAAGGCGATGGGCGAGACGGACGGCTTCGTGAAGATCCTGGCCGACGCGAAGACGGACCGCATGCTGGGCGCGCACATCATCGGCCCGCGCGCCTCGGACCTGATCGCGCAGCTCGCCACCGCCATCGAGTTCCAGTCCAGCGCCGAGGACATCGCCCGCACGGTGCACGCGCATCCCACGCTTCCCGAGGCGGTCAAGGAAGCCGCCCTGGGGGTGGATGGGCGGATGATCCACCTCTAGAACAGCCAAGAGCCCTGCTCGTCAACAAAACGTCCCCTCTCCGACGCAACCGTCGGGGAGGGGACCGTCTTTTCGAGTCCGCGAGGTCGTTCGGTCGGAGCGGGCCATAGCCCCGTCACCCGCCGCGGAGTCCCTCCGCCGGTGAATCGCTCTGGTAGGGCTGGAACTCGCACCCGGGGCCGGTGGGGATGTAAAGCGCACCCCACGGAACCGTCCGCTGCGCCTCCGCGTAAACCCCTACGCCACGGTACTCGCCGACGCGGCGGAGCGAGCCCGGAGCGAAGCGCCGGGGGCGGCCGAGCTTGATGTAGCGCACGCTGGAAAAATGGACCGGCTCATTCGCCACGAACCAGGACTCGCGCGACGCGTACCCCTCGGCCACACCACGCTCGCCAGAGAACGGACGTCCGGCGACAAGGGTATCCCCGGTCTGCGGCCGGTACTCCGCCTCGATCTGCACGAGCGCTCCATCCTGGAGCGCACACACCCGGAGCAGCGACGAGACGGGGCGCGCACCGGGCTGCACTCTGCGCGGAGCACAGCCCGTGGCGGCGAGAAGGAGCAGCGCGAGCGCAGCCCGCCCTCCGCGGGTGCCCCCCCGCCGGGTGCCACCGCCGGACCAAACACTGGGCGGAGCGATCCCGCCGCTCAACAGAGGCGCTCCGGGTTGGAATCGCACCGCATGGTCTCCATGGCGCCCAGGTCCATCTCCACGTTGTACATCGAGCTGAAGGTACCGCTACCGCTCCACTGTACGCCGCGGAGGTACACCCAGCCAGGGTAGAGCGATGCCGAAAAGACAGGGCCGCCGCTGTCGCCGCCTGCCGCCGAAACGTCGTAGGCCACATCGTCCTGGCAGAGGAGTACCGTGTTCCCCTCATATCCGTCGATGCAAGTTCTCGTAACCGTTCCAATGGCCCAACCGGTCGACCTGCCGACCCTCTGTACTTCCTCTCCGACGACCGGATATGCGATCTCATCGAGGATGGAGAATACCGGCTCTGTCGCATGGATCGTCAGCGATCCGTTGTTGGGCGCGGTGGTGTGCGCAACCTTGCCGAAATCCCAGCGCGGCGCGGTCCACAGCGCTGCCAGGGCGTCGCTCCAGCGGCAGTAGCTGCCCGAGGGGCAATCGGTTTCGCCATTGGTCCCAGCCTTGAAGGGGCGCGGATCCGCGATCTCGTACCCGATTGGGGTTCCACTCGTCCGCCACTGGTAGAAATAGTTGTTCGCGTCGGGAGCCCACTTGGTCCGGCTGCAATGGGAAGCGGTGACGAACACCCCTTCCCGTCCATACACCGGGTCGTTGCGCCAGGCATTGAACCCCAGGCTGCACATCCCCACCCCGGCGGTGAATCTCGAATCCGTCCACTGAATCCAGTAGCCCCCCGAAACCGCCGGTACGGCATCGTCCTGCAAACTGGCCGTCATGCGCGGCCGCGCGCTCCGCTCCACCAGCACCGCGCCAGCGGGGATACCCAGCCGTCGCACCGCGTCCGCCACCGCCTGCTCCGCGGTGCCTGGGTCCTCCACCCCCAGCACAACGCGGTTCTTCACCTCGTCTACATCGGTGAGCAGAATCCCGGGGATGCCGCCCGCCTGGCCGTTGATCGCCCTGCGCCAGCGCGCCAGATCGGGGAAGCTGTACTCCCCGCGAAGGACCTGGATGTGCGCCAGGTCAGGGCGTCTGCCCCCAGGAAGCGAGGCCCGGCGAGCGCGGAGCAGCGGCAGGAGCGCCGCCAGGGCCACATCGCGCTGGCTCACATCCGTCAGGTAAACGGTAGGACGGCCCCCCGCATCGTAGAACAGCCCCCCGAATCCGCCGGGCACCACGGCCGACAGGTGGGCAAACTCGTCGTGCAGGTTCTGGAACTTGCCCGTGCCCGTGTGGTCTGCACCGGAGAGGGAGGAGCCCGCGCGGGGCACGTCCGGCGTGATGGGTGCGGCGGGATCGTCGCAGCCCGCGGAGAATACGACGGTCATTGCGGCCACGAGTACCGGGACGCCGGAGATCTTCAGGGGCATGATTCCTCCTCCACAGGTTCCCTTGACGCGCAGGCAGTCGTGCGACGCGTCAGTTCCTCCTGTCCACCCCCGTCGCAGATGGATGCGCAACGGGTTTCTACCAGCACCCGAGACATCTAAACCCCGGACAGGCGACCGAAAGAGAACGACGGCTGACAGGACCCTTCACGTCAACATATACCATAACCGCTTATCGCACAATCACTTGTGCTACTTCATCCGTAGGGCCTACGCTGAGTTCGGCTGGTACGGAGGGCGAGACCGCGCCCCGTCGCACGGCTGTGTCCGACTCCGCGCGGCAGCTTCGCGCCGCTTGCGCCGGGGCCCGCCGGCCGTAGAATTGGAGGGACTTCATCCATCAAACTCAACCCTCGCGGTCCATGCGCCTGATGATTCGTTCCGCCGCGCTCGGCGTGCTGGCTACCGCCCTCGCGGGCATCGAAGCGGCCGCGCAGACGCCGCGGCCGCCCGTGGCGCGCATCGTCCCGAAGACGGATACCACGCTGGGGGACGTGCGCGTCGACAACTACGCCTGGCTGCGCGACGACCAGCGCAAGGACCCGGCGGTGATCTCCTACCTGGAAGAGGAGAACCGGTACACGGAGGCCATGACGCGCCACACCGCGGCGCTGCAGGAGAAGCTCTTCCAGGAGATGAAGGGGCGCATCCGCGAGACGGACATGGCGGTGCCGGAGCGGAGGGGCGGGTACCTCTACTACTCGCGCACGGAAACGGGGAAGCAGTACCCCATCCTGGCGCGCCGGCGCGTGACGCCGGGCGCGCGCGAGGAGGTGCTGCTGGACCAGAACGCGATGGCGGAGGGGAAGCGCTACTTCAGCCTGGGCGCGTACGAGGTGAGCCCCGACGCGCGCAGGCTCGCCTTCGCCGTGGACACCACGGGGGCCGAGCGCTACACGCTGATGGTGAAGGACCTGGCCACCGGCCGCATCCTCCCCGACCAGGTGGAGATGGTGAACGGGAACGTGGAGTGGGCGGCCGACAACCGCACGCTGTTCTACGGGAAGAGCGACGCCGCCAACCGCCCGCACCGCGTCCTCCGCCACACGTTGGGCACCCCCGCCTCCGCCGACGCCGTGGTGGCCGAGGAGCCGGACGAGCTCTTCACCATCGGGATCGCCAAGACCAAGGACGGGCGCTACCTGCTGGCGTCGTCCACCAGCTTCAACTCGGCCGAGGTGCGCTACCTGCCGGCGGACCAGCCGATGGGCACCTTTCGCGTGGTGCGCCCGCGCACGGCGGACGTGCTGTACGAGGTGGAGCACCACGGCGACCGCTTCCTGATCGTCACCAACGAGAACGCGCCCAACTTCAAGCTGGTGACCGCCCCCGAGGCGGACCCGCGCCCCGCGAACTGGCGCGACCTGGTGCCCGCCAGCGACTCCGTGCTCCTGGACGGGATCGACGTCTTCCGCGGCCACATCGTCCTGTACCAGCGGCAGAACGCCGTGCGCACGATGCGCGTGGTGCGGCCGGACGGGAGCGGCGGGTACGCGGTGGAGTTCCCGGAGCCGGTGTACACCTTCCGCCCCGGCAGCAACCCGGAGTTCGACTCGCCCACGGTGCGCTTCACCTACACCTCCCTGGTGACGCCGCCCACCGTGTACGACTTCAACCTGGCGCGCCGCACCCGCGAGCTGAAGAAGGCCACCGAGGTCGTGGGCGGCCACGATCCCTCGCGCTACGCCACCGAGCGCACCTGGGCCCGCGCGCCGGACGGCACGATGGTGCCCATCTCCCTGGTGTACCGCAAGCCGCTGGCGCGCGACGGGCGGCGGCCCATGCTGCTGTACGCCTACGGGTCGTACGGCAGCAGCACGGACCCCACCTTCTCGTCCAACAACCTGAGCCTGCTGGACCGCGGGGTGGTGTACGCCATCGCCCACATCCGGGGCGGGCAGGAGATGGGGCGCGCCTGGTACGACCAGGGGAAGCTGCTCAACAAGCGCAACACCTTCACGGACTTCATCGCCTCGGCGGAGCACCTGGTGCGCGAGGGGTACACCAGCCGCGAGCGGCTGGCCATCCGCGGGGGGAGCGCGGGGGGGCTGCTGATGGGCGCCGTGGTCAACATGCGCCCCGAGCTGTTCCGCGCGGTGGTGGCCGACGTGCCCTTCGTGGACGTGATCAACACCATGCTGGACGCCTCCATCCCGCTGACCACGGGCGAGTGGCTGCAGTGGGGCAACCCCAGCCGGCCCCAGTTCTACGCCTACATGAAGAGCTACTCGCCCTACGACAACGTGGAGCGCAAGGCGTACCCGGCGATGCTGGTGACGGCCGGGCTCAACGACCCGCGCGTGGCGTACTGGGAGCCGGCCAAGTGGGTGGCGAAGCTGCGCGCCACCAAGACCGACCAGAACCCCCTCCTCCTGCGCACCAACATGGGCGCGGGGCACGGCGGCGCCTCCGGCCGCTACGACGCGCTGCGCGAGACGGCGGTCCGGTACGCGTTCATCCTGGACCAGCTCGGCATCCGGGACTGAAAACGGGGGTCTCACACAGAGGCACAGAGACACAGAGAGCGAACTTCTCATCGGGGTGCGGGGATTGCGTCAGGAGGGCGCTTCCCCGCACGCCTGGAGATCATTGCCGCTCGCGACCGCCGTCGCTCTCTGCCTCCTGCTCGTCGCCGCAGACCTGGCGATGCGGGCGCTGCGCATTCAGCTCTTCCTGAAGGGGGCCGGGTACCCGCTGCCGTATCGCGAGGTGTTCGTGCTGAACGCCTTTGGCGACGCGGCCTCCGTGGTCACGCCCCTGCGCATCGGCGGGGAGCCGGCGCGGCTGGGAGGGATGCTGTTCGCGGGGGTGCCCATCGCGGCGGCGATCCCGCTGCTGGCGGTGGAGGTGCTCAGCTACTCGGTGGTGGTGGCCGCCGCGGCGTTCATCGCGGGGCTTTTCTACGCGCCGGGGTGGTGGCGGGGGGTGGGGCCGGGGATCATCGAATCGGTGAAGTGGGCGATTCCCTGGGTGGTCGCGGTGGTGGTGCTGAGCGTGGGGGTCTGGTGGGTGGTGCGGCGCAGGCGGCGGGCGCTGGGGAAGCCGCCGAAGCAGCGCATCGCGTGGGGCTCGGTGCGGGGGGCGCTGGGATGGCCGCTCGCCGCCAGCGTGCCGCTGACGCTGCTGAGCGTAGCCTGCCGCGTGGCCGTGCTCCCCGTCCTCGCGCAGACCCTTCCGGCGCCGCCGCCGGTGCACGTGCTGGCGGTGAGCTCGTTTGCCCTGATCTACGGACAGCTCTTCCTCCCCACGCCGGGCGGCGCGGGGGCCATCGAGCTCGCCTTCTCCAGCGGCGCCGCGGGCAACCTGGGCGGCAGCCTGGGCACCGTCTTCCTCCTCTGGCGCGCCTGCACCACGGGGATCCCCGTGGTGGTGGGCTTCGGACTCGCCATCCCGCGCTACGGGATCGCCGCCGTCCGCCTGGCCCTGCGCGGGCGGCACGCGCAGAACTGACGCGTCGCTCGCGCCGTGAGGGCCCTCACCCCCCGACCCCCTCTCCCGATAACGGGAGAGGGGGCGATTTCCACATGCTCATGCGACCAACTGGCGCCTCCCAACCCGCGGCCCCTGTGATACCTGGCTGCGGCTGGATAGATAAAATGCGCCCCCCTCTCCCGTTATCGGGAGAGCGGGGGTCGGGGGGGTGAGGGCCCCCCTCAGCACGCTCCATCCTCCCCGTTCGCCTACTCCCCGCCCTTCGTAATCCTGCGCACGAAGGCCGAGTCCGGCTTCACGCACTTCGCGTGGGCGTTGCAGGCCCAGTCCACGCCCAGGGGGAGCACGCGGTCGAGGAGGGCGCGCACGTTGCCGCGGTTCGCCTGCGAGTTCTCGGTGAAGATCTCGTCGGCGGGGCTGATGCCGCCGACCAGGTGCCAGGAGAAGGCGTCGCCCATGAAGAGGACGCGGCGGAAGAGGTAGGCGGCGTGGCCCGGCGTGTGGCCCGGGAGAAGGTAGGCGCGCAGGGTGTCGCGCCCGAACACGAAGGCCGTGTCCGACGCGAAGGGGCGCACGTGCACCTCGCCCATCCAGGGCGCGGGGTTGCCCAGCACGGCCTCGCCGGTGCGCGAGGGGAGGTCGCCGTGGTGCGCCGCGCCCTGGAAGTACGGCGCCTCCGCCGCGGACAGGTGGAAGCGCGCCTGCCGCACCGCCCGCCACCCGCCGATGTGGTCGCGGTGGGTGTGGGTGATGAAGACATCGGTCACGTCCTCCGGGCGCGCGCCGAGGCGGCGGAGGGCGCGGCGCAGGTCGTTGCCCGCGCCGTACCACCCCAGGTCCACCACAACCACCCCGCTGTCCGTGCGCGCCGCGTACACCATGCTCTGCCACGGCGGCGCCGTCGCCACCGCGTAGGAGCGCGACGGCTCCCGCACCGCCTGCATGTTCATCGTGCAGGCGGTGAGGAGCAGCGCGGCGAGTACAGCGGTCATACGAGTCATGCTTCTCTCTGTGTCTCTATGCCTCTGTGTGAGGCCGCTGTTTCTCAGCCCCCGCCCCCGCCCGCCACGCCGCCGCCGGGAATCCCCGGCTCCGTCATGTCGCGCACGTTGAGCACCTGGTCCAGCTGCTCGTCCGAGAGGAGGCCGCGGCGCTTCACCACGTCGCGCACGGACTCGTAGTTCTTTGCGGACTCCTTGGCCACGGCCGCCGCCTCGTCGTAGCCAACGTACGCGTTCAGGGCGGTGGCGATGGAGGGGTTCCGCTCCAGCAGGTCGCGGCAGCGCTGGCGGTTGGCCCCGATCCCTTCGACGGCGCGGGTGCGGAAGGCGTCACAGCCCTGCGCCAGGATCGCGACGGACTGCAGGAAGTTGTGGGCCATCACGGGCATCATCACGTTCAGCTCGAAGTTGCCGTGCTGCCCGCCCACCGTCACCGCCACGTGGTTCCCCATCACCTGGGCGCACACCATCATCAGCGCCTCGCTCATCACCGGGTTCACCTTGCCCGGCATGATGGACGAGCCCGGCTGGATGGCCGGCAGCGTGATCTCGGCCAGGCCGGAGGTGGGGCCGCTCGCCAGCCAGCGGATGTCGTTGGCGATCTTGAGGAGCGACACGGCCAGCGTGTTCAGCGCGCCGGAGGCGGAGACGTAGGCGTCCTTGGCGCCCTGCGCCTCGAAGTGGTTCTCCGCCTCGCGGAAGGCCAGCCCGGTGAGGTCGCTGATGCGGGCGATGGCGAGCCCCGGGAAGGCCGGGAGGGCGTTGGTGCCCGTGCCCACCGCGGTGCCGCCCAGCGCCAGCTCCGCCAGCTCTTCGCTGGCGGCGCGCAGCCGCCGGATCCCATGGTCCACCTGCGACGCGTACCCGCCGAACTCCTGGCCGAGCCGCACGGGCGTGGCATCCATCAGGTGCGTGCGCCCGCTCTTGACCACGTCGTCGAACTCCGCCGCCTTGGCCCGCAGCGCGTCGCGCAGCCGCTCCAGCGCGGGGACCAGGTCCTCGTGAATGGCGACGCGGGCGGCCACGTGCATGGCGGTGGGGATCACGTCGTTGGAGCTCTGCCCCATGTTGACGTGGTCGTTGGGGTGCACGCGCGTGCCCCCCTCGCGGAGCTGCGAGGCGCGGGTGGCGATCACCTCGTTGGTGTTCATGTTGGACGAGGTGCCGCTTCCCGTCTGGAAGATGTCCAGCACGAACTGGGCGTCCAGCCGCCCTTCGATCACCTCGTCGGCCACGCGCACGATGGCGTCGGCCACTTCGCGGTCCAGCTCGCCCAGCTCGGCGTTGGCCTGCGCGGCGGCCTTCTTGATGGTCCCCAGCGCGTGGATGAAGCGCCGCGGAAAGCGGATGCCGCTGATGGGGAAGTTCTCCACCGCGCGCTGCGTCTGCGCGCCGTACAGCGCGTCGGCGGGCACCTGCATCTCGCCGAGCGAGTCGCGCTCGGTGCGGAACTGGGCGTTGCTATCCGTCATGACTCCTCGTGGGGCGCGCTCGTGGGCCGCGGCCGCGCGGGCGGCCGGTGTGGTGCGCGGGATTATGGCGGGGGCGGGGCGAGAGCGCAAACGGGCTCAACCGTACGCTTGCCCCGCCGGCTTGGGCATGCTACGAATGAAGGGACGATGCAACCCCGCACACGGGCAGCCATGCACCTCCGCCGCTTCGCCGCGCTCTGCGCCGCCCTCGCCGTCGTTCCCGCCCTGCTCGCCGCGCAGGAGGTGCAGGGGCGCGTGACCGTTACGGGCGCCGGGACGGCTGCGGGCGCCCTGGTGGAGCTGCTGGACCTGGCGGGACGCCCCGCCGCCAGCGCCGCCACGGACAGCGCGGGCGCCTTCCGCGTGACGGCGCCTGGCGCGGGCAGCTATCGCCTGCGGGCGGGGCAGATCGGGTACCGCAGCGGCCACTCGGCGCCCTTTTCGCTCGCTGCCGGGGAGCGGCGCGTCATCTCGCTGTCCATCACGCCGCGCGTGGTGACGCTGGAGGGGGTGTCCGCGGCCGGGCGCCCGCGCTGCGAGGCGACGCCCACCAGCGGCGAAGCGCTCGCGCGCGTGTGGGAGGAGGCACGCAAGGCGCTCGCGCTCACCGTGCGCACCGCAGCGGACTCGGCCATCGGGTACGACTTCGCTACCTACATCCGCACGACGCAGACGCACAACGATTCGATCCTGGAAGACACTACGAACGTGGTGCGCATGATCGGCGGCATCCCGTTCACCAGCGTGCCCGTGGGCGAGCTGGACCAGCTCGGCTTCGTGCGGGCCACGGGGGGCAAGGTCACCTTTTTCGGCCCCGACGCGGAGGTCCTCCTGTCGCAGCGGTTCCTCTCGGCGCACTGCTTCTCCCTGCGCCAGGGGAGCGGCGCAGATGCGGGGCTGATCGGCCTCGCGTTCGAGCCGGTTCCCACGCGGCAGCGGCCGGACGTGAAGGGCGTGCTCTGGCTGGACGCCAAAAGCTCGGAGCTGCGCCACCTGGAGTGGGAGTACACGCGCGTGCGGACGCCGGACAAGTACGCCCCCCGCGGCCGTGCCGAATTCGTGCGCCTCCCCGGTGGCGCCTGGCTGATCCGCGGGTGGTGGCTGCGCCTTCCCGCCGCGTCGGCGCGGGTGCTGGGGCGCCGCGACCGGTTCACCCTGCTCTACGACCGCGTGGAGGGCACGCGCGAGGTGGGCGGCTCGGTGGCTCGGGTGTGGGCGGCGAAGCGGGGCGCGGTCCCCTGAACGGCGGGTCTCACACAGAGACACAGAGGCACAGAGACGAACTCGTCTGCGTACGTTTACCCGGCGCGGCAGGAGTTGATGATGAAGGCGCGCTCGATCTCCACGCCGCCGATCACCGTCGCGCGGAGCTCGTGGAGCAGCTCGTGTCCCTTCACCCGCTCCAGGAGGGAGCACACGAAGGGGTCGCAAGGGGGGAGCACCCGGACACCGCCGAAGTCGAGACGCTCGTCATAGGCAAGCCAGGACACCAGCTCCCGCATCACTTCACGGCGAACCGCGTCAGGATTGCCCTCCGCCCAGGACGCGGCGAGGAGCACCTCCCACCGGCGTAGGAATCCCCGCTCCCGGACCAATGCGAAAAGGCACGGCTTCCCCTTCTCGCGCTCCAGGTAGTCCTCGAAAGCGACCACTTTGAACACGAACGGGTCTACAGGACGCGAAGGAGCGTGGTGGCAGCAGCAAGCATGGCCTGGGCCCTCGGCTCGTCCGCGCTCCCATCTGGAGCGTACCTCATTTCGGGCTTCCACGTGGCAACCTCCTCCCACTCGTTCGGGTATGCTCCTCGCGCTTCGTCCGCTCTGCCCGTGAAGCTGAGCAGGACTTCGAGGTCGTGCGTCCTGAAGCTCCGGAGGTTCTCGAAATCCTTGCTCGACGACGGAAAGCCGGCCCAGCCGAGGGTGCGGCAGATGGCCGCCTTGAGCTGCAGCTCCACCGCGTAGCCGCACAGGTAGACGGCGCTGTCGTAGCGGCCGGCGAGGCGAAGCGCTTCCGCGTCGGCGAGGCGGGCACGCGCGATGGCGGCCAGTTCTGCTCTGCTGATCACGAGGAAATGAGGCCGGTCGTTGCGCGGCGCCACGGCCTCGAAGCCCGCGGCGATTGCTTCACCCGGGCTGAAAGGTAGCGGTTGCAAATACCGCGTCAATTGGGTCCAAAAGTTGGTTCGCGGGGTGGCCGCTTCCGCGCCTCAACGTGCTACTGCAGGCCAGAATCTCGCTTCTCGGCGTCCTCCAGCAGCGCGTCCTCGGTGGTGTCGAGGGCTTCCAGGGCTTCGGCGGCGGCCTGCATGCCGGCGCCGTAGAGGAAGACGGGGATGCCGGCCTCGCGCAGGTGGTCGGCGACGTCGATGCGGTCTTCGAAGGCGCAGACCAGCTCGTATTCGGCGCGGAGGCGGGCGACGGCTTCCACTTTGAAGTAGCCGGCGGGGCGGCGGTCCCCCTCCGGGCGCATCACCAGCAGGTCGTACTCCGAGAGGCCGTTGGCCTCCAGCCAGCGCTCCGTCTTGGGGCGCGTGTAGTGCGGCCGGCCCGTGAGGAAGATGATGCGGTTGCCGGCGGCGTGCATCGCCCGCAGCACCTCCATGGAGGCCGCGATGGGCGGGTCCTGGTCGATGGCGTCGAAGTACGAATGCCAGTCGCGCGCGCGCCCCGCCTCCACCTCCACGAAGTGGGCGCGGGCGCGGTCGTCCGAGAGGGTGCCGTCCAGGTCCCAGACGACCGCTTTGGGCTTGCCGTGGTTCGCCATCCTGATTCCTTCCTGGGTTGCGCGCAGCACAGAGGCACCGAGATCAGTGCCTCCGTGCCCCGTGTGAGCCCCCGCCGTCCGCCTCAGCCCGACCTGGGCCGCGAGGGGCGCACCTCGATCTTGGACGGCAGGGTGCGCGCTGGCATGGCGATGAGGTCCATCACGATCTGGGCGATGTCTTCGGGCTGGATCTTCCAGGCGTCGGCGTCGCTGGGGTCGTGGTTGTTGAAGTGGGTGGCGACGCTCCCCGGCATGATGCAGGTGACGCGGATGTCGTCGTGCCGCACGTCCAGCATCATCGCCTCGCTGAAGCCCAGCAGGCCGAACTTGGACGCGTTGTACGCCGCGCCCCCCGCGAAGGCGTTGCGCCCCGCCAGCGAGCCGATGTTGATGATCCACCCGCCGCCCCGCTCGCGCAGCCGCGGGATAGCTTCGTGGCAGCAGAAGAAGACGCCGTCCAGGTTGGTGCCGATCACCGTGTGCCACTCCTCCGGCGACATCCCGTCCACGGTGCTGAAGATGCCGACGCCGGCGTTGTTCACCAGGATGTCCACCCCGCCCAGCTCCACCGCCGCGCCGATCAGCCGCCGCACGTCGTCGTGGCGGCGCACGTCGCAGGGCACCCCCACGGCGCGCCCGGGACCCACTTCCTCCAGCCGGCGCGCGGCCTCGCGCACCTCGTCCTCGTTGCGCGCGGACACCACCACGTCCGCCCCCGCGCGGGCCAGCGCCTCGGCGACCGCGTAGCCGATCCCCTTGGTGCTTCCCGTAACCACCGCCACTTTGCCACGCAGCTCCACGCTCATTCATCTCTCCCGGTAGGGGTTGCCCGGCGCGGGACTGCAAAACAGCGGCCTCACACAGAGGCACAGAGGCACGAAGACCGCTTCGTCTCCGTGCCTCCGTGCCCCTTCGCGAAACCGCTGTTTACCTGGCGGACATCTGGCGCGCCATCTGGAGGTGCATGGCGACCATCGCGCGCTCCTGGCGGTGCATCATCATCATCCCCTCGCGGGTGGCGGGCATCGACATGTTGCCGTGATTCATCCCGGCCATGTTGCCGTTGCTGCCGTTGTTCATCCCCGCCGACGCCCCGGCCCCCATCGAGCCGCCCTCGGCCTGCATCCCCATGCTGGCCATCACGCGGTCCATGTTGGCCAGCGTCATCTGGTGCGCCATGACCTGGCGGTTCATGTAAGCCTGGTCGAACGCGGCGCCGGTCACGCCCTGCAGCATCTGCATGGCACGCATGTGGTCTTCCACCATGGGACGGCTGTGCGGGTTCGCCATCAGCGCGGCCCGCATCCGGCCCATGTCCATCGCCATCCCGGCGCTGGCGTTCCCGCTCACGTTGCCGCCGCTGGCGCCCATGCCGGCCGAGGCGCCCCCCTCCATCTTCATCATCCCCATCCCCATCCGGGCCATCATCTGCTCGCCCATCCGCATGGCGGCGGTGTGCTCGGTGACCATGCGCTGGGCGAACTCGCGGGCCGGCTGGGTGGTGGCGCGCGTCAGGGCGAGCTGGCTCTCTTCGATCTCGGCCATGTGCGAGGCCATGGAGATGGCGTGGAGCGCCTGGTGGTGCGGCATCATGGCCGGCGACATGCCCGAGCCGCCCATCATGCAGGCGCTGGCTCCCAGCGAAAGGAGGGCCGCAAGGCCGAGGGAGCGTACGGGATTGCTGAGCTTCAACATGGGTTCTCCGAAGTACGTTGCGTCGTGCTCCGGGCGTTGGTGCCGAAGCATATGTATCCCCGCGCATGGAACGCGGAGGAGACCCGGGGGAGGGCAACACGTGTTCCGGCCCGATTACACGCCCCGCGGTTGCCGGGCACCTGTTTCGGACCGGAGACAGAACGGCACATCTCCTTGCCAGCATGGGAGATACGCACCCGCGGACGACCGCGGGCGGCGCGGGCGCTGGCCCGAGATCTGCGAATCGCGCGGCCATGTCCAGCTACGAACCGGGCCATCCGGCCGACCCGGACAGGGCCCCCGACCCCAACGCGAGCGGCGCCGCGGAGCGCCTTCCCGGCGAGCCCGGCACCCCCGGCCGCGAGACGATGGAGCGCGAAGCCGCCGAGCTGCGCGCCTCACGTGCCGCGGACCGGGACCCCTACACCGGCCGCGCCGCCCCCGTCGTGGCCCAGCGCGCGTTCGCGGCGCTCGCGGAGAACTCGCGCGACTTCGCCATCTTCCTGCTGGACCCGCACGGGATCATCACCTTCTGGGGCGAGGGGGCCCGGCTGATGAAGTGGTGGACCAAGGGGGAGGCGGAGGGCGGGCACCTGCGCATGCTGTACCCGGACGGCGGCTCCGAAGACGGCACGGCGGAGGCGCACCTGGACGAGGCCGCCAAGACCGGCGAGTACACCGGCGAGGGGCAGCGCATCCGCGGAGACGGCTCCACCTTTTGGGCCGGGGTCAGCCTGACCGCGCTGCGCGACGACGAGGGGGTGCTCATCGGCTTCGCCAAGGTCACCCGCGACCTGACGGCGCGCCGGGCGGCGGACGCGGTGCTGAAGTCCGCCAGCGAGGAGGCGGAGGAGGCGCGCAGGCAGGCGGAGGAGGCCAACCGGGCCAAGAGCCTCTTCCTGGCCACCATGAGCCACGAGATCCGCACGCCCATCAACGCCGTGATGGGCTACGTGGACCTCCTGGACCTGGAGATCGCGGGCGCGCTCGACGGCGAGCAGCGCCGGCAGCTGGCCCGCATCCGCGCCAGCAACATGCACCTGCTGGGGATCATCGACGAGGTGCTGGACTTTTCGCGGCTGGACGCGGGGCGCGTGACGCTGGCGCGGCGGGTGGGGCGGCTGGAGGAGCCGGTGGAGGCCGCCGTGCAGATGGTGCACCTGCAGGCGGGGGCCAAGGGCGTGGGCCTTTCCGACTCCGTCTCCGGGCTGGCGGCGGACGTGCCGTACTGGGGCGACGAGGACCGGGTGCGGCAGATTCTGGTGGTCCTCCTCTCCAACGCCGTCAAGTTCACGCCGGCCGGCGGCCGCATCACGGTGAGCGCGGGGACGGCGCAGCAGCCGCCCGCCGAGGCGCAGCTCCAGGGCCCCGGCCCGTGGGTGTACGTGCGGGTGGAGGATACGGGGCCGGGGATCGAGCCCGCGAGCATGGCGGCCATCTTCGAGCCGTTCGAGCAGGCGGACATGGCCCTGACGCGCCAGCACGGCGGCACGGGGCTGGGGCTGACCATCGCCAAGCGCCTGGCGCGGCTGATGGGCGGCGACCTCACGGTGCGCAGCCAGCCGGGGGTGGGGAGCTCGTTCTTCCTGTGGATCCCCGCCGCGGCGGAAGAGGCGGCCGGGTCCACGCTCGCCGACAGCGGCCACATGGACGCGTCGCGCCCCGCGCTGCTGGACGAGGTGCGCGACGCGGTGCTCGTGGAGATCGAGCGCATCCTGCACGCGTACGTGGCGCGGCTGCGGAGCGACCCCCTCACCCCGAGCGCGCACGCCCTGAGCGAGGCGGAGCTGGAGGACCACCTGGCTTCCTTCCTGTCCGACCTGGCCGCCACCTTCAGCTCCATCGACCTGGCGGCGGGCGCGGACACGGAGGCGCTGCACGACGGGCTGGGGATCCAGCGGGCCATCGCGGAGCGGCACGGAAGCCAGCGGCGCCGCGCGGATTGGGGCGAGCCCGAGGTGCGGCGCGAGTTCGAGATCCTGCGCGAGGAGGTCGCGGCGGCCATCCGGCGCCGCGTGCACGCCCCGCTCCCGCAGCAGCTCGAAGACGCGCTGGACACGGTGGAGCTCTTCATCCGCGCGGCCGAGCGGGTGAGCCTGGCGAGCTTCGGGGGTGCATCCAGGTAAAGGAAGGCCTCACACAGAGACACAGAGACACAGAGAAACGGAGGAGGCGTGTGCGGGGGCTGGCACGCGGAGCCGCCGCGTGTGAGGAGGATGGCACGCAAGGTGCCCCCAGTCTTGCCGGAGCGCGCGAGGGCGCATAGCTTGCCGCCGGCTTCGGCCCAACCTCGACCACACCGGCGAAAACGCTTCCGGAGATAGAAGGATGAAGATCGCACTGATCGGAGGGTTCCTGATCACCCTCCCCGCGCTGGCCGCCTGGATCTACTCGGCCCTGGCGGGGAACTGGCTCCTCTTCGGGGCGGCGTCGGTGGTGCTGGTCTACAACCTGGCGCCCTTCGCCGTGGTGGCGGTCATGTCGAAGAAGGCCAAGATGGGCGACGACATCACCGGCCACTAAGGCTCAGCGGACGACGCGCACCTCGCGCGCCCCCAGCACCAGCAGGCGCCCCCGGCCGTCCCACGCGGCGTCCGGGGGCGCTTCGCCTTCCCCCGCGATCACCCGCCCGTCCGCCGCGTCCAGCACCCGCACCGCGCCCCCCTCGCCGCGCGCCAGCACGGCCAGCTTCGCCCCCGACGGCGAGGCGTGGATCGCGTCCACCCGCTCCAGCCCGGCCCGGCGCAGCGACACGCGCCACACCTCCTCCACCCCCGCCGCGCTGTGGCGGAGGGCGAACACCCCGTCGTCGTCCCACCCGAACAGCCGCCCGTCCGCCGAGGGCTCCAGACCCCGCACCGGCGCCGGTGCCTCCCAGGTGGCGAGGATGCGCCCGCTGAACGCGTCGCGCACCTGCAGCGCGGGCACCAGGTCCCGCTCGTCGTCGCCGTTGAGCGCCAGGTACACGCGGTCGCCCAGGGGGGAGATGGCGAGCGCCCCGGCCGTGGACCCCGCCTCGGGCCATCCCCAGCGGGTGGCGAGGAGGGTGTCCAGCCCCAGAACCCCGCCCAGCCGCCCGGCCGTGAACGCCCAGCGCCCCCGCGGGTCCACCACCACCGGCGCGTCGCGCCGGGCCCGCCGCTGCGCCACCACCTTGCCGGTGGCCGCGTCCAGCACCGCCAGGTCGCGGGGCCCGCGGCTCACGTACACGCGCGTGCCGTGCATGTGCACCACGCGCGCGGGCGCGCCGGGAAGCGGAAAATCCGCCGCCACCCGTCCCAGCGTGTCCATCACCACCAGGCGGTCCCGTTGGCCCACCCACACGCGCCCCCGCTCGTCCACGGCCAGGGTCGCCGGCGCCGTCACGGGCGCGGGAAGCGGGATGCGCCGCAGCGTGGGGATCTCGCCCGAGTCGTCGCCGCGGCACGCGGCGGCGAGGGCCAGTGCGAGGAATAAGGGGAACGGCGGAAGCGAACGGCCCCGCCCACCGCGGGGCGCGCGGTTCGTGGTTCCCGTTCCCGGTTCCCCGTTCCCCATTCCCCTCCCCCAGCCTCCCGCGCGGGACTCCGCCGTTGTACATTCCCCGCCACGCGACCCGCCGCATCCCTTGCCACGCCCCATGAGCATCCCCGATCGCATCGCACTGATCCGTTCCGCGCTGGACGAGTCCGCGCGGGTAAAGCTGGCCCTCCGCGACCAGGCGCCGGATCTCCTGCGCATGGCCGATGCCGTGGCGGATGCCTTTCGCGCCGGCAACCGGCTGTACGCCTGCGGAAACGGCGGCTCCGCCTGCGACGCGATGCACCTGGTGGAGGAGCTGGTGGCCCGCTACAAGCGCGAGCGCCCCGGCCTTCCCGCGCACCACATGATCGACGGGCCCACCCTCACCTGCTGGGCGAACGACTACGACTTCGAGTCGGCGTTCGCGCGGCAGGTGGAGGCGATGGTGAGGCCCGGCGACGTGCTGGTGGCGCTGAGCACCAGCGGCAGCTCGGCCAACGTGCTGCGCGCCGTGCACGCCGCCCACGCCCGCGGCGCCGTCACCGTGGGGCTCACCGGGCGCGATGGCGGGGCGCTGGCCGGCCTCTGCACGTTCTCGCTGATCGTGCCCGCGCAGGCCACCGAGCGCATCCAGGAAGCCCACATCACCCTGATCCACCTCCTCTGCGAGCTGGTGGAGCGTACCCTGTTCTTTCCCGAGGCGGACGCATGACTCTCCTCTCCCCGCGCCGCGCCGCGCTGCTGGCCCTGGCGCTCGCGGCCTGCGGCGGCGACGACCCGGAGCGCGCCGCCCGGCGCACCA
>CADCTW010000102.1 GCA_902805735.1 uncultured Gemmatimonadota bacterium | reverse complement strand
CGCGGGGTCGCGGGGCGGGGGCGCCGGTGCCGGTGCCGGGGGCGCTGCCGGGACGGCGGCGGGGATCGCCGCGGCGGCGGGGACGCGCGGCCGGTCGGGGGCGATCACCGTCCGCTCCTCGTCCACGATGGGCGGGGCGGAGGTGGCGATCAGCGTGTCGCTGTCGTCCGGCTCCGCGGCGGCGTCCAGCGCGGCGGCCAGGGCGTCCGCGTCCGGAAAGCGGCGCGCGGGGTCGGGGTCCATCGCGCGCTCGATCACCGAGACCAGCGCGGGGGGGGCCTGCGGGTTGATGGAGCGGATCGGCTTCAGCTCCGCGCCCGTGGCGGCGGTGCGCTCGCCATCGAACGGCTTTCGCCCCGTCAGGAGCTGGTATCCCACCACGCCCAGCGAGTACACGTCCGACGCGGGCGTCAGGTCGCGGTCGGCGCGAAGCTGCTCGGGCGACGCGTACGCCGGCGACAGCGGGGCCGCGCCGCGGGTGCGCGTCATGGAGCTCGCCTCGTCCTCGTCCACCAGCCGCGCGATGCCGAAGTCCAGCACGCACACGCGGAACGGCTGGTCCCCCTGCGCCTCGGCCAAAAAGATGTTCCCCGGCTTCACGTCGCGGTGGATCAGCCCGTTGCGGTGCCCCACCGCCACCCCCTCGGTGGCGTCGCGCAGGATGCGCTGCGCCAGCGGCAGGGGCGGGCGGCCCTCGCGCGCCAGGTACGCGGCCACGTTCTCGCCGCGCAGCAGCTCCATCACGATGAAGTCGATCCCCGTCTCCGGGTCCGTCCCGAAGTCGTAGACCGGCAGCACGTTGGGGTGATGGGGAAGCGACGCGGCGGCGCGCGCCTCGTGCTCGAAGCGCGCGCGGAGCTGCTCGCGCAGCTCGGGCGTGGGCGCGGGGATGGCGAGTACCTTGACGGCCGTGGGGCGGCCCAGGCGCAGGTCTTCCGCGCAGTACACCACCGCGAACCCGCCCCGCCCGATCACCTCTTCGATGCGGTAGCGCTTCACCAGGGTGCGGCCGGCGAGCAGGTCTTCCAGTCCTCCAGCCATCATGCTCTTCGCGGGGCGTTGGATGCGCGGGCCGTTGCCCGCCGCGGCAGGAAACGACTCACCGGCAAGATGCGGTCCCCCGCCCGCCAAACAGCGGTGTCACACAGAGACACAGAGGCACAGAGACGACTTCATCTCTGTGCCTCTGTGTAAGATTGGTGTTAGAACCGCGCACCGGGAGTCATGACCCGGGCTTTGATTCGTGGACTGCCAGGATCTGCTGGACCTTTCGAAGCAGAGGCTTCACGTCTTCCTGCACCGTTCTCCAAACGATCGCGTCGTCCAGGTTTCTGTAGCCATGCGCCAACCGGTCGCGGAACCGGGCGATCTCGGACCAGGCCACGTCGGGGTACCGGCGCCGCACATCCGCTGGCACCTTCTTGCTAGCTTCTCCGATGATTTCGAGGTTCCGCAGGACCGCGTCATACGTGCGGGTATCCCGCAGGAACTCCTCGAACGTCATTTCACGGGTGTACCCCAGCACCCTGCGCGAACATTCTGCGATATCATCGAGATACAGCCGCCAGTCATGCGACACGGATCGAATCGCGCTCCACGTAAGGCCGCATCCGCGGCTTGAGCTTGCTGGGCGATATGAGGTCGACCTTCGTCCCGAGCAGATCCTCGAGGAAATCGTTCAGCTCGTTGAACTCGGTCCAGCTCGGCACCTGTTCGAAGTCCACCAGGAGGTCCACGTCGCTCCCATCGCTCGCTTCGTCCCGCGCATGCGACCCGAAGAGCACGAGTGAGCTGACGTGGAACCGCCGGCGGATCTCGTCCCGGTGCGGATGAAGCAGATCGAGCACCTGTTGTCGGCGCATGCGGAGTTCCTGACGTGGGTCGTGTGGCTGATTCGGCGCAATATCTCCCATCGAAGGTACATGAAGCAGAAGGGTAAGCAAACTCCGCAGCTTGCACGCCGGCGCCGCTCCGCTTTCAGAACCGCGCGCCGGCCTGCAGCAGCGGCAGGTTGGCGGGGTGGTCGAACGAGTGCACGGTCTTGCCCGCGGCGACGACCTCGCGCACCAGGCGGATGAGCTGGCCGCCGCGGGTGGCGTGCGGCACCACGAGCTGGACGGCCAGGGTGGCGACGACGCGGTTGCGGAGGGCGGCGCCGGGGGCGCTGAGCTGCGCCACGTCGTCGGCGAACGGGGTGGCGAGGAGGAGGCGTCCCCGTTCCAGGGGCGCGCGCCAGCGGACCGGGATGCGCGTGGCCGCCAGCCCGCGGGCCAGGCACACCACCACGGGCTGCGTGCCCTCCAGCAGGATCTCCAGGCACCGGCGCTCCACCGGCGCCAGGAACCCGCCCACCACCGGGAAGCGCAGGTCGCGCGCGGAGCGGGCCCACGCCAGCGCGTGCTCCTCCAGCGCCGGCGGCACCCGCCGCGAGCACAGCAGCCCGATCAGCGGCTGCCCCAGCAGCGCCGGGTTCCCCAGCAGCGACAGCTCCGGGCCTGCGGCGACCCGTACCCGGGCATGCGACGTTTTCACCACGATGGGCGGCGGGGCGTGGGCGAGTGCTCGCTGTGCCCCATCCTAGCCGCCCGCGCCTCCATAATCCATCGCAACGTTCCGCCACCCGTGCGACGACGTGCGCGTGTGCTGGCGCGTCCGGGAGGGTCAGAAGAGAATGCGTGCCCAGCCCACCATCAGGTACGCCCACACGCCGAGAGCGGCGAGCGCGACCGCGCCCGACACGGCGACGCGCGGGGTGCGCATCAAACGTTTCATAAAACCTCCGGTACATAGCTGCGGGGTGGAACAGGAGTCTAATCCGCCCCCGTGATCTGGCCGTGATCCGGCGCAGAAACAGAAAGGCACAGAGACGAAGTTCATCTCTGTGCCTCTGTGTCTCCGTGTGAGCCAATCAGTTACACCAGCTTGACCTCCGCCACCAGCGCCTCCAGCGACTTCCGGGCGTCGCCGAAGAGCATGGAGGTGTTGGGGAGGTAGAAGAGGTCGTTCTCCACGCCGGAGTAGCCGGCGGCCATGCTGCGCTTGAGGACGACGACGTTCCGGGCGTGGTCCACGTTCAGGATGGGCATGCCGTAGATGGGGCTGGCGGGATCGGTGCGCGCGGCGGGGTTCACCACGTCGTTGGCGCCGATCACCAGCACCACGTCCGTGCGGGCGAGCTGCTCGTTGATCTCGTCCATCTCGAACAGCTGGTCGTACGGCACGTTGGCCTCGGCCAGCAGCACGTTCATGTGGCCCGGCATGCGCCCGGCCACGGGGTGGATGGCGTAGCGGACGGTGGCGCCGCGCGACAGGAGCAGCTCGCTCAGCTCGCGCGCCACGTGCTGCGCCTGCGCCACTGCCAGCCCGTAGCCGGGCACGATCACCACCTGCCCCGCGTACCCCAGCAGCACCGCCGCGTCGTCCGGCGCGATGGTGCGCACGGACAGCCCGGTGGCGGAGCGCGCGTCGCCCGCCGCGTCGCCGCCGCCGAAGCCGCCCACCAGCACGCTGAGCAGCGAGCGGTTCATCGCCTGGCACATGATGCGGCTGAGGATGATCCCCGACGCGCCCACCAGCGCGCCGCTCACCAGCAGCGCGTAGTTGCGCAGGACGAAGCCGTTGGCGGCCGCGGCCAGCGCGGAGTACGAGTTGAGGAGCGCCACCACCACCGGCATGTCCGCTCCGCCGATGGGGATCACCAGCAGCACCCCCAGCAGCAGCGCCGCCCCCGCCGTGGCCCCCACCCCCAGCGCCAGCGGCCCCGGATCGTACGCCGAGTCGCCCAGCGCCCACAGCGGGTACGCCGTGGCCGCCAGCAGCACCGCCGCCAGCAGCACGGTCACCATCCGCATCCCCGGAAACGAGACGGGGTTGCCGGGGAGCTTCCCGTTCAGCTTGCCGTACGCCACCGCGCTCCCCGAAAAGGTCACCGCGCCGATCAGCACGCTCAGCAGCACGGAGAGCACCAGGGCCGCGTCCATCGCCCCCAGCCCGTGCCGCGCGAAGCCGACGCCGGCCAGCCCCTCCCCCGCGGCGGCCTGGTAGCGCGTCACCTCCGCCCAGGCCACCAGCGCCGACGCGGCCCCGCCCAGCCCGTTGAGCGCGGCCACCATCTCCGGCATCTGCGTCATCTTCACCCGCCTGGCCACGATCACCCCCAGCGCGGTGCCCAGCGCCAGCCCGGCCACGATCATCCAGGGCGCCAGGATGCGGCCCGCCAGGAGGGTGGCGACGACGGCGATCAGCATCCCCACGGCCGCGATCTGGTTGCCGCGGCGGGCGGTGGCGGGCGAGCCGAGCCGCTTGAGCCCCACGATGAAGAGGCACGCCGCCAGCAGGTACGCCAGGTTGACGACGGTGCTCATGGGCCGTCCTTTTTCCTGAACATCCGCAGCATCCGGTCGGTCACCAGGAAGCCGCCCACCACGTTCACCATCGCCAGCACCAGCGCCGCGAAGCCCAGCCACCGCGCCAGCGGCCCCGGCGCCATCCCGGCCAGCACCAGCGCGCCCACCACCGTGATCCCGCTGATGGCGTTGGAGCCGGACATCAGAGGAGTGTGCAGCGTCTGGGGCACCTTGCCGATGACCTCGGCCCCCACGAAGGCCGCCAGCACGAAGACGATCAGGAGCGTTCGAGCATGGTGATCCGGGTGGTCAGGGGAGCGCGCGGACGCGCTCGTGCACGATCTCGCCGCCGCGGGTGATGCAGGCGGCGCGGAAGATCTCGTCCGCGGGGTCGGGGTCGAAGCGCCCCTCGCGGGTGAACTCGGTGACCAGGGCGGCCAGGGTGCGGGCGTACAGCGCGCTGGCGTGCATCGGCATCTCGGCGGGGAGGTTGAGGGGGCCCAGCACGCGCGCGCCCCCCGCCTGCACCCACGCGCCGGGCTGCGTCAGGGCGCAGTTCCCCCCGTTGGGCGCGGCCAGGTCCACCACCACCGAGCCGGGCGCCATCGCCCGCACCGCCTCGCCCGACACCAGCAGCGGCGCGCGCCGCCCGGGGACCAGCGCCGTGCACACCACCACGTCCGACGCGGCCACGTGCTCGCCCAGCAGCTCCACCTGGCGCCGCTGGCGATCCTCGTCCAGCGCCGCGGCGTACCCGCCGGCCCCCTCGGTGCCCGCGGTGTCCAGCGCCAGCTCCACGAACCTGGCGCCCAGCGAGCGCGCCTCCTCGGCCGCGGCGGCGCGCACGTCGTACGCGGACACCTGCGCGCCCAGCCGGCGCGCGGTGGCGATGGCCTGCAGCCCCGCGACTCCGGCGCCCAGCACCAGCACCCTGGCCGGCCGCACCGTGCCCGCGGCCGTGGTGAGGAGGGGGAAGAAGCGCGGGAGCGCCTCGGCCGCCAGCAGCACGGCGCGGTAGCCGGCCACGGTGGCCATGGCGGAGAGCGCGTCCATCTTCTGCGCGCGGCTGATGCGCGGCACCATCTCCAGCGCGATGGCCATCACCCCCGTGCGCGCCAGCCGCCGCATCCGCTCCGCGTCGTCCAGCGGCCGCAGCATCCCCACCAGCGCCGCCTCCGCGCGGAGGTGCTGCGGGTCGTCGGGTGGGCCCACGCACGCCACCACGTCCGCCCCCAGCGCCTCCGCGCGCTCCCCCACGCGCGCCCCGGCCGCGCGGTACGCGTCGTCGCCGTGGAACGCCCCCATCCCCGCGCCGCCCTCCACCACCACCCCGAACCCCAGCATCACCAGCCGCCCCACCACCTCCGGGACCAGTGCAACGCGCCGCTCGCCGCGCGCGGTCTCGCGCGGTACGCCGATCAGTGTGGGCATGGGGGTCAGGCGGGGTGTGGGCTGGGGCGGGGGGTACGCGCAATGTAGGGGCGTGCGGGGGCGGGGGGACAGGGTTTTGCGAATGCGGTACAATCCCACGCTGAACGGAGCGGGGGGTGCTCACATCGCTAAAGGCTCACGGTTTCGGTAAACGTGTCGTCTTCGGGCGCACATCCGAGGGACTCTGCGGTGAGCCCAATCCCCTCAAACCACCTCTTCATCCTGCAGCCTCCCTCCGCATTGGTCAGCGATCCTGAGGATTTCAATAGCTTGGAATGCCTGCTTTTTTGACGGCACTTTCACCCACCCAGCCGCAGCGTAAGTAGCTAGGGTCCCTGCGATCCCAGTTTGCCACTCCTTTAGCTCCTGTGTTTGGGCGCCCCATGCGCAGAGGTGCAGCCATTCAGCGGGCTCGATCTGCATCACACGCGCGATGTGCTCCCGGTCAGTTGCGGTGAGGCCCGCGCCGGTCCGTTCGCTCAGGGCACCTACGTTCGGGAGTGCCTGCCCTGCGGCGAGTTCGCATTCCAGTGCATCCGGAACGGAAACGTCGAGCGTTTGGAGCTGTCGCCAGCAATCAGGCTTCTTCGCCCACTCAGTGACATTTCGACCATTGGCCGACGAGACGATCTCGTCATATACTCGCGGCATCCACTCGTCGAGGCAGCCGGATAGGGCCGCTGACACGTCCTGTGCCAGCCAGATGCGGTCGAGGTCAACGCGCCCAGCGGTTCGGTAGGAGAGTAGAGCGACGGTGTAGGTGATCGCATTAGCGCGATATGCCGGGAACTTGTACTTCCTCGCGATCTTCTCGACGCGCCGGAATACGATGCCGGCCGCGATCAGATTCCGGTAGTATGCTTCGCCGGGTTCCCAATCCCTGCCATGTACACGACCGAGCCGCTGCATGAACTCCACAAAGTTTTTCTGATTGCCGAGGCTGACGGTGTGGGGAAGCGCATCCCAGCTGTTCAGGTACTTCGCAAGGTCAATTTTGCCGAAACGCTGGTGTGCCGGCGTTGCAGCATCAAATTTCCGCAGACGAGCTTCCGTGGTTCCCTCCCTCGTTCGTGCGACCTCGTATTGACCCCGGGCACGCTCGTAGAACCACCGGGTCTGTTCTCCAGGAGCCCAGATCGTCTGAGAGAGTTGCTGGATTCGGACATGGAATGGGTGATTGGCCGAAAAGTCGGCCTCGTTCACCTTGTTCTGGGTGTTCGCGAAGCGGCTGATGTCCGGCACCAGTGTCTCGATATGCTCCGGGCGTACGAGGGTGATTTTCGCCTGGACATGCACATCCGAAAGATCCACGCGGTCGCGAGCTTTTGCCCGGTGCACAGAGGCGATCGTTTGACCACCATTTACGATCTGTAGACCAGTCAAGCTACGGATCGAAGCACGTCCACCCGCGTCCTGCACAAGCTCGACGTGCTCGGCCGTAGCGGAAATCCCATTGTTGTACGCCATGAACTTGCCGGGATTGTTCGTCAGCGTATCACGGATGCCGCGGTTGACCTTTCCCTTCGCTTGTAGGAAGGAGCGAACATTCAGCTCGAGCAGGCGCGCCCCGAAATCGTGATAAAGTGAGTGGAGGAGATCCCCGGACAGGACGGCCAAATAGCTCGTATAGTCCTGGCTGTCTGCGGTGGCCACGAGGCAGGGGAGAGGAGCCCCGAGGCGAGCTTCGAGGTCGATCTCGATCGGTTCGTAGGCGACGCCTGACGAGTCGGCACGAAAGAGCCGCTGAAGATCCCAAACATCGGTGCGGACTTCCAAGTCCTTTTCGGCGATGTCCGGCACGGTCCCATTCGGGGCGTTGCCGTCTGCAATCACGATCACCCGCAGGCGGGTGACCTCCGGCGAGACCTGGTGGAGCCGTTGCATCATGTCGTACGTCTGCGATGCCGGTTCCATCCCCGTATGGTATCCGTTACGCGCAGCATCGTACACGCGCACAGCGCGGTGGGCGGCATGCGATAGCTCGGTGGCGGTGACTGAGCCTGGCTCGCCCAGTCCCCGGAAAAGGGTGGTGATCAGCTCTATCTCACCGTTCTCCTCATCGACGCTCCAGCCATTCACCTTCGCCGCGGAGCGCCCGACCCGGCGATCGAAGTAGCACACCTGCGCTGATGCGATCTGTCCAAGTTCCTCCAGCACATCAACCACGACGGACGTGAACGCCTCTTCGCGGAACGCCACGCTCGCCACATCGTCCGCGCCAATCAGCTCCGTCGAACGCTCATTCACGCGAGACCTGAGTACGTTCAGGTACTCGTGATAGCGGTCCTGCTCATACGTCATAGGTTGGGTCAACTCCAAGTACTGTGTTCAGGGCCAGCTCGCTATCCCACTCGAAGGGGGCACAGGCGGCAAGGGCGACAGAGTAAGACACGTTCTCCACGCCTTCCGGTAAGTCGAACGGGGGCAGGCGCGGGAAGCCGTTACCCACTCTAAACCATCGGGTGCTACGCACGCTGTACCGTGGTGTGGCGTAGCGCTCCCTATGAACGTCCAGATAGCCCCACTCGGTGAGGCAGTCGTAGAATGCACCGACTGCCAAGTCATTCAAGTGGCTACGGACTGCTTCAACCGCCTCCGGAAGCGACTCCCCACCGGCTTCGCTCTGGTCCACGGAGATGAAGTGGACGAACAGAGCGGGTACCCCCGCTTCGTTTAGCTGCTGGACGTTGCTCACTTTGAAGCAGTGCGGGGTGGCCGCGCGTGAGGTTTTGATCTCCACACTTCCGTGTGCGAGCTGGAAGTCATGCGGAACGCGAAAGCACCCCTTCCACGCCCGAATGCCTGCAACCGGGTCGAGACCGGCGGAGATCACGCGGCGTAAGAAGTCGAGTTCTCCATACAGTCCGACCCGGGCTACCTCTGACAGGCCTTCGAAACCGTGCTCGCGCAGGAAGGCCTGCCATCTCGCCACGCGGCTGATGAATAGGCGCACGGCAGATCCCTCGTCCGCTGCTCCCTGCATTCCCCGGACGACATCTTCTGCGAGTGTCTGGAAGACGTCCCGGTACCGTTGATCAGTGAGAGTGAGCAGGACCCTACTCAGCCCGCTTCGACCGGGGGTAAGCGGAACCGCATGGATGCTCATCCCCGCGGATTCAGGGAACTCTGCATCCGCGGGCAACGACGCCGTGTGAAGTTCGAGGAGCAACGCCTCATGCCCACTTGGGAGGCTGCGGGCGGCGTAAACCGCACAGGCCTGTACATCCGGGTGCCTGAGGCGGACAAAGCCTTCGGATCCCTCCCCCTCTACCTGCAAACGATCCCAGATCCCGCGCACCGAGGTCATGGCTCGACCTCGTCGTCCCCTTCGTACTGACCGAACTCCTGCTTGTAGTACACATTGCCGACGACGTACTGAACCTTCGAAGCCTTATCCGGATCGACGTACGGGAAGCTGATCGCGAAGCCGAGCACCGGGATGTCCTGGGCTCCGGTTTCCACCTTGTCCGTACCCGTTATCTTGTCCCGATCTGTCGGGTCGAGTGGGTAAAGCATCAGCAGGCCGCGGTCAGGCGTGCGTACTCGGCGGATGTCACGCCCCGCCGGACGATCAGGTTCTACACGCTTTTCAGGGTCCTTCGCCCAGACCGCTTTTGAGAGCTGCAGAGCGTGCTCCCATTCGCGATCTGAAAGGTCGCTCGTCTCGTCCGCAGGGCTCACCAGCCGGCGGATACGGTACTGACCGCTGGCAATCAGCTGCTGCTTCTCCGTAAGCGCGCTGCTCTCGCTGGTCATCGTGAGATGCCAGCTGCGCTCGACGAGGCGGAAACGCGCGGAGCCGAGTTCACGAGGAGGCTCAGGGGAGTTGCCGCTCGCGATCATCACGGTCCAGCGCACCAACCGGTCATGCTTGAGCTCCGCCCTGATGTAGTCGGCGAGCAGCTTAGTCTTGACCTTCTTTGAGGCCCCGTGCTCCTGGTACGCGGTCAGGAACTCGAGCACGGCATCCGCCGACACGTCATCCCAGCGCCAGGCGCCGATCCCGCTCACCGGGGGCGGATCGCCCAGCAGTACGGGAAGCTTCCTGGCCGATTCCACGGTACTGATCAGCAGTTCGGCAGCCTTCCAGTTACGCTCAAGCTTCGGGCGGGTGCGCCAGAAGTTAATCGTTTCGCTGATGTCGCCCTGATAGCTCACGTTGATTGTGGTTCCATGTCGCATTTTGACCTGCGACGTGACCATCATCATCGGATGCGACTGAACACGGTGGCCGAAGTCGAGAGGAGTTCCGCCGCTCAGGGCCATGCGATCGAAGTCCTCTCGGAGCTCTTCACTGGCACGAGCGATGTGTGAGAACCACTCGGTCATGTCCGGTGTCGTGTAGAGCCGGCACAGATCCAGGTATCCGGGCCGGTAACCGAACCACCGACCCATTTGCATCAGGGTGTCATACATACGAGAGGCGCGCAGGAAATAGCTGACCGACAGACCCTCGAGCGTCAGACCGCGAGAGAGCTTATCCCCACCGATCGCAATTACGTTCAGTCCGGTGTTCTGGTGCTTTACGTAGTCCAGAACCTCACCCGCCTTCCCGTTGATCTCGCGGACGCTGATCGATTGTGCAGCCTGTTCCAGGAACGGCTCGATCACGTCCCACGTGTGGATCGGTAGATCCTGCGTGGGATCCTGGGCGACGATCTGTTCAGTCGTCGGAATGAAATCGGATTCCCAGAGTTTCTGGAGCTCCTTCCGGATCTGATAAGGGGAGTCTCCATCCCCGCGCCGCAGACGCTGCTGAACCTGTCGGAGTTCCGCTTTCACCTGTGCGGTGACCTGGCGCTGCACTTCCGTAAATCGGGTGACGTGTACCAGCATCGAGTTGTGCGCGCTCCCCTGCTGCCGGGCGAGGCGAGACGCGCAGACGAGTACGAACGCACGAATCGCCTCGGTCAGCGACTCCGGCAGAGTTTCCTCTCCTTCCACTTGAGGGACATGGTTCTGGGTGTGCTTGGGGGGGATCCACCCCTGGCGTTCGTCTAGGTCGAGCGTCGCGGCGTGATCCTTCACCAGGCGTACGATCGGCAGGCCGGGTACGGGCGGACCTTCGTCGGGCTCATACCCGAAAACCCTTCCCGGTCCTACGTAGTTGGAGGGAGTAGGGAGTGCGACGATGAAACTACGGGGAAAAAGATCCTCCCCCTCGTCCTCGGTTTTTGCTTCCTCGTGAATGAAGATGTTCGCGAATGGCGTCGCGGTGTAACCGATGTATGCGCTCTGCTCAAACAGATGCAACAACTCCCGAATCCTCCCGTTCAGAACGGCAGGATCGAAATCCGGGTCCGGTGTGCCAGTAACTGTGTCAATGTCACCCTTTTTCGTGTTGACCGAGCCCTGATCCGCCTCGTCGTCGATAACAAGGAGTGGAACATCGCGAACGTACGGACGTCCCTGCTCATCCTGGGCGTTTGCCGCCCATCGCACCCACTTCAGCAGGTTCTTCAGCACCCCGCCGTTCTTCTTGATGACGAATACAAGGGGAGGACCGCCGGGGGCGATGCTGAAGCTCTCAGCAACAGGACGGCGGAAGTCCCCGTTATCGGCCCGCGTGGTGATCGTATTGGCCTTCGGTGAATCGTTGATGATACCGACACCAACCCGCGTCGGCATGCCCTGCGGCACGCTACGGTCGTAGCCGAGGAACCCTTCTTCGATGCGGATCTGCGTCTGGCTGCGGAGGCTGTTATGGAAACCAGCCAGAACTACAATCAGCTTGTAGCCAGCGTCTGCGGCTTTGGAGATCACACCAATGTAGTGTCCGGTCTTACCGGACTGTACGTGTCCCACAACCAGTCCACGACGATCCCAGGAGCCCGGACGCGTCGGATCAGTCAGCAGATCGACGACGCGGTCCGTGCTTTCGTCCAGCCGATCCAGAGTGGCGGGGGCGAGGCCGACCTCCTGAAGGAGGTACTGCTCGTAGCGTGACCAGAATCTCCAGTCTATGCCTGCTTTTTTGCTCTTGAGCCAGGGCTCGTAACCCTCCTGATCCCCGAACAGAGTGCGTTCCTTGCCGATTACGGTCTGGAAGGAGGCCTCAAGGTCAGCGACCACAGCGTCCGCATCGACGTCACCGCACTGGAACACGGCGATCATCTGAAGGACTGCGTTGCGGATGTCTGAGGAATCGAGAGAGGTCGTACCCGCGTTCAGCTTCAGCTGCACCTGAATCTGTGCCGCCGTGCGAACCGCTTTGTAGTTCTGGTTCAAAATAGTCAATTGGATGGAAGAGTACCGATGATGGCGCGTGCCTCAGAATTCGCGAACTCCTCAAGCCCAAGCATGAGGTCTACGGTTTCCGTGTGGGGCAGCCCTCGGTTTCTGCGAATCGCGTGGTAAGAGGTTTCCACGAGGATGCGCATCTGCTGCGACGTGGCTTCCCGGAACGGACTTGCAGGAATATCCCGGGTTTCGGCCGTGTCGAGCCAGATCTGCTCGACGGGAACGGTTGCCTCCAAAATCCGCAGCGCCGCATCCAGCTCCGCCCTGATCGTTCCGGAAACCGAAGCGATCAGGGCAGCGATGACCGGGTGCTCCCGATCAATGCGGTACGCAACCGTACCGTTGCTGCGGACCGGCTTCCACGGACGCGCATATTCCCGGCGCTCGGCTCGCTGGCCGTAGCTCCCGCGGTGCGCGAATACCGCGCGGGCGTCGCTACGGATGCGCCTCGCCCTAACGGTGAGCCACTCGCGGATCTGCGGCGGCGGCTGTGCGCTCGACTTCTTTACGTCCAGGTGCCAGAGGTGGTCCATTGAGTTCGGGATGTCCACGCTGATGCGGGCCAGCTTGTAATGCTCTTCCTTTGTCCAGGGGCGGCCATCGCCCAAGCCGAGCCAGCTTCCCGCCACGATGAGGCGGTCGTTGCGATAGACATAGAACCCCTGCTGCGCATTCCAGCCTGCGGGCCCTGATGTGATCGCGTGGAGGTCGTCTCCCATTTTGTCTTTGTGCGGGAGTACAAAACCTCGAATACGGACCGGCTCGTTGCCTGTGCCAAGGTTGAACTTCTCCTCGGGGCTCACCTGTGTCGCCGGGTGGGTTTCGACGAATGGGTCCCAGGGCTTGACCGGCGCATTGTTGACCAGGATGCGAAGGCGTGCCTTCGGGCCGGTTAGATAACGGTGGAAGACCATGGCGAGATGGGCCTCGACCCGGTCCATCGTGTCCCGGAATTGCTGATGGCGCTTCGCGTCGTCGGCGGTTGTATCCCCTGCGACCCGGTCCATGCATTCCCAGAGCACCACCGTACCGGAATCAAGGTGGGCCGGAACCTGGGCGAGTGTCTCGGATCCAGGATGCGCCTGACGCAGCAGGTGCCAGCCACGTTCCGGGTTCCTGGCGAGGAAGTCCAGATCCCAGCGGCGGACTGCATCCGTTCCGGGTGACTGTCGCGAAGCGACTGTTAACCGCCGGCACTGCGAGAGGGAGGCCGTTTTCAGCCCGAGCCCAAATCGCCCAAGGTCCTTCGGATCGCGTACGTGGAGAGGGCTGGTACTACCCAGTCGCATTGCATCCCGAAGCTGTCCCTCGCTCATTCCTGCGCCGTCATCCGTGACGCTGATGAACGAGTTCGCTCCTGACCAGTGAAACTGCAGCCAGACGTGCGTTGCTTGGGCCGCAATGCTGTTGTCCACCAGGTCGGCAATCGCGGTTGGAACCGAATAGCCGTAGGCGCGCATCGACTCGATCATCGCGGATGCCCGCGGTGCTATGTCATCGTATAAGAGTTCTGCTTCAGCCACGGATGTGTGCCCATTGTCGTGCGGGTGTCCCGTCCGGAGCGATGGCCGGCTCGGCGACTCCCATTGATTCTCAAGTCCGCTGCCGCACCCCCGAAGCAACGGCACCGTTGTGGAGGCGCGATTTGTTCAGCGGGCGCCGTTACCCCCTTCAACCTGCTACCGTACGTGGGGAGCGAATCCGTACGTCGAAACGCTCATGTGATCAGGCACCACCACTCTGGGCCGAAATCGACAAGGATGTTAGCTTCCAACCGTCCGCGGCCGGGGCTAAACCGGGTCACCTGTCAGAGTGTTCCGTCTTCCGCGCCCGTACTGCAGTTATCAGTATGATGCACGAGGGCGTGAATCAGATGAGTGGCAACAGGGCGCAGGATTGTGGGAAAGGACGCCAATGAAGATGATTGGGATTGGCGGCTGAGTGCTCGTCTAGCGGTGTGGTCCCACTCTCAACACCTCCGGAAGTCCATCCGTCTATCCAAAATGCAGAACACAGAGCCAGCCGTCCAGATCCCAGACTCACAAGAAGGTGCTGTCCGGCAGATGGATTTGTTCGACAGCCATCGCGACACGGTTGAGCGAGCTGACGAAGCGGAGTCCCTGATTCCGTCGGTGGTCCGGTTTTCCGAGTTTGTGGCTGCAGTTGGCGTGCAGCATACGAATGAGCTCTTTCCGCTGGAGTTCCCTCCTGCTGTGAGCACGGGAGCCGTAATGCACTCTGGTGGTGAACGGGTTAGGGTTCTCGACCTGTTCGCCGGGATGGGAGGCTTTTCGTTAGGATTCAGCCGGGCTGGTTTCGATGTAGTGGGGGTGGATAGGATTCCGTGGACCCAGATGGTCTTCCGACGTTGGGATATCGGCACGGCATATACGATCGACCTTTCGCAGGTGGACTCCAACGAACAGGTACTCGCTGTTGGGGAAGGCACGACCGTACTGATTGGTGGACCTCCATGCCGACCGTGGTCCTTGATGAACCAGCGGCGGCGAAGCGCGGATCACGCGGATCAGCCACTCCTCATCCGCTTCTTCGATTTCGTGAAAGCCATTGGACCGCGAATCTTCATCTTTGAGAATGTCCCGCCGGTTTGGCAGGACGCCGTATACCAGCAGCAGTGTGAGCTCCTGCGCAGGGCAGATCCCCGGTACAGCATCCGCGCAATGGTGGTAAGGTACGATCAGTTCGGGGCCTCCACGGCACGGCAGCGCCTGGTCACCGTCGGAGTACGTGGTTCCAACGATGCGGCAACCGGATTTTTTACCCGTCTCGCAGATCGGCTTCGGGAGCCCTCGTCAGTGAGGGATGTGATCGAATGGTTGCGCGACGTGGATCGCGATGGCGTGAGTGACCACTCGTGGCCGCAGTTAAACACAATTGAGAAATATCGGGAGCGGTACCGAACTGGCCGGTACGGATGGCGCCGTCTCGCTTATGATACTCCCGCACCCTCTTTCGGCAACGTCACAAAGACGTATGTGCTGCATCCCGAAGCGGGTGAGGCCGGGTTCGAGGAGCGCATCCTGTCCGTTCGTGAGTTACTCTGTATCATGGGCTTTCCAAGGGACTTCCATTTTCCCGAGGGGATCCCGCTGCCAAAACGCTACCAGATGGTCGCTGACGTGGTGAGCCCGGTATTCTCGGAAGCATGCGCGCATGTTGTACGTGAGATGCTGGAGGGCGGAGTCGGGGGCATCAGTTCCGATGAATGATCCGCTTGCGCACTCCTTCGACAGGCAACGTATGCGGGATTCGCTGGTTGAATGGGGAGCAGCGGAGGGTAGACATTTCCCGTGGCGCGAGACGCAGCACCCTTATGCCGTGTTACTAGCGGAAGTGCTGCTCCATCGAACCCGTGCCAGCCAGGTCGTTCCCCTGTATCTCAGCGTTCTCGAGAGATACCCGGACATACCGTCTCTTGCCGCGGCCCCCCTGGACGCGCTCCATACGATTCTTCACGCCGCAGGCTTGCGTTGGCGTGTGGACCTCCTGCACGCGATGGCGGCGACGATTCAGGAGCGATTCGGAGGTACGATCCCGCGCGATCTGGACGACCTGCTGTCGCTCCCAGGCGTGGGGCATTATATCGCCGGCGCGGTCCGCTGCTTTGCTTTTGCAGAGCCGGAGGCAATTCTCGACACGAACACCGTCCGAGTCACCGGGAGATTGTTCCGGGTTCATGTCAATGATTCGTCTCGTCGCAGTCCACGCTTCAAGAAGGTTCTTCAGGTGCTCGTGGACCCGGAGAGGCCCCGTGAATTCAATTTCGCGCTGCTCGATCTCGCTGCCGCGGTATGTACTCCCAGAGAGCCTCGATGCGACGTCTGCCCCCTGCTGCCGTTCTGCCAGACAGGCGCATCACGGATCGGCAGACCCCGTGACCGACGGAGCAGGCAGACGACGCGCGTTTAATCGGAATCTCACCGTGCCATCTCGTCTCAATTCTCGGGCGCACATGCGTTCCAGTTCTTCTGGGGGCAGGGCTCGCTGGTCAACACCTATTCGTCTGAGCACCATCGCAAATGCCGACTGTTGAACAGTTCCACACCGAGTATATGGCCCGCGTGATCGAGAGATCACATGGCGGGTATGATCCCGTTACGGGCGAAGAACTTCCGGGAGATTTCCGGGAAAGTGTCTTTGTAGAGCTTGTACTTGACGACCTCGGCGACACTGGGGTCATTGAGGACGGGCAGCCGTGTCACTATGCAGGGTTTTTCGGTAATGCCCGGGTGAAAGCCAGTGGTTACGGGCTCTCCGAAGAAGGTGACCAGGTGGACCTGTTCGTGTGCGCGTTCCAGCAGCACGAACACCCAGAACCCCTTCGCAAGAAGGAAGTCGATGACGCAATCGAGCACGCCACGAGGTTCTTGCGCGGGTCTCTCGAGGGACGACACGCCGCAATGGAACCCGGGTCGGAAGCATTTCAGATGGCCCGTGCGATACACGATCTAAAGTCATCTGTTCGGAAGGTCAGGATCTTCGTGCTTACAGATGGGTTGATACGGCTGGATGAACCCCCGCCGACTGTGGAGCGGGTCGAAGGACGGAGGGTAACGGTCCAAGTACATTTCTGGGACATACAACGACTCTTTCGCTCGCTCGGGTCTACAATGGCCCACGAAGCTGTGGAGATCGATTTTGAGGCAGAGTGTGGACAGGCAATCCCATGCCTTCCGGTACCTAGCGGCGAAGAGGGCTATGTTGCGTACCTTTTTGCACTTCCAGCAGACGTCCTGTATCAGCTGTACGACCGTCATGGTTCACGCCTGCTTGAGTTAAATGTGAGATCGTTCCTGCAGGCGCGGGGAAAGGTTAACCGCGGTATCCGTGACACAATCCGCAATGAGCCCGGCAAGTTCTTCCCGTACAACAACGGACTGTCGATGACGGCGGTGGAGATCCGCGTACGTCGATCTGAGGGGCGGCACCTGCTCACCTGGGTCAGGGGGCTACAGATCGTCAACGGAGGACAGACCACAGCTTCCATTCACCGCGCAAAGGTCGTAGACAGGACCGACATCTCCAGGATTTTTGTCCAGGCGAAGCTTACGGTGCTGCAGGGTTCTGATTCGGAGCGAATGGTTCCGCTGATCTCTCAGTTCTCCAATACCCAGAATGCTGTGCAGGTAGCCGACTTCTCGGCGAACCACGAATTTCATATCGAGCTGGAGCGACTCTCGTTGTATCAGTGGGTTCCAGGAGAGCAGAGCAAATGGTTTTACGAGCGCGCCCGCGGGCAGTACGAAGTGGAACGGGCGAGGCAGGCCCCGACCCCATCGCGGCGGCGCATGTTTGATCAGCAGATCCCCCCGTCACAGCGTTTCACTAAAACAGATCTTGCGAAGTACCTGAATGCCTGGGGACAAAAGCCACACATCGTCAGCCGTGGCGGACAGAAGAACTTCGTCTCGTTTATGGACACGCTCAAAGATCGATATGGGCCCGGCTTCATACCCGATTCGGCGTTCTACCGGCAGGTCGTGGCTCAGGCCATTCTGTTCAAGAGAACCGAACAGATCGTACGGGCCCAGGGGTATCCTGGCTACCGTGCCAATACGGTTGCGTATACCCTAGCGTACACTGCTTTTCGTTTTGGGGACGACATATCACTGGACGCGGTTTGGGAAGCTCAGTCCACCCCGTTGGCGCTGGAGGAGATCCTCCAAGCGTGGGCGCCGTTGGTCTACAGCCAGATCATTGGCACCGCTGCCGGCCGCAACGTGACTGAATGGTGCAAGCGGGAGGAGTGCTGGAAAGCGATGAAAGAGCTCAAAGCCGCACTCCCGGGCGTTCGAGCACTGGTATGAACGAGCGGCGGAGCGAATCGCGCCACGTTCGGACGACCATAGCTCGGGGATCTGACCCGTGCCGACGTCAGACACCTGACGTATTTTCCGTCCTCCGGACTCCCCTTCGGCTTGCCGAAGAAACCGGTAGTTTCTATGGTGTCGCTGGCCTGGACAGACCTGCCGGCACCTGGTAGCTTTGGGCCCGTTCCGATGCCGCATCGCGCCCTTCGGTTTATAGATCAGCGACAGGAGACTGATGGCGCAACGCGCTACCCCTGAGGGACGGGGCTTTCTCGATTTGTTCTGTGGTGCGGGCGGGATCTCCTGGGGCTGGTCACGGGCTGGTTTTCGCCCCGTCGCATCGCTCGATTCGGATGTGCCCGCTCTCCGGTCTCACGAGTGGAATTTCGGGGATGCCCATGGGCTCACGCTAAAGAGAGACCTCAGCACATTTACCCCCCAGGAGCTGGGTGGGCTGCTGCCGGCAAGCGATCGTACGCCTTTCGCCGTTGTAGGAGGACCGCCGTGCCAGGGGTGGTCACGTGCCGGCCGCGGGAAGATACGCTCTATCCGCGGGGTCGCGACCGAGTTGCTCAACGATCCGAGGAATCAGCTCTATCGCCGCTTTCTTGAGTACGTAGAGCATTTCGAGGCCCCGGTGTGCGTAATGGAGAACGTACCGGGAATGCTCTCGATTGAAGGTGTTAACATCGCCCAGGCCGTTGCTAAGAACATTGAGGATCTGGGCTACACCTGCACGTATCAGGTCGTGAATGCCCGCTGGTTTGGCGTCCCACAGGATCGAGAACGCCTGATTTTCCTCGGCGTCCGGCGAGGCTCGGGATTCGACTTCGATATCACAAGGATAAGGTCTTTCGCGGGGCGATTCCGGCGGAGATTGGG
Source organism: uncultured Gemmatimonadota bacterium (assembly GCA_902805735.1). Taxonomy (GTDB): domain Bacteria; phylum Gemmatimonadota; class Gemmatimonadetes; order Longimicrobiales; family Longimicrobiaceae; genus Longimicrobium. Next base: position 36,249 of record CADCTW010000102.1, on the reverse strand, counting down.
ACTTGGGAGCGGGACTACCGTACGTGACGCGATCGCCGATCTGCCGCCGATCGAGCACGGGGCGTCCGAAGACCCAATGATTTACCACCGCAAGGTGGGCCGGCCCTCAGGTTATGCCCGGCTGATGCGCCAGGGGTGCAATCCGAAACAGGTGACGGATCACGTCACGCGCGTGCACAACGAGCAGGATCTCGAGGCATTCTCCACGATGAGCGAAGGCATGCTCTACGTGGACTTAGATGCGCGATTTAAACGGTACCGGGACGATATCTTCAAAGACAAGTACCGACGTCTCTACTGGGAGCGTCCCTCGTGGACTGTGACCGCCCACCTTGCAAAGGACGGTTATTCTCATATCCATCCTGGGCAATCGCGCACTCTTTCGATCCGGGAGGCTGCTCGTCTGCAGAGCTTCCCTGACGACTTCAGGTTCTTCGGGAACATCGGAGATCGGTTCCGCCAGATCGGGAATGCCGTCCCTCCTCTAATGGCCTGGGGGATTGCAGAGTACATTCGCTGTCATGGGCTCGGTAGAGACCTCCTGCATGGGCATGAGATAGGACGCGAACTTAAAGCTGTGTGAGCTCAGCCGTCCAGCAGAAGGCCCCCAACCCGCCGCTGGGTTGGGGGCCGTATACATTCCGCCGCCGCGTCGCTTACGGCTGCGCAGGCGCCGTCACCGCCGCCACCGTATCCGTCGCCTCCGCGACCGGCGCGGCGACGCTGTCCGGGCGCGCGATCTCCGCGAGCACCGGCGGGGCGGCCGCCGGCTCGGCGAGGTCGAGCTTGGGGCGGGGGGGGCGCAGGGTGGAGAGGCCGGCGAGGGCAAAGGAGGCGCCGCCGCGGGCGTAGGCGCGGTCGCGGAGGTAGCGCATGGCGACGGCGTCCACCTCGGACGGGTCCTGGCCGGCGCGGGCCAGCTCGGCGCGTACCTGGGCGGCGAAGTCGCCGGCGCGATTGTAGACGTCGGGGTACACGTGCAGCTTCTCGCCGCGGACGCGCGCCACCTTGTACATCACGCGCATGCGAACGGAGCGCGCCAGCACCGTCTCGCGCGTCCTGCGGTCGTCGCGCGAGAGGCGGTCGAGCTCGGCCTCGCTCATCGCCGGGTCGGCGAGGACGTTGAGGCGGCGGGCAAGGTCCACCACGTCGCGGTTGGACATGCGGATGCACCCGTGCGAGGCGGGCGCGCCCAGCCGCCCCGTGCTGGTGGTGCCGTGGATGTAGATCAGCTCGTCCATGTGCAGCTTGACGCGGCCCATGGGGTTGCCGGGGCCCGGAGGGGTGCGCTTGCGCTTGGCGGCCCACGCGCTCCCCGGCGGCGGGTTCCACCAGGGGTTCCAGATCACCGTGGCGAGCAGGTAGTCGCCCACGGGGGTGGAGTAGCGCGCCGAGCCCACGGACACCGGGTAGCTCTTGACCAGCGAATCGCCCTGCATCAGCTCCAGCCGCCCGCTGGGGATGTTGACCACCACCTGCACGCCCTCCATGATCTGCCGCTTGGGCTTGGGCGGCACCACCACGGAATCCTTGAGCGGCGCGGTGAAGGCCGCCCCCACCGCGGACGCGGGGCCGCCGGGGAGGGCGGACTCGGTGGCGACCGCCCCGCCACTGGCGCGGAGGACGACGGCGGCCGTGACCGCCAGGATCGCGGCGGCGGCGAGTGCGCGCGCAAGCTTTCGGGTCATACGGGTACCGCGCAGAGCTGCGAGAGAGGTGGAGCTTGGCGGATTACGGTGATGCAAGAAGACCGCCGGGAGGGAGCCACAAGATAGGCACGCGAGGCGGATTCTTCAACAGCGGGGGTCACACAGAGACACAGAGGCACAGAGGAACAGCGAGAACTAGCCGAGGGTGAAGTGGAACGTCGTTCCCACGCCCAGCTCGCTCTCCACCCAGACGCGGCCGCCGTGGGCCTCCACGATGCCGCGTGCGATGGGGAGGCCCAGGCCGGCGCCCTCGCGGCGGCCGCTGCCCTGCCAGAAGCGGTCGAAGAGGAAGGGGAACTCGGATTCCGGGATGCCGGGGCCCGTGTCGCGCACCCAGAAGCGCACGGCGCCATCCTCGGCGGCGGCGCCCACGGTGACCACGCCGTCGGGGGGGGTGAATTTGAGGGCGTTGCCCACCAGGTTGCTGAACACCTGCAGCGCGCGGTCGCGGTCCGCGCGGACCAGGGGGGCGCGCTCCGGGGGGATGCCCACCAGGTGCACGCCGCGCTCCTCGGCCAGGGGGGTGAAGAGGTCCGTGGCGTCCAGCACCAGGCGGCCGGGGTCGTGCGGCCGGGCGGATACGCGCAGCTGGCCGCTCTCGATGCGCGCCACGTCCAGCAGGTCGCGGATCAGGTGCTCCATGGACTCGGCGGAGCGCACGATCATCCCCAGCCCGTCGGCGGCCCAGGGGGGGAGCGACAGGGTCTGGTCCTGCAGGATGGCGTCGGCGTTGAGGAGGACGGCGGTGAGCGGGTTGCGCAGGTCGTGCGAAACCACGCCCAGCACCGAGTCGCGGGCCCGCACCGCCTCCTGCGCCTCGCGGTACAGGCGGGCGTTGTCGATGGCCAGCGCGGCGCGGCGCGCCATGTCCTGCGCCACCGCCAGGTCCGCGGCCGCGTAGCGCCTGCCGCTGTCGCTCATGGCCAGGGTGATGGCGCCCAGGGTGCGGCCGCGGGCCGTGAGCGGCACGATGATGAAGGAGCGCAGCTCGCTGCGGCGGAAGCTCTCGCGGTGCCGCTCGTCGTGCGAGAGGCGCTCCTGCATCTCGGGGGTGAACTCGGGCACCAGGAGGGGCTCGCCCGTGCGCACCACGCGCAGCACGGGGCGGCGCTCGGGATCGGCGTCGTGCGGGTTGACGGCGTCGTGGAGGAGGAAGCCCTCGCGCACCGGGTCGTGGTGCGCCACGGCCACCCGCCGCGTGCCGCCGTCCGGCTCCACCACGTCGATCAGGCAGTAGTCGGCCAGCTCGGGGACGGCCAGCCGCGCCAGCTCGCGGTACGAGCTGCCGTAGTCGAACGAGGCGCCCAGCAGCGTCCCCACGTCGGCCAGGAAGGAGGCGCGGCGGCCGGCGGCTTCGGCGGCGGCGCGGGCCTCGCGCTCGCGCTCCAGCAGCTCGCTGCGCGCGCGCTCGTTGGCCTTGCCGCGCGTGATGTCGCGGTAGATGGCCCAGATGGCCACCTGCCGCCCGCCCACGAACACGGGGGTGCCGGTGACGTGCACGTCCAGCGGGGTGCCGTCGCGGCGGACCCGGGTGGTCTCCATCTCCACCCGCTGGCCGGAGACCACCCGCGCCGTGAGCTGGTCCCCCTCGGCGCGCTGCGACGGGGGGACGATCAGGGCGTTGATGGGGCTCCCCTTGGCTTCCGCGGCCGTGTGGCCGAACATGCGGGTGAACTCGCCGTTGACGTCGATCACCCGGTCGTCGCCGTCCAGCAGGGCGATGGCCTCGGGGGAAGCTTCGAAGAGCTGGCCCAGGTAGGCGCGCTGCAGCTTCAGCGCACCCTCGCGGCGCTCGCGCTCGGTGAGGTCGCGCATCACCACCAGGCGCCCCGCGGGGGTGCCGCGGTCGTCGTGCAGGCGGGTGACGCGCACGTCCACCGCCGGCCGCTGGGCGGAGATCTCCACCTCGCCGTGCACCCGCTCTTCCGTGTGCGCGGTGGCCAGCAGGGCGGCCAGCGAGGGGAGCACCTCCTCGGCGAGGCGGCCCAGCCACTCGTCGCCGGGCACCCCCAGCAGGGCGCGGGCGGCGGGGTTCAGGTCCAGCACGCGGTCGTCCTCGTCCAGCACCAGCACGCCGTCGGGGAGCTCCTCCACCAGCGCCTCGCGCGCCACCGGCATCACGTCCAGCAGGCGGAGGCGGAAGATGGCCCAGAAGAAGATGACCCCCGAGAGGGTGAAGAGCACGGGCATGGGGTTGGCGGGGAAGCGCACCATCTTCCCCACGTGCAGCACGTTGCCCACCCAGGGGACGAGCGCCGCCACCACGATGCTCACCGCCTGCCGCTGGTACAGGCGCACCGAGCGGATGGCTCTGAGCGCCAGGAGCGCCACCGACGCCGAAAGGAGCGCCCACGAGAAGCCCACGTGCAGCCAGAACCCCCACGCCTCGCGCGTGTTGATCTGGATGTACCCCCGCCGCGGCACCAGGGTGAACTCCGCCCAGAACTGCAGGTGCAGCGGGTTGGTGAGGGCCATCACCAGGGTGAGGAGGGGCACCGCCGCCACCGCCGCGACGCGCCCCGGCGTCAGCCATCGCTCGCGATGCGTGTACTGCAGCGCGAAGACCATCCACGCCAGCGGCACCACGATGGCGCCGGCCTGCGTGGCCATGGCCAGGAGCAGCTTGGCCTGCAGCGTGGTGGCCGCGCGGTACAGCGCGTAAAAGAACGACCACCACGCGCACGACCCCATCAGCACCACGAACCCCGTGGCCGCCGGCACCCGCCGGTGCGCCCACGCGAACACGCCCAGCCCCGCGCACAGCGCGGCGGAGATGAACAGGGGAACGATCTCGGGGGCTTGCTGCCAGGTCATGGAGGGGCGCGAACGGAAAGGAACGGCGGGCTCACACGGAGGCACAGAGACACAGAGAAGCGCCCCTGAAAGGTTTGCGCAAGGCGGGCGTGGGTTGCGGATGGGCGGAAGGGGCGCCAGACTGCGGGAAACCATCATCGTCCACCCCGGCACCCCCCGGACCATGCGCTTCACCATTCGCGCCGCCGCAGCGCTCCTGCTGGCCGCGCTCCCCGCCGTGCCCGCGGCCGCGCAGGCGGTCGCGCCCGACAGCGCGCTCCTGGCCGGCTTCCGCTGGCGCAACATCGGCCCCCACCGCGGCGGGCGCTCCATCGCGTCCGAGGGGAGCACCCGCAGGCCGCTGGAATACTGGTTCGGGGCCGTGGGGGGCGGCATCTGGAAGACCACCGACGCCGGCACCACCTGGCGCCCCATGTCCGACCGCGCCTTCTCCAGCTCGTCGGTGGGGGCCATCGGGGTGTGCCAGTCCAACCCCGACGTGGTGTACGCGGGGATGGGCGAGGTGCAGCTCCGCGGCAACGTGATCCCCGGCGACGGCCTGTACCGTACCGCCGACGGGGGGAAGACGTGGACGCACGTGGGGCTGCGCGACGCCCACATGATCGGCCGCGTGCGCGTGCACCCCACGGACTGCGACCGCGTGTACGTTGCGGCGCTGGGGCACGTGTACGGGCCCAACGCCGAGCGCGGCGTCTTCCGCACCCGCGACGGCGGCAAGACGTGGGAGCGCACCCTGGCCCGCGGCGAGCGCGCCGGCGCCGTGGACCTGGTGCTCACCCCCGGGCGGCCGGACACCATGTACGCCTCCACCTGGGAGGTGAACCGCACGCCCTGGTCGCTCTCCAGCGGCGGGCCGGGGAGCGGGCTCTTCCGCTCCACGGACGGCGGCACCACCTGGACGGAGCTCACAAAGAACCCGGGGATGCCGTCCGGGGTGCTGGGGAAGATCGGCGTCACCGTGTCCGGCGCCAATCCCAACCGGGTGTGGGCCATCGTGGAGGCGGCGGAGGGCGGCGTCTTCCGCTCGGACGACGCCGGGGCCACCTGGACGCGCATCAACGACGAGCGCAAGCTGCGGCAGCGCGCCTTCTACTACACCCGCATCTACGCCGACCCGCGCGACACGGCCACCGTGTACGTGCTCAACGTGGGCTTCTGGAAGAGCACGGACGGCGGCAAGACCTACAAGTCCATCCGCACGCCGCACAGCGACAACCACGACCTGTGGATCGACCCGCAGGACCCGCGGCGGATGATCGAGGCCAACGACGGCGGCGCCAACGTGTCGGTGAACGGGGGCGAGACGTGGACGGAGCAGGACTATCCCACCGCGCAGATGTACCACGTCACCACCACGGCGCACTTCCCCTACCACGTGTGCGGCGCGCAGCAGGACAACTCCACCGCCTGCGTGCCCAGCAACGGCAACGGGCGCGAGTGGTACGCGGTGGGCGGCGGCGAGAGCGGGTACATCGCCCCGCGGCCGGACCAGACGGACGTGTTCTACGCGGGGAGCTACGGCGGGCTGATGACGCGCTACGACCGCGCCAGCGGCCAGCGCCGCAACATCCAGGTGTGGCCCGAGAACCCCATGGGGCACTCCGCCGCGGACATCCGCGAGCGCTTCCAGTGGACGTACCCCATCATCCTGGCGCCCCGCAACCCCAACGTGCTGTACGTGGGCTCGCAGCACCTGTGGCGCTCCACCAACGAGGGCGAGAGCTGGGAGCGCATCTCCCCCGACCTCACCCGCGGCGACCCGCGCACGCTGGGCCCCTCCGGCGGCCCCATCACCCTGGACCAGACGGGGGTGGAGACGTACGGCACCATCTTCACCGTGGCCCCCTCGCCGCGCGACTCGCAGATGATCTGGGTGGGGTCCGATGACGGGGTCGTGAGCGTGACGCGGGACGGCGGGCGCAGCTGGCAGAAGGTGACGCCGCCGGGGCTCCCGGAGTTCGCGCGCATCTCGCTGATCGAGGCGTCGCCGCACGACCCCATGCGCGCCTACGTGGCCGCCAACCGCTACCAGATGGACGACCGCACCCCGTACGCCTTCCGCACCGACGACGGCGGGCGCACCTGGACGCGGATCACCAGCGGGATCGCGGACGGGCACTTCCTGCGCGCCATCCGCGAGGACCCGGAGCGGGCGGGCTTCCTGGTGGCGGGCACCGAGCACGGGCCCTACGCGTCGTGGGACCAGGGCGCCACCTGGCGCTCCATCCGCCTGGGCCTTCCCGACGTGCAGGTGGCCGACCTGGTGTTCAAGGAGGGCGACGTGGTGCTGGGCACGCACGGCCGCTCCTTCTACGTGATGGACGACATCCAGCCGCTGCGCCAGCTCGACGCCCAGGCCATGCGCGCCCCCGCCCGCCTCTTCCGCCCCGCGGACCCGGTGCGCGCCGCGGACCCGGGCGTGACGGTGTTCTACTCGCTGCGCGCGCCGGCGCGCCGGGTGACGCTGGACTTCATGGACGCGCGCGGCACCACCATCCGCTCCTTCAGCGGCGCGCCCACGGACACGGCGCGTGCCGGGGGCGGCGAGGGGGACGACGAAGACGACGACGGCCCGCCGCGCCGCGAGGATCCCAGGGCGCCGGCGAAGCAGGGGATGAACCGCTTCGTGTGGGACCTGCGCCACCCAGGCGTGGTGGACTTCCCGGGGATGATCATGTGGGCCGCCGGCACCAACGGCCCGCGCGTGGCGCCCGGCCGCTACCGCGTGCGGCTGAGCGTGGACGGGCGCGTGGCGGGCGAAGAGGAGTTCACCGTGCGCATCGACCCGCGCCTTGCGGGCGTGACGCAGGCGGACCTGGAGGCGCAGACGGCGCTGGCGCTGCGGGTGCGCGACCGGGCCAGCGACGCCAACCGCGCCGTGCTGCGCATCCGCGCCATCCGCGCGGCGGTGGACGAGCGGCTGGCGCGCACGCAGGACCCCGCCATCCGCGCCGCCGCCGACTCGCTCAAGGCGCGCATGTCCGTGATCGAGAACGCGCTGTACCAGACGCGCCTGCAGAGCAACCAGGACCCGCTCAACTTCCCGATCCGCCTCAACAACAAGATCGCGGCGCTGCTCGGCGTGATCGAGAGCGCCCAGGCGCGCCCCACCCGCCAGACGTACACGGTGTTCGACGAGCTCTCGGGCCGCCTGACCACCCAGCTCTCGGCGCTGGACACGCTGCTCGCCGCCGAGCTGCCGCGCCTCAATGCCCTGCTGCGCGCGCGCCGCCTGGCGCCCATCCCCGCCAACCCGCCCCCGCCGCCGGCCCCCGCGGAGACGCGGCAGGCGGACGACGAAGAAGCGGAAGTCACGGAGTGGTAGAGGGGTCACACAGAGACACAGAGGCACGGAGAACTTCATCTCCGTGCCTCTGTGTTTTGTGCGGGTGCAGCGATTGTGCAGCGTGGGGGAGCAGTGTAACTTCCGAGTACACAAGTTGTGTACCTTTGTGCATAAGAGGGAGCATGGCCGACGCGGCAGCCCGATTCAACGTTCAACTCGATGAACGCCGTGCGCAAAAGCTGAGGGCGCTGGCGGAGCGCACGCATGTGCCCCCCGGCACGCTTGCCCGCTCGCTGCTCTGCACCGCCTTGGATGAGGCTGATCCGGAACCATCCTCCATCGTCGCCCTCCTGGATTCCATCCCGGGCGCGCTCGAAAGGGCGAACCAGGGGCTTCGCGAGATCAACTCGGGGAAGGGAATATCGCTGGATGATCTCTGACGATGGCGCGCATCGAGGTCGCGCCATCTGCCCGCGATGATCTGGCCCATCTCATTACCTTTCTCAAGCTCCCACGGACCACGCGAACGCGGGTGAAGGCGAGGATCAGGCCGCTGTCCGCGGCGCCGGAGGCAGGAACGGCACTCACGGGCCGCTGGCAGGGCTTCCGTTATGTCCTGGGCCCTTGGGATTGGATGGTGATCGTCTACGCATACGATCCTGGGGAAGACCAGGTGAACGTGGTCACCATTCAGGATGTGCGTACCGGCAACGCGGCGACAGGCCACCGGTGAGGAGGGAAGGGCGACAGGAGCCTCGGGCAATCGCCCGCGGCTCCTGCTGCTTTGCGGGTACAGCCGAGAGCGTCGCGAGAGGGGTTGCAGTTCTCGCGCTTGACTTACGGCTGCACCGGCCGCACCTTGGGCCCCGTCGCGGGGTTCCGCGGATGGACAGGAACCAGGAGACTGAATTGCACGCTACTCTAGCCGGCGCGTGGCCGGCACCCTTTGCCCCGGGCGGACGACGCTCCGCCCTCTGCGCCCTGGTGGCGCTCTGCTTCTGCGCCGCGCCCGCCAGCGCCCAGCAGCAAACGGCGCCGCCGTCCCAGGCCGTACCGGAGCCGGGATTCTGGGAGCGCCTCCGCGCCGAAGCGCGGCGCTTCCGCGAGGTCAACTCGCGCCCCTTCACGTACGCCTCGCGCTACCGCATCTCCAACGACCTGGCCAGCACGATCCACGAGGCCGCCCGCAGCGAGGGGATCGACCCCGAGCTGGCGTTCCGCCTGGTGCGCGTGGAGAGCAACTTCAACCCACGCGCCCGCAGCTACGCCGGCGCCATGGGGCTCACCCAGTTGATGCCGGGCACGGCGCGCTCCATCGACCGCCGCATGGCCGACCGCTCGCGCCTGCTGGACCCCGACGCCAACCTCCGCGTCGGCTTCCGCTACCTGCGCACCCTGCTGCGGCACTACGACGGCGACGTGCGCCTGGCGCTCCTCGCCTACAACCGCGGCGAGGGCAACGTGGACCGTGACCTCAGGCGCCGGCGCGACCCGGAGAACGGGTACTCGGGGAAGGTGCTGGGGCGGGGGACCGACCGGTATCGTGGGTCAGGGCTGACACCGCGTTAGGCTCACACAGAGACACAGAGGCACAGAGGAAAACTTATCTCTGTGCCTCTGTGTCTCTGTGTGATCAACGCCGTTTGCTCTTGTTGCCCCCTGTCCCTTTGCGAGCCATCCGGGTGAGGGCTTCGAGCCAGGCTGAGATCACCTCGTCCGGCTCGACGTCTTTCAGGATGGGACCGGCCTCCGCGAGGACTTTGCGCGCTTCGCTGGCGCTGCGGGCCGGGGGGAGCGGGCGCGGGGCCGCGGGCTCCGAGGCGACTCCGATGTGCATCCCGGGGGAGCGCAGCCACGTCTCGTCGTCCAGAGGGACCAGCCGGCCGACGGCCACGGCGTCCGCGCCGTACTCCGCCTCGTGCTCCCGCACCCGGTACTCGCTCTCGTCCGCCAGGGAGACGAAGACCGCGTCGTCGCCCGTGCGCTCCCGCACCCGCCAGCTCCCGGACACGGATTGGAGGAGCTGGCGCGCGAGGTGGCGCTGGCGGGGCGGGAGCGCCGCCATGGCCTCCTCGTCCGCCACCAGCTCCGCCACGAACGACCGGCCCGTGGCCGCCGTGGGGCGCTCCGCCAGACTCCATTCCTGCTCCCGCAGCTCCGTGAGCTCGTCGTCCCCGCGCGAGCGGAGGAACCACCAGCCGGAGGCGGCACGCTCCAGCGCCCGAAGCGGATTGGCCTCGATCCCCATCTCCACCCGCTCCAGGAGCGATCCCAGCAGCCACACGTGCGCCTCGGCCACGGAGACGGGAACCACCACGAGGAGCATGGTGTCCGTGTCGCCCTGCAGAGCGAGGTAGGCGTCGTGGGTGTGCACCTCCAGCGCCGCCTCGCGGACCACCGCCTCGGTGAGCAGCACCAGCTCCTCCGCGAGCCCGTCGAGGGACTCCGGCAGCTCGAAGCCCAGCGGCTCGACGACCGCCGCGGCGGCTTCGCTGCGCTCCAACGCCTCCATGCGCAGCTGGGCGTCGGTGGGCGCATCGGCGGCGCCGCGCGCCCGCGCCACCAGCCGCGACGCCAGCGCGAACGCCTCCTCTTCGAACCCCGGCCCCTCCTCCACCGTCACGTACGCCGCCTCCAGCAGCGCCGCGATCGCGACGAATGCATCCCCTGCGTCGCCGGTGAGGGGAAGGCCCTGGAACACCACGTCATCGGACATGCGCGCACTCTCTTCGGTTGTCTCGCGCCGGCCGGCCGCCCGCGCGGGCCGCAACGGTGCAACGCGCGGCGCGATCCGGCAAGGGCTGGTTGCAGAGGATGGGAGCGGTGGCGTAAGATGCGGTACGCGCCGAAAGGGCCCTCACCCCCCCGACCCCCGCTCTCCCGATAACGGGAGAGGGGGGCGCACTCCGGCCGTCCAGCCGCGCCCACGGATCGCGGAGCCTGCGGCATCCAGAACCGCGTCTCCACCGGGGCGTCCACGCCGGCCGACACGGAAGATGCGCCCCCCTCTCCCAGCAGTTTGGGAGAGGGGGGTCGGGGGGGTGAGGGCCTCCCCGTCCGCGCGCCGCAGCTTCCACCCACAACGCACCCACACGCCCATGCGCCCGATCCTCCGCCCGCTCGCCCTGCTCCTTCCCGCGCTCCTCCTGGCGGTGCCCGCGTACGCGCAGGAGCGCCCGTTCGGCACGCTGCGGGAGCAGGCGGCGACCCGGCAGGAGTGGCTGAAGCTGCGGCTGGAGAGGGTGCTGCCGCGGCTGATGCGGGAGCAGGGGGTGGGGATGTGGATCGTGCCGATGCGGGAGTACAACGAGGACCCCGTGTTCTCGTCGCTCGTGTCGCCCACCACGATGGCGGCGCGCAGGCGGACGATTTACGTGTTCTGCGACCGCGGGGGGCAGGTGGAGCGGATCGCGATCGGGGGGAGCACGCAGGGCGGGCTGTACCGGGTGGTGCGCGACCCGGCCGCGCCCGTGGGCACCGCCGGCACCACGCGCCGCCCCGCCGAGCCGTACGGCCCCGACCAGTGGAAGCTGCTGGCGCCCGTGGTGGAGGCGTGCGACCCGCGCACCATCGCCGTGAACGTGTCGGCGACGCACGCGTTCTCGGACGGGCTCACGGTGGGGGAGTGGGAGGGGCTGCAGGGGGCGATCCCCGAGCGCTACCGGGGGCGCGTGGTCCGGCGCGAGCTGCTTCCGCTGCAGCTCATCGAGGAGCGGCTGCCCGAGATGATGCCGCGCTACGTGGAGATGCAGCGCGTGGTGCACGACATCATCTCCACCGCCTTTTCCGAGCGCGTGATCACCCCCGGCACCACCCGCACGGACGACGTGGTGTGGTGGATGCGCCAGCGGGTCAACGACCTGGGGCTCGGCACCTGGTTCCAGCCCAGCGTGGACGTGCAGCGCGCGGGGGTGGAGATGGGCGACTCCGCCAACCCCGTGATCCGCCGCGGCGACGTGCTCCACTGCGACTTCGGCATCACGGCGCTCGGGCTGAACACGGACACGCAGCACATGGGCTACGTGCTGCGCCCCGGCGAGACGGAGGCGCCGGCCGGCATCCGCGCCGCCCTGGCCCGCGGCAACCGCCTGCAGGACCTGCTGCTGGAGGAGATGCGCCCCGGCCGCACCGGCAACGAGGTGCTCGCCGCCGCCCGCGCCCGCATGCGCGCCGAGGGGATCGACGGCACCATCTACACGCACCCCATCGGCGCGCACGGCCACGGCGCCGGCCCCCTGATCGGCCTGTGGGACCGGCAGGAGGGCGTCCCCGGCCGCGGCGACGTGAAGCTGCGCCCCAACACCTGGTTCAGCATCGAGCTCCAGGCCACGGTCCCCGTCCCCGAGTGGAACGGCCAGCCCGTGCGAATGGGCCTGGAGGAGGAGGCCCACCTGGACCCTTCTGGCGCCCGCGCATGGGTGCTGCGAAGGCAGGACCGCCTGCACCTGGTGAGGTGAGGGGGGCGGGAAACGGAGGCCCTCACCCCCCGACCCCCTCTCCCGATAACGGGAGAGGGGGCGATTTCCAGTCGTCCAGCCGCAAACCAGAGGTAGGCGGAGCCGCGGCTTAGACGACGATCGAGGCTTCGAGCGACACCGAAGATGCGCCCCCCTTCTCCCGTTATCGGGAGAGCGGGGGGTCGGGGGGGTGAGGGCCTCCTTCTGGCGTTCGCGCCTGGGTGCTCCGCCGGCAGGACCGCCTGCACCCGGTGAGGTGAGGGGGGCGCTGACGGAGGCCCTCACCCCCCGACCCCCTCTCCCGATAACGGGAGAGGGGGCGATTTCCAGTCGTCCAGCCGCAAACCAGGGGTAGGCGGAGCCGCGGCTTAGACGACGATCGAGGCTTCGAGCGACACCGAAGATGCGCCCCCCTCTCCCGTTATCGGGAGAGCGGGGGTCGGGGGGGTGAGGGCCTCCGTCGGCCCGCCGCCAGCTCTCTCCCGGGCGCTTGACACGCCACCCGGCTTCGGATAGCGTTTTCCACGCACGGTCCGCCCCTTTCCGCAGCTTTCCGCCGCAGCTCCGCAGGGATCTTCCTTGAACGCGTACACCTACCTCGCGGTGGACGCATCTTCGCGCCGTGTTCGCGGGCGCGAGCATGCGCCGGCCGCCGACGTCCTCACCCGTGAGCTGGAGAAGCGCGGGCTGCTCGTGCTGGAGATCCGCGAGGCGGGCTCGGCCAGCGCGGCGGGCGGGGCCCTGCCGCGGCGCCGCGCCGTGGTGGAGGCCACCCGCGCCATCGCCGCGCTGCTGGGCGCCGGCATCCCCCTCACCCGCGCGTTGCGGGTGGCGGCGCAGGTGGGCGGAGGCGCCCTGGCGCCCGTGCTGGACGACGTGCGCGCCCACGTGGAGCGCGGCGGCACCCTGGCCGAGGCGCTCGGCCGGCATCCCCGCCTCTTCAGCCCGCTGTACGTAGGCGTGGTAAGGGCCGGCGACCGGGCCGGGGAGCTGGGGGGGGCCTTCGCGCGGCTGGCCGATCACCTGGAAAAGGCGGAGGAGCTCCGCTCGCGCCTCGTCTCCGCCTCCATCTACCCGCTCCTCCTGGCGGGCGCCGGCGGCACCGCCGTGCTCGTGCTCCTCCTCTTCGTGCTCCCCCGCTTCGCCGAGCTGCTGGAAGGCTCCGGCGCCGCCCTGCCGGCGTCCACGGCGTTCCTCCTGGGGGTGTCCACCACCATCTCCGGGTCGTGGCCCTGGCTGCTGGGCGCCCTGGCGGCCGCGGTGCTGGGGCTCGCCGCCGCCAGCCGCACGGAGCGCGGGCGCACGGCCGGGGCCCGCCTCCTCCTGCTGATCCCCGGCGTGGGCGGGCTGCGCCGCGCGGTGCTGGCAGCGCGCTTCGCCCGGCTGCTGGGGGTGCTGGTGGCCGGCGGCACCCCCCTGCTCCCCGCGCTGGACGGCGTGTCCGAAAGCCTGGCCGACCCGCTGGCGCGCGACGCCGCCCTGCGCATCCGGGCGCAGGTGCGCGAGGGCACGTCGCTGCGGGAGGCGGTCGCCGCGGCCTCCGTGTTCCCCCCGCTCCTGGCGCAGCTGGTGGCCGTGGGCGAGGAGTCGGGGCAATTGGGGGCGTTCCTGGTGCAGGCGGCCGAGATGTTCGAAGGCGGCGCGGAGCGGAGCCTGCGGCGGCTGGTCGCGCTGGCGGAGCCCGCCATGATCATCGTCTTCGGCGGGATCGTGGGCTTCGTGGCCCTGGCGCTGCTGCAGGCCATCTACGGCGTCAACGCGGACGCGTTCCGGTGACCCCCGCGGCGGAGCGGCCTCAGATGGAGCCACGGAAGACCCCTGCCGGGTTCACGCTGGCGGAGATCCTGGTGGTGATGGTGGTGATCGGGATCGTGTCCGCGGCGGTGGCGCCGGCGCTGGTGAGGGGGGCGCGGCCCCACCCGGCGGACGCCGCGGCGGAGGAGATCCGCGGGGTGCTGGCCGGCGGGCGGCGCGCGGCCGTGCGCGGGGGGATGCCCGTGGCGGTGGAGCTGGACACCCGCACCGGCCGCTACCGGGTGGCCGCGGACGACCCCGAGGCTCCGCCGGGGAAGCCCCTGGCCGAGGGCGCGCTGGAGCTTCCCGCCGGGGTCGCCGTGGACCCCCCCGCGGGGGTGCGGCGCTTCACCTTTGGCGTGCTGGGCGCCGGGCAGGGCGCGCCGGTGGTGGTGCGCGGCGGGGGCCGGACGGCGGCCGTGCAGATCAACCCCTGGACCGGAGAGGTCCGTGCGGCTCGATAGGCGGGGCTTCACGCTGCTGGAGGCGCTGGTCGCGGTGCTGATCGTGGGCCTCGCGGGCGTCGCCGCCCTGGAAACGGTGGGCGCGGAGCTGCGCACGGCATCGCGCGCGCGGCACACCCTGCACGCGGCGGCGCTGGCGGAGTACCGGCTGGAGACGCTGCGCGTGCTCCCGCCCGGGGAGCTCCGCTCCCTCCCCGACTCGCTGGCGGACGGCGCCTTCGCGCCGCCGCTGGAGGGGTACCGCTGGGCCGCGTCCGCCCGCGAGGTGCCGGGGGAGCCGGGGCTCTACGACGCGCGGGTGACCGTGCGCTGGAGCGGCGGGTCGTTCCCCCTGGAAACCCGCCTGTACCGCCCCGAGACGGCACGCCAGGTCCCCTGAGGCGCGGGCCGCCGGACGCCTCGCACGGTGGCCCCGATGAGGCTGATTTCCAGTAAGTAAGTGGCTCGCCGGTGGTTGTGCCGGGGGTGCCGGATTAGCGCTTGATGAAGCTCTTGCGCTGGTTCCGCCTTCTGGATAACGTTTTGTCCGAACGCGCCACCATGTATGCATCGTGGACAGCGGCACTCCTCCCGGAGAGCCGCTCCCGCTCTCGTGCAGCACCCCTCCGCCCGCTCTTACACCCCCGCTCCAAGACGTTCGTTCGCGTACCTATTTCCACGCCCCCGCGCTGCGCTTCCGCGTAGCGCCCTTGGCACCCCTGTCTCCCAGCCCCGGGCCGGAATCACTCCGCCCGTCACCACCCCCAACGATCCCTTCGATGACATCCCGACGAGATCCGCTCCCCTGGCTGCGCCGCGCCCTGGGGCGCACGCGCGCCGCGCTCGCGCTGGCGCTGCTGGTGGCGGCCGGCGCCGCGACGGCGCTGGCATCCACCGCCGGCGCCCCCGTGCCGCGGCACTTCGCCGCACCCGCCACCGTGGACAGCGTGGCGGTCTTCGGGCCCAAGCGCTTCGGCACCCCCACGGGGGGCAGCAGCTACGGCGTGGAGCGCTTCGCCATCCTGGCCGGCCCCACCGCCAAGTACTCGCTCCGCGTGAAGAACGGCGCGGACGATGGCAGCGCCCGGCTGGACAGCGCGCGCGTGGTGCTGAACGGCGTGACCGTGTACTCCGGCGCGGACCTGCGCACCGCGGCGGGCGCCGTGCTCTCGCGCCCGGTGGTGCCGCAGGCGGACAACACGCTGGAGGTGTACGCCTACGGGCCGGCCGGGGCGTACCTCACGCTCTCCCTGGTGCAGGCGCCGGACGCGAGCTACGCCGTGTTCCAGCGCCTGTACCGGCGCGAGACGTCGGCGCCGGTCACCGAGGTGCACCGGTTCACCGTCTCGGCCACGGCGGCGTCGCCGTACAAGGTGAGGATCTTCAACGGCAACCCGGACGGCACGGAGCGGGTGTCGAGCTGCACGGTGCTGCTGAACGGCACCTACGTGATCGTGCAGAACGACGTGAACCAGCAGGTGGGGGTGCTGGAGCGCGAGGTGACGCTGCGCCCGGGTGAGAACGTGCTGGAGGTGACGCTGGAGGCCAAGCCGCGCGGCCACCTCAACTTCTGGATCACGGCCACCGACAACACCGCGCCGGTGCTGCAGGTGCACGCCCCGGCCGAGGGGCTCATCACCCGCCAGCTGCAGGTGGATGCGGCGGGGCGCGTGCTGGACGAGACGCCCACCCGCGTCACGGTGAACGGCGCCGAGGCCGCGCGCAGCGGCGACGCGTTCACCGCCACCGTGCCGCTCTCCGTGGAAGGCGAGAACCGCCTGCTCTTCAGCGCCGTGGACGCGGCCGGGCTGCGCACCGACTCGGTGCGCACGGTGATCCGCGACACGGAGCCGCCGGTCATCACCATCACGGCTCCGGGCGAGGGCGTGCTCACGCGCGACTCGGTGGTCCGCGTGACGGGCACCATCCGCGACCGCACGAAGGTCACGGCCAACCTCAACGGGGTGGCGCTCACGCTGAATGCCGCGGGGGCCTTCGAGGCGGAGGTGCCGGCGACGGCGGAGGGGGCCAACTTCCTGACGGTGAGCGCGACCGACGCCGCCGGGAACAGCGCCACGCAGGTGAAGCAGGTGCTCCGCGACACCCAGCCCCCGGTGGTGGCCATCACCTCGCCCGCCGAGGGGACGCTGACCAACGCGGGGCGCATGGCGGTGGAGGGGACGGTGGAGGACGCCAGCGCCGTGACGGTGGCGGTGAACGGCGTGGCGATGACGGTGCAGGAGAACCGGTTCCGCGGCGAGGTGCCGCTGGCGGGTGAAGGGAAGCTGACGCTGGCCGCGGTGGCCACCGACGCGGCGGGCAACGAGGGGCGCGCGGCGCGCGGCATCGTGCGCGACACCACGCCGCCCCAGATCCAGGTGCAGGCGCCGGAGGAAGGGAAGCTCACCCGCGAGCGCAGCATCCAGGTGCGCGGCACGGTGGTGGACAGCAGCGCGGTGACGCTGACGCTCAACGGCACGGCCGTGGCGCTGGCGGCCGACCGCTCGTTCGTGGTGGATGCGCCGCTGGCGGCCGAGGGGAGCAACGCGCTCGCCCTGGTGGCCGTGGACGCCGCGGGGAACCGGGGCGAGGCCGCGCGGTCGGTGGTGCGCGACACCACGCCGCCGGTGGTCACGCTGGAGGCGCCGGCCCCGGGCACGATCACGCGCCAGACCGCCACCGAGGTGCGCGGGCGCGTGCAGGATGCCTCGCCGGTGACGCTGCGCATCAACGGGGCGGAGGTGGCGGTGGCGGCCGACGGCGGCTTCACCACCACCACGGCTCTGGGCGTGGAGGGCGACAACGCCATCCAGGCCGAGGCCACCGACGCCGCGGGGAACAGCGGCTCGGCCGGCGTCACGGTGCTGCGCGACACGGAGGCGCCGGTGGTGGCCTTCGCCGCGCCGGCCGAGGGCGAGCTGGTGGCCGGGGACCGCGTGGCCGTGCGGGGGACGGTGCAGGACCGCACCACGGTGACGATGACCATCAACGGCGTGGCCGTGGCCATCGGCCCCGGCGGCGCCTTCGAGGGCGAGATCCCGCTGGGCGCCACGGGCACCACGCTGGCGGTGACGGCCACGGACGCGGCCGGCAACGTGAGCCAGCCCGTGCGCAACGTGGCGCGCGACACCGAGGCGCCGGTGGTGGCATTCACCACCCCCGCCGAGGGCACCATCACCAACCGCGGCACCCTGGAGGTGACGGGGACGGTGGTGGACGCCAGCCCCGTGACGGTGGCGGTCAACGGCGTGGCGATGACGGTGGAGACGGGCACCTGGCGCGGCGAGGTGCCGCTCACGGGTGAGGGCGCCATCGCGCTGGTGGCGGTCGCCACCGACGCGCCGGGCAACCGGGGCGAGGCGCGCCGCGGCATCGTGCGCGACACCACGCCGCCGGTGGTCACGGTGCTCAGCCCCGCCGAGGGGTCGCTCACCAACCGCGCCGCGGTGGAGATCGGCGGCACGGTGCAGGACCTCACGGCCGTGACGCTGACGCTGGACGGGGCGCCGGTGGCGCTGGACGCCGCCAACGCCTTCACGGGCGCGGCCACGCTGGCCGCCGAAGGGCTCAACTCCCTGGCCTTCGTGGCCACGGACGCGGCGGGGAACGTGTCTCGCCCCGTGCTCACGCTGCTGCGCGACACGGAAGCGCCCGTCATCACCTGGACGGCGCCGCAGGACGGGCTCAGCACCGAGGCCGCCAGCACGCCGCTGGCCGGGCGCATCACCGACGCGGGCGCGGTGACGGCCACCCTCAACGGGGCTCCGCTCACGCTGGGCACCGACGGCGCGTTCGCGCAGGACGGCGCGCTGGTCGTCGGCGGCAACTCCTTCTCCATCACCGCGCGCGACGCGGCGGGCAACGAGGCCGTCTCGGCCCGCGCGGTCACGCGCACCGAGCCGGCGCCTTCCGAGCCGCTCCCGCCGGACCCGGCCAAGGTGGCCCCCGTGCTGGACCGCACGGTGCCCACCACGGTGGCCGCGGCCACCGAGTTCCTGTACACGGGCGAAAACCCCATCCAGACCGGCGTGGCGCCGGGCACCATCGACCGCATCCGCGCGGCCGGGCTGCGCGGGCGCGTGCTGAACCGCGAGCTGAAGCCGCTGGGCGGCGTCACCGTGACGGTGCGCGACCACCCGGAGTTCGGCCAGACGCTCACCCGCGCGGACGGCGGGTGGGACCTGGTGGTGAACGGCGGCGGGCCCGTGCGCATCGACTTCGCGAAGCCGGGCTACCTCCCGGCGCAGCGCGAGACGGACGCGCCGTGGCAGGACTGGGTGGTGATGGACGACGTCATCCTGCTGCAGCTCGATCCCATCGCCACCCCGGTTGAGCTCAACTCCACCGAGACGCAGGTGGCGCGCGGCAGCGTGGTGGAAGACGCGGACGGGCCACGCCAGGCCACCCTGGTGATCCCCGCCGGGACCACGGCCGAGATCGTGATGCCGGACGGCACGCGGCAGCCGGCCACGGGGCTCACCCTGCGGGCCACCGAGTTCACGGTGGGCGAGAACGGGCCCGCCGCCATGCCGGGCGCGCTGCCGGCCACCAGCGGCTACACCTACGCGGTGGGGCTCACCTCGGACGGCGTGCCGCCGGGGGCGGAGGTGGTGCTGAGCACCCCCGTGCCGCTGTACGTGGAGAACTTCCTCGGCTTCCCCGTGGGCACCCCGGTGCCGGTGGGGGCGTGGGACGCGGGGCAGGGCGCGTGGGTGCCGTCCAACGACGGCCGCGTGATCGCCATCGTCTCCACCGCGGGCGGGGTGGCCGAGGTGGACGTGACGGGCGACGGCGTGCCCGATGGCGAGACGGTGCTGGCGCAGCTGGGGATCACCCGTCCGGAGCTGGAGCAGCTCGCGCGCACCTACCGGCCCGGGGCGCAGCTGCAGCGCGCGCCGGTGAGGCGCATGCTCCCCATCGACCTCAACTACCCGGTGGGGCTGCAGGGGGTGGACCCCGACGGTTCGGCCGAGGCGGAGTGCGACCCGCGCTCCGGCGTGGCGGCGCTGTGCACCGGACAGGCGGCGGTGCAGAAGGTGGCGCTGCCGGGCACCGAGTACCAGGTGGCGTACACCAGCGCGCGGGCGGCCGGCAACGAGGCCAACCGCACGCTGGAGGTGGACCTGACGGGCGCCACGCTCCCGGCCGGGCTCAGGCGGGTGGACATCGAGATCGAGGTGGCCGGGCGCAAGTTCACCGGCAGCCTCGATCCGGCGCCGAACCTCCGCTACACCTTCGAGTGGGACGGCAAGGACGCGTACGGGCGCCCCACGCAGGGCGTGCAGCCGGTGTCGGTGCGCATCGGGCACGTGTACCCCTTCCTCTACAACGTGCCGGCCGCGACCGCGCGCAGCTTCGGCCTCTCGTGCCAGGGCGACGCTTCGGGCGCCCGGCAGGCGTGCGCCGTGCCGGCGGACGTGGACAGCCGCGCCCGCCAGGAGGGCACCCGCTGGCAGACGCTCACCTCGTCGCTGGGCACGCAGGACGCCCGGGCGCAGGCCATGGGCGGGTGGGCGCTGGACGCCCACCACGCGTACGACCCCGTCTCGCGCCTCCTCTACAAGGGCGACGGCACCACGCGCGGCGGTGCGGCTGCGCTCAAGGCGGCCATGCGCACGGCCGCGGGCTCGGGCACCTCGGGCTTCGCGGGCGACGGTGGGCTGGCCATGCAGGCGCGCCTGTTCGGCATGTCTGACGTGCGCAGCGCGCCCAACGGCGACGTGTACATCGCCGACTACGGCAACCACCGCATCCGCAAGATCGGCCGCGACGGCATCATCACCACCATCGCCGGCGGCGGCACGGGGCTGGACGGCGGGCCCGCGCTGGGCGCGCGGCTCAGCTACCCGCACGGCATCGGCTTCATGAAGGACGGCGGGCTGCTGATCGCCGAAGAGGGCGGGCAGCGCATCCGCCGCATCGCCCCGGACGGCACCATCAGCACGCTGGCGGGCACGGGCGTGGGCGGCTACAGCGGCGACGGGGGTCCGGCGACGCAGGCGCAGGTCAACACCCCGCACTACGTGGTGCAGGCGCCGGACGCGAGCATCTATTTCGTGGAGAAGACCAGCCACGTGGTGCGCCGCATCATGCCGGACGGCACCATCACCACGGTGGCGGGCACCGGCGTGGCCGGCTACGCGGGCGACGGCGGGCAGGCCGCGCGGGCCCGGCTCAACCAGCCGGACGGGCTGGCGGTGGGCGCGGACGGCAGCGTGTACGTGTCCGACCAGGGGAACCACCGCGTGCGCCGCATCGCGCCGTCGGGGCTCATCACCACGGTGGCGGGCACGGGCACGCTGGGCTTCGCGGGCGACGGCGGGCAGGCCACCCTGGCGCGCCTCAACCGCCCTCAGGGGCTGGACGTGCGGCCGGACGGGACGCTCTACATCGCCGACGGCAACAACAACCGCGTCCGCAAGGTGGCCCCCGCGGGGATCATCACCACGGTGGCGGGCAACGGCACCGCCGGCTACTCGGGCGAGGGCGGCCCGGCCGCCGACTCGCGGCTCAACCGCCCGCGGGCGGTGAGCACGGGGCCTGACGGGGCGGTGTACCTGGCCGACTTCGGCAACAGCCGCGTGCGCCGCATCGCCCCCGCCTTCCCGGGCGTGGCGAACGACGAGATCGCGGTGACCAGCGAGGACGGCGAAGAGGTCTACATCTTCGACCCCAGCGGCCGCCACCTGCGCACCGTGCTGGCGGTGACGGGCGACACCATCCACACCTTCGAGTACGATGCCAAGGGGCGCGTGACGCGGGTGCTGGACGCCTACCGCCGCCCCACCACCCTGGAGCGCGACGCCACCGGCAAGGTGGTGGCGGTGGTGAGCGCCGACGGGGTGAGGACCGCCCTGGCGGCCGACGCCTCGGGCAACATGGGGCAGGTCACCCTCCCCGGCGGCATCAGGGTGGGCTACACGTACGGCGACGGCGGGCTGCTGACCGGCCGCACGGACGCCAACGGCAACACCACGCGCTACGAGTACGACGCCCAGGGCCGCATGACGGGCGAGCGGCGCCCGGACGGGAGCTCGGTGACCACTGCGCGGTCGGAGACGGCCGACGGGCGTCAGGTGTCGTGGTCCACGGCGGGCGGGCTGGGCAGCTCGTTCCGGGTGCAGCAGCTCCCCGGGGGCGGCACGCAGAACGTGCTGGTGCTCCCCACGGGGCAGAACGTGTCCACCACCACTACGCCCGATGGGCGCCGCGTGAGCACGGCGCCGGACGGCACCGTCTCGTCGCTGCGCGAAACGCCGGACCCGCGGGTGGGGATGCAGGCGCCGCTGGCCGAGCTGGTGACCAAGACCCCGTCGGGGCTCACGCGCACCGAGCGCTCGGCGCGGGTGACGCAGGTGGACCCGGTGAACAACTCGGTGGCGCGCCAGACGGACTCGCTGGTGGTGAACGGGCGCGCCGTGGTGGAGACGTACGACCGCGACAGCAGCCAGATCACCCGCGTTTCGGCCACCGGCAGGCGGGGGGTGCTGCGCATCGACGCCGAGGGCCGCATCGCCTCGCAGTCGGTTCCCGGGCTGTTGACCGTGGAAAGCGCGTACGACGATGAAGGCCGGCTGGTGGCGGTGAGCCAGGGCCCGCGCGTCCATCGCTACACCTACGACGAGCAGGGCCGGGTGACGGCCTCCACCGACGCGCTGGGGCGCACGGTGCGCTACGCGTTCGACGCGGCGGGGCGGATGACCGCCCAGACGCTCAGCGACGGGCGGGTGGTACGCTACACCTACGACGAGAACGGGAACGTCACCTCCATCACGCCGGCCGAGCGCCCGGCCCACCGGTTCGGGTACACGGACGGTGACCTGGCCGAGAGCTACACGGCGCCCAACCTGGGCCAGGGCTCCACCACCACGCAGTACTTCTACAACGCCAACCGCGAAGTGGAGCGCGTGCTGCGCCCGGACGGCGTGGCGGTCACCACCGCGTACGACGCGGCGGGGCGGCGCTCGGCGCTGACCCTGGCCGAGGGGGTGGTGCGCTACGGGTACGACGCCGTCACCGGCCAGCTGAAGAACGTGGCCGGCGTGGACGGGGTGTCCACGAGCTTCTCGTACGACGGGCAGCTGGTGACCGGGCTCTCCTGGGCGGGCGCGGTGGCGGGGAGCGTGGGCTTCCGGTACGACAACGACTTCCGCCTGGTGGGCCAGACGCTGAACGGGGCGGACACCGTACGCTACAGCTACGACGCGGACGGCCTGCTCACTGGTGTGGGCGCGCTCTCGGTGCAGCGCAGCGCCGCCACCGGGTTCACGCAGGGCACCACGCTGAGCGGGGTGTCCACGGCCGAAGCGTACGACAGCTACGGCGCGCGCGTGGCGCTGAGCGCCACCTTTGGCACCGACACGCTGTTCCGGGCCAGCTACACCCGCGACCTGGGCGGCCGCATCACGGCCATCGCGGAGCGGGCGGGCGGCAGCACGGCCACCTACGCCTTCCGCTACGACAGCGTGGGCGCGCTGGTGGAGGTCACCCGCGACGGCCAGCCGTACCGCGGCTACGAGTACGACGCCAACGGCAACCGGCTGCGGGAGACCAGCACCGCCGGAGTGCTGGCCGGCACCACCGACGCGCAGGACCGCCTGCTCACCTGGGGCGACGCCACCTTCGCCTACACCGCGGCCGGCGAACTGCGCGAGAAGGTGGTCGGGACGGATACCACCCGCTATCACTACGACGCGCTGGGGAACCTGCGCTCGGTGCGCCTGCCGGATGGCCGGCGGGTGGAGTACCTGGTGGACGGCGACAACCGCCGCGTGGGCGTGCGCGTGGGCGGGGTGCTGGAGCGCGGGTACCTGTGGGAGAACGGCATCCGCGTGGTGGCGGAGCTGGACGGCGCGGGACGCGTGGCTTCGCGCTTCGTGTACGGCGACGACTCCAACGTCCCCGAGTACATGGTGCGGGGCGGGAGCACGTACCGCCTGGTGGTGGATCACCTGGGCAGCGTGCGGATGGTGGTGGACGCCGCCACCGGCGCGGTAGCCCAGCGGATCGACTACGACCCCACCGGCCGGGTCCTCCACGATTCCAACCCCGGCTTCCAGCCCTTCGGCTACGCGGGCGGGCTGACGGACACCCGCACGGGGCTGGTGCGCTTCGGGGCGCGGGACTACGACCCGCAGACGGGCCGGTGGACCGCCAAGGACCCGATCCTCTTCGACGGCGGCGACACCAACCTGTACGGGTACGTCCTCCAGGACCCCATCAACCTGCTGGACCCCACCGGCCTCACCTCGCTCCCCGAGCTCAACGCGGGGATGTCGGGGAGCCAGAACGTGGCCGCCGGGCAGGCAGCGCAGGCGCAGACGCTGCGCAAGATCTTCGAGAAGCTGATGAAGGACCTGGGCTGCTACATGCTCGAGATGGCGGTGGAGGAAGCGGCGATGGGCCTGATCGGCGACAAGATCTACTTCGGCGAGCTTCCCGAGATCGAGGGCAAGAACAACCGCGCCGGCACGCTCTACGTGGGCAAGACGGTGCAGGACATCAACAAGCGCTTCGCCCGCCACCACCGGGCGCTGCAGCTGGACAACATCCTGAAGATCTGGAAGCCCCACGGGGGGGTGGGCCTGGACAAGCTCGAGCGTACCATCGCCGAGAAGGTCGCCGAGATCCTGGAACCGGGCGGCAACGCCTTCAAGAGCGGCGCGATCGGCAACCGTGTCCGCCCGGGAGTGAGCGGTCCGGTCAAGCTGCTGCCCAACTGCCCATGAACACCGGCGCGGCTATGCAGGCGAACGATGAAGAGCACGGCGCGGGGTACCGGCTGGTTCGCCAGCCGGACGGCCCCCCGGTGCTGTTCCTGGGGAGGTGGACGGCCGAGGCGGAGCGGGTGCTCGCCGCCGCCCCCGTGCTGGCCGTGCGGATCGAGTCGGGCTTCGGCCCGCTCGACCCGCTCGTCCCCTTCGCGGAGCGGATCCGCTCCGTGCAGGTGGCGGAAGGGTTCGCGGCGAGCCTGAAGCCGCTCAACCGGCTGTCCGGGCTCGAATCCCTCATCCTCCTCTGCCCGCCCAAGGGGGTGGAGCTGGCCAGCTTTCCCGCGTTGCGCCGGTGCGACCTGGCCGCCGCGGGGTCGCTGGCCGGCCTGGCCGAGGGGCTGGAAGAGCTGGCGGTGGACCGGCCGAAGGTGGAGACGCTGAGGGAGCTGGCTTCGCTGCGGCGCCTTCGCTCGCTGCAGATCGACGCGCCCCCGCGCCTGGTGTCGCTGGAGGGGATCGAGGGGCTCTCGCTGGAGCGGCTGGAGGTGTCGCGTGCGCGCGTGCTCCGCTCGGTGGGGGCGGTCGCCTCGCTCCCGTCGTTGCGCACGCTGCGGCTGCGCGGCGTGCGCGAGGTGACCGACCTTGAGCGTGTGGGCGAGGCTTCGCCGCTGGAGGCGCTGGAGATCGAGGGCGGGCCCGCGCTCTCCGGTCTCGGCTTCCTGGGCGGGTTGCGCAACCTGCGCAGCCTGAGCATCGACGCCACCGAGGTGGCGCCCGGCGGGGGGGGCGCGGCTCCCCTGGAAGCGCTCACCGGGCTCCGCAAGCTCCACCTGGCGTCCGGCGTAAAGGACGCGGAGGAGCTGGACGGTCTGGCGCGGCTCACCCACCTGGAGGGGCTCTTCATCGACAACGCCGGCGAGATCCGCTCCCTGGGGTTCGTGCGGGCGCTCCGGCGCCTGCGGAGCTTCAGGATCGACCGCACCCGCGTGGCCGATCGGGACCTGTCGCCCCTGCTGGAGCTGGAGGGGCTGCAGGAGGTGCGCATCGCTCCGCAGAACAAGAAGTACTCCCCCACGGCGGAGGAGGTGGTTGCCGCCGTGCGCGCGCGCAACCCGGAGCTCTACCGGGCGCGTGAGGCGCGCGTGCAGGCGGCGCGCGCCATGGCGAGCGCCCCTCCCGCGCCGCCTTCCACGCCGGCCGCGGCACGGCCCGCCGTGCTCGCGGGCATCTCCTGGCGGCTGGACGAGGAGGTGTCCGGCACCGACGACCTCGTGCGCCGCGTGCGCGACGCGGGAGCGGAGTGGGACGCGGAGCAGGTGGCCGTGCCCGCCCCGCGCATCCGCGTACGCGTGCCCGGCGAGGCGCCGGTGGAGCTGGCGAGCGACGGCGCCCGCGGCTTCACCGCCGGCGAGCTCCTCTTCAAGGTGCACCAGGCCGTCGGTCCGCTGGTGCGCGACACGGACCACCGCTACTTCGAGGGCCTCATTCCCGCCAGCGACACCGCCGGCGGCGTTCCTCTCTTCGACCTCCGGCTCGGCAGCTGACCCCGCGGGCACGGGGACCCGGCGTTCTCCGTGCCTCCGCGCGAGCCTGCTTTCTCATCGCGGCGAAGATCCGCGTCCTTCGTTTCCAGCCGGCCCGCACGGGGCTGCGCATCCTATCCAACTACCTGGGCTTTCCATGGCGACGATCAACGGCGGCACCGGCGACGACACCCTCAACGGCACCACGGGCGCCGACCAGATCTACGGCGGGGCGGGGAACGACTCCCTGCGCGGCGGGGACGGCGACGACCTGCTGGACGGAGGCACGGGGAACGACTACATGGACGGCGGCTACGGCGCCGACACGTACGTGGTGCGCGTGGGCGGCGGCCACGACCGCATCGACGACTGGGACCACGTGGTTGGGCGCGTGGACACGCTGAAGTTCGAGGACGTCCCCTCCACCGGCATCACCGCGGTGAAGGCGAGCGGCCATCACATGGTGATCGAGTACGGGAACGGGGACAGCATCACCATCCACAACCAGTTCCACAACTCGCAGTACATGGTGGAACGCTTCCAGTTCTCGGACGGGGTCACCTGGACGGCGGAGCAGCTCTACTCCGCGTACCCCATCCAGGGCGGCGAGGGCAACGACGTGGTGCGGCTGGGGAACCTGGCGGACACCGTCTCCACCGGCGGGGGCGACGACACCGTCTACGCCCACGGCGGCAACGACACGGTGGACACGGGTGCCGGCAACGACTACGTGGAGGCCGGCGCGGGCGACGACACCGTGAGAGCCGGTGACGGGAACGACAATGTGCAGGGCCAGGACGGGAACGACGTGCTGGACGGCGGGGCGGGGAACGACCACGTGAGCGCCGGCAACGGCGACGACCGCATGGCGGGCGGCGACGGCGCGGACTCCCTCTACGGCGGGGAAGGGAGCGACGTGCTGGACGGCGGCACCGGCAACGACCTCATGGACGGCGGCTACGGTGCCGATACGTACGTGGTGCGCGCGGGCGGCGGCCACGACCGCATCGACGACTATGACCACGTGGTTGGGCGCGTGGACACCGTGAAGTTCGAGGACGTCCCCTCCACCGGTATCACGGCGGTGAAGGTGTCCGGCCATCACATGGTGATCGAGTACGGGAACGGGGACAGCGTCACCGTGCAGAACCAGTTCTACAACTCGCAGTACATGGTGGAGAGCTTCCAGTTCTCGGACGGGGTCACCTGGACGGCGGAGCAGCTTTACTCCGCGTACCCCATCCAGGGCGGCGCCGGGAACGACGTGGCGCGGCTGGGCAACCTGGCGGACACCATCTCCACCGGTGCGGGCGACGACACCGTCTACGCCCACGGCGGCAACGACACGGTGGAGCTGGGCAGCGGCAACGACTACGTGGAGGCCGGCGCGGGCGACGACACCGTGAGCGCGGGTGACGGCAACGACAATGTGCAGGGCCAGGATGGGAACGACGTGCTGGACGGCGGGGCGGGGAACGACCACGTGAGCGCCGGCAACGGCGACGACCGTGCGGCGGGCGGCGACGGCGCGGACTCCCTGTACGGCGGGGAAGGGAGCGACGTGCTGGACGGCGGCACGGGCAACGACCTCATGGACGGCGGCTACGGCGCCGACACGTACGTGGTGCGCGCGGGCGGCGGCCACGACCGCATCGACGACTGGGACCACGTGGTTGGGCGCGTGGACACGGTGAAGTTCGAGGACGTCCCCTCCACCGGCATCACGGCGGTGAAGGTGTCCGGCCACCACATGGTGATCGAGTACGGGAGCGGGGACAGCGTCACCGTGCAGAACCAGTTTTACAACTCGCAGTACATGGTGGAGCGCTTCCAGTTCTCGGACGGGGTCACCTGGACGGCGGAGCAGCTTTACTCCGCGTACCCCATCCAGGGCGGCGAAGGGAACGACGTGGCGCGGCTGGGCAACCTGGCGGACACCATCTCCACCGGGATGGGCGAGGACACCGTCTACACCTTCGGCGGCAACGACACGGTGGATGCCGGCAGCGGCAACGACTACGTGGAGGCCGGCGCCGGCGACGACACGGTGAGCGGCGGCGCCGGGCACGACACGCTCCACGGCCAGGACGGGAACGACGTGCTGGACGGCGGCGCCGGCAACGACCACGTGACCGCCGGCAACGGCGACGACCGTGTGGCGGGCGGCGACGGCGCGGACTCCCTGTACGGCGGGGAAGGGAGCGACGTGCTGGACGGCGGCACCGGCAACGACCTCATGGACGGCGGCTACGGCGCCGACACGTACGTGGTGCGCATGGGCTCCGGGCACGACCGCATCGACGACTGGGACAACGTGGCCGGGCGGCTGGACACGCTGAAGTTCGAGGACGTCCCCTCCACCGGCATCACCGCCATCCGCACCTCCGGGATGCACCTGGTGCTGGAGTACGGCGACGGCAACTCCGTGACGCTGCAGAACCACTTCCACAGCAGCCATTACCAGATCGACCGCTTCCAGTTCTCCGACGGCGTGGTGTGGACCCAGGCCCAGCTCCTCTCGGCCTACCCCATCACCATGACGGAGGGCAACGACAGCGGGATGAACTTCACCGACGGCGCGGAGACCATCACCGCGCTGGCCGGGCACGACTCCGTGGCCACCCACGGCGGCAACGACTTCGTGGACGGCGGGAGCGGCAACGACACGCTGGACATGGGCGCCGGCAACGACCGCGCGCTGGGCGGCGAGGGGAACGACATCCTGTACGGCCGCGACGGCGACGACCGGCTGGAGGGCGGCGCGGGGAACGACTCGCTGCACGGCGAGGCCGGCGCGGACGTGCTGGAGGGCGGCACGGGCGACGACTACATGGCGGGCGGCGCCGGGGCGGACAGCTACGTGGTGCGCCTGGGCTCGGGCCGTGACACGGTGGAGGCGTACAGCCACGCCAACGGCCGGCTGGACACGCTGAAGTTCGAGGACGTGCCCTCCACCGGGATCACGGCGGTGCGCACCTCGGGGCGCAGCCTGATCCTGGAGTTCGGCGCCGGCGACAGCGTGACCCTGCGCGACCACTTCTCCGGGGCGGACTACCAGGTCAAGAACTTCCAGTTCTCCGACGGCACCACCTGGACGCAGGAGCAGCTCTTCGCCGCGTACGCGGTGACGGCCAGCGAGGGCAACGACGACCTGGGCTTCACCGACGCGTCCGAGAACATCTCGCTGGGCGCCGGCCATGACACGCTGCGCACCTACGGCGGCAACGACACGGTGAATGCCGGCACCGGCAACGACCGGGTGTACCTGGGCACGGGCGACGACGTGGTGGACGGCGGCGCGGGCGACGACCTGATGGAGGGCGGCGCCGGCAACGACACCTTCGTGCTGCGCGCGGGCTCCGGCCGCGACGTGATCGACGCGTACGACACGGGGGCCGGCCGCTCGGACACACTGGTGTTCGAGAACATCGCCTCCAACGAGCTCACCGAGGTGCGGCGCGAGGGGTACAACCTGGTGCTGGAGTACGGCAGCGGCGACCGGGTGACGGTGCAGAACCACTTCTACGGCGCCTACAACCAGATCAGCCAGATCCAGTTCTCGGACGGCGTGGTGTGGTCCGCGGAGCACCTGGCCAACTCCGGGATGCTGGACCTGTACAGCCTGGACTTCGTGCCGGGCGAGACGATGTACGGCGGCACCGGGGCGGACTTCCTGCAGGGCACCGGGGGCGACGACCAGCTCTACGGCCGCGGCGGCAACGACCGCCTGGAGGGCGGCGAGGGCGGCGACGGGCTGTACGGCGAGGACGGCGCGGACGTGCTGGTGGGCGGCACGGGCGACGACTACATGGACGGCGGCTTCGGCAGCGACACCTTCGTGCTGCGCGTGGGCGACGGCCGCGACACCATCCGCGCCTACGACTGGTCTGCCGGGCGGGTGGACACGCTCCGGTTCGACGACGTGCCCTCCACCGGCATCACCGGCCTGCGCACCATCGGCTACGACCTGGTGGTGGAATACGGCGCGGGAGACAGCGTCACGCTGCAGAACTTCTTCCACGGGGCGGATTACCAGGTAAACCGCTTCCAGTTCTCCGACGGCGTCACCTGGACGCAGGCGCAGCTCCTCACCGCGTACCCGGTGGCCGGCAGCGACGGCAACGACGAGCTGCGCTTCACCGAAGGCGCCGAGAACGTGGCGGCCGGCGGCGGCGACGACGCCGTGTACGCCTACGGCGGCAACGACGTGGTGGACGGCGGCATCGGCAACGACTCTCTGTACGGCGGCACCGGCAACGACACCCTGGCCGGCGGCGCGGGCAACGACGCCCTGCACGGCGAGACGGGCGACGACACCCTGCGCGGCGGCACCGGCAACGACGGCCTGTACGGCTCCGACGGCGCGGACGTGCTGGAAGGGAACGCGGGCGACGACTACATGGACGGCGGCTTCGGCAGCGACACCTTCGTGGTGCGCCGGGGCGACGGCCGCGACACCATCCGCGCCTACGACTGGTCGGCCGGGCGGGTGGACACGCTCCGGTTCGACGACGTGCCCTCCACCGGCATCACGGGCGTGCGCACCATCGGCTACGACCTGGTGGTGGAGTACGGCACCGGCGACGCGGTCACGCTGCAGAACTACTTTCAGGGGACGGACTACCAGGTGAACCGCGTCCAGTTCTCGGACGGGGTCACCTGGAGCATGGCCGAGTTCTTCACCGCCTACGCCGTGAGCGGCAGCGAGGGCAACGACGAGCTGCGCTTCACCGATGGTGCCGAGCGCGTGGCGGCCGGCGGCGGCGACGACTCGGTGTACACCTACGGCGGCAACGACCAGGTGGATGGCGGCATCGGCAACGACTCCCTGTACGGCGGCAACGGCAACGACACTCTGGCGGGCGGCGCGGGCAACGACGCCCTGCACGGCGAGGCGGGCGACGACACCCTGCGCGGCGGCACCGGCAACGACGGCCTGTACGGCTCCGACGGGGCGGACGTGCTGGACGGCGGCACGGGCGACGACTACATGGACGGCGGCTTCGGCAGCGACACCTTCGTGGTGCGCGTGGGCGACGGCCGCGACACCATCCGCGCCTACGACTGGAGCACGGGGCGGGTGGACACGCTGAAGTTCGACGACGTGCCCTCCACCGGCATCACGGGGGTGCGCACCATCGGCTACGACCTGGTGGTGGAGTACGGCACCGGCGACGCGGTGACGCTGCAGAACTACTTCCAGGGGACGGACTACCAGATCAACCGGGTGCAGTTCTCGGACGGGGTCACCTGGACCATGGCCGAGTTCTTCACCGCCTACGCCGTGAGCGGCAGCGAGGGGAACGACGAGCTGCGCTTCACCGAGGGGGCGGAGCGCGTGTACGCGGGCGGCGGCGACGACGCCATCTCCACGTACGGCGGCGACGACTTCGTGGACGGCGGGAGCGGCAACGACACGCTGGACATGGGCGCCGGCAGCGACCGCGCGCTGGGCGGCGCGGGCAACGACACCCTGTACGGCCGTGATGGCGACGACCGGCTGGAGGGCGGCACGGGCGACGACTACATGTCGGGCGGTGCCGGCAACGACACGTTCGTGGTGCGCGTGGGGGATGGGCTCGACACGGTGTACGCCTACGACACCACCGCGGGGCGCATCGAGACGCTGAAGTTCGCGGACGTCCCCTCCACGGGGCTGACGGCGATGCGCCGCGCGGGCGACCACCTGATCCTGGAGTACGGGGCCGGTGACCGGGTGACGGTGCAGGACCACTTCTCCAGCGCCAACAACCAGCTCAACCAGGTCCAGTTCTCGGACGGCGTCACCTGGACCGTCGGCCAGCTCTACGAGGCGTACCCGCTGCAGCTCACGGCGGGCAACGACTCCATGGGCTTCACCAGCGCCGCCGAGACGATCCTGGCGGGTGCGGGCGACGACACCATCCACAGCTACGGCGGCGACGACCGGGTGTACGGCGAAGCGGGCAACGACTACCTGCGCGGCGGCGACGGCGCGGACCAGCTCTCGGGCGGCGAAGGGAACGACTCGCTGCACGGGGACAACGGCAACGACGTGCTGGATGGCGGAACGGGCAACGACCGCATGGAGGGCGACGCGGGCAGCGACACCTACCTGGTGCGGGTGGGCTCGGGCCAGGACACGGTGCACACCTACGACGCCACCGCCGGCCGGGTGGACACCCTCAAGTTCGAGGATGTCGCCTCCACGGGGCTGACGGCGGTGCGCCGCGCGGGCGACAACCTGATCCTGGAGTACGGCTCGGGCGACCGGGTGACGGTGCAGGACCACTTCTACAGCAGCAACTGGACGATCAGCCAGATCCAGTTCTCGGATGGGGTCACCTGGACGCCGGGCCAGCTGTATGAGGCGTATCCGCTGCAGCTCACGGCGGGCAACGACTCCATGAGCTTCAGCGGCTCCGCCGAGACGATCCTGGCGGGCGCGGGCGACGACACCATCCACAGCAACGGCGGCGACGACCGGGTGTACGGCGAGGCGGGCAACGACTACCTGCGCGGCGGCGACGGCGCGGACCAGCTCTCGGGCGGCGAGGGCATCGACTCGCTGTACGGGGACAACGGCAACGACGTGCTGGATGGCGGCACCGGAGGCGACCGCCTGGACGGCGGAGTGGGCGACGACACCTACCTGGTGCGGTTGGGCTCGGGCCAGGACACGGTGCACACCTACGACGCCACCGCCGGCCGGGTGGACACCCTCAAGTTCGAAGACGTCGCCTCCACCGGGCTGGCGGCGGCGTACCGATCGGGCAACAACCTGGTCCTGGATTACGGCTCGGGCGACCGCGTGACGGTGCAGGACCACTTCTACAGCAGCAACTGGGCGATCAGCCGGATCCAGTTCTCGGACGGGGTCATTTGGACGCCCGCGGAGCTGCTGGCGGCGTACGCGGCCCCGGCTTCCACCAGCACGTCGAGCGCGGACTCGCCGATGCTGGCCATGTCGGTGAACGAGGCGGGGACACTGGACGAATCGCCCGAAACCCGTCAGATTCATCGTATCATCCCGGGCAATGACGTACCTGCCGCCGGCACCCCCGGCTCCGCTCGCTGGGAGGTCCCCACGGACCGCCCCTGGAGCGCGGGCAAGCCGCCGCGCGAAGTGGGCATGGCGTCCGTGGCCGGCACACCCGCGGAGGGTGCGGCAGCCGCGGCGGCGGGCGCCGGTGCCGGTGCCGCCGGCGCCGCGGCTTCGGACGCGCGGATGGCGGAGATCGCCAAGGCGATGGCGAAGCTGAACACGGGCAAGAACGACGTGCAGGCCCAGGCGGAGAAGCTGGCCAACGCCATGCGCGGCCTCGCCCAGGGCACGGCGGCGGCCGCGGCGGCCGGCACGCAGGCGGACGCGGTGGGCTCCATCGCCTCGGCGCTGGGCGGCGAGACGGGGGAAGCCGCCACCGAGGACACCACCCTCGACGGCCTGGCCAGTGCGCTCGAAGGGCAGAAGGCGGTGTCCGGCGGGTGGAGCAGCACCCCGGCGGACCGCCAGGTGGATGCGCTGGTGAACGCGATGGCGGTGTTCTCGCCCCCCGCGGCGGCCGACACGGCGCTCCCGGAGAACTACCACGAGGCGCTCAGCGCGATGATCGCCGCGAATGTGAAGTAAGTGCCTAGTGCCTAGTGCCTAGTGCCTAGTGCCTAGTAAGAAGTGTCACGCCTCGGTGCTCAGTCCAACTGCTGAAGAGCAGTTACTGGGCACTAGGCACTAGGCACTAGGCACTGGGTACTACTCCCCCGCAGTCACCCCCTCGAAGGTCCGCTGGATGAAGCTGGAAGTTCCCATTCGGGTATCCCAGGTAGAGGCTCCCCCCGAAGACGCGCCCCCGCCGCTGGACAGCGGGCTGGCGTGCCTCGTGATCATGGCGCGGCTCCACGGCGTGGCCGCCGACGCGGACCAGCTGGCGCACGAGCACGCCACCGAGGGGAAGCCCTTCACCCGCGCCGACATCCTGCTGGCGGCGCGGGAGCTGGGGCTGCAGGCCCGCGCCGTCACGGCACGCGCGGACCGCATGGACCGCCTCCCCCTCCCCGCCGTTGCGGTGGGGAGGGACGGCGGCTTCTTCGTGCTGGCTCGCGTGGACGGGGGCAGCGCGCTGGTGCACGACCCCGTGGCCGGCCGCCCGGAAACGGTGGCGGCCGCGGTGCTGGAGGAGCGGTGGACGGGGGAGCTCCTGCTCTTCGCCTCGCGCGCGTCGCTGGCGGGGGAGATGAGCCGGTTCGACTTCACCTGGTTCATCCCCGCCATCGTCCGCTACCGGCGGCTCCTGGGCGAGGTGCTGGCCGTGAGCTTCGTCCTCCAGCTCTTCGCGCTGGTGACGCCGCTCTTCTTCCAGGTGGTGATGGACAAGGTGCTGGTGAACCGCGGGTTCGCCACGCTGGACGTGATCGCGGTGGGGCTGCTGGTGGTTTCCGTGTTCGAGGTGCTGCTCACGGGGCTGCGCAGCTACGTCTTCGCCCACACCACCAGCCGCATCGACGTGGAGCTGGGCGCGCGCCTCTTCCGCCACCTGCTCAACCTGCCGCTGGCGTACTTCCAGGCCCGCCGCGTGGGCGACTCGGTGGCCCGCGTGCGCGAGCTGGAGAACATCCGCTCCTTCCTCACCGGCAACGCCATCACCCTGGTGCTGGACCTCCTCTTCTCGGTGGTCTTCCTGGCGGTGATGCTGTACTACAGCGTGTGGCTCACGCTCGTCGTGGTGCTCTCCCTTCCGTGCTACGCCATCCTCACGGCGCTCTTCACCCCCGTGCTGCGCACGCGCCTCAACGAGAAGTTCGCGCGCGGGGCGGAGAACCAGGCGTTCCTGGTGGAGGCCATGACCGGCATCGGCACCGTGAAGGCCATGGCGGTGGAGCCGCAGCTCACCCGCCGGTGGGACAACCAGCTCGCGGCGTACGTCTCCGCCAGCTTCCGCACCACCACCATCAGCACGATGGCGGGGGGCGGGGTGTCGCTGGTGGGGAAGCTGGTGACGGTGGCCACCATGTGGCTGGGCGCCCGCCTGGTGATCGGGGGGGAGATGACGGTGGGGCAGCTGATCGCCTTCAACATGCTGGCGGGGCACGTGGCGCGCCCGGTGATGCGGCTGGCGCAGCTGTGGACCGACTTCCAGCAGACGGGGATCTCGGTGCAGCGGCTGGGCGACATCCTCAACACCCGCACCGAGGTGGCCGGCAACCGCAGCACCCTTCCCCCCATCCAGGGGCGCATCCGCTTCGACAACATCGTCTTCCGCTACCGCTCCGACGGGCCGGAGATCCTGCGCGGCGTGGAGCTGGAGATCGAGCCGGGAGAGGTGATCGGGATCGTGGGGCGCTCCGGCTCCGGCAAGAGCACCCTCACCCGCCTGGTGCAGCGCCTGTACGTCCCCGAGCGGGGGCAGGTGCTGATCGACGGGATGGACCTGACGCTGGCGGACACCTCCTCGCTGCGGCGGCAGATCGGCACGGTGCTGCAGGAGAACGTGCTCTTCAACCGCACCGTGCGCGAGAACATCTCGCTGGCCGACCCCGGCGCGCCGCTGGAGGCGGTGATCCAGGCCGCCAGGATGGCGGGCGCCCACGACTTCATCCTGGAGCTCGCCGAGGCGTACGACACCATGGTGGGGGAGCAGGGCTCCACCCTTTCCGGCGGACAGCGGCAGCGCATCGCCATCGCGCGGGCGCTGATGTCCAACCCGCGCATCCTCATCTTCGACGAGGCCACCAGCGCGCTGGACTACGAGAGCGAGCGGATCATCCAGGACAACATGAAGGCGATCTGCCGCGGGCGCACCGTGCTCATCATCGCCCACCGCCTCTCCGCCGTGCGCGACGCGGACCGCATCGTGGTGATGGAGCGCGGGCAGATCGTGGAGGTGGGGCCGCACGCCGAGCTGCTGCGCGACCCGGAGGGGCACTACTCGCGCCTCCACCGCATGCAGGGGGGGTGAGGCGATGGGCCTCCTTCTCCGCGCCCGGGCCGCGGGCGACCTGGCGCACCGCTACGGCTGGGCCTTTCGCGAGGCGTGGCGCGCCCGCGGCGAGACCGACCCGCCGGGGCGCGTGCCCTACGAGACGCAGTTCCTCCCCGCCGCGCTGGCGCTGCAGGAGACCCCCGTGTCGCCCGCGCCGCGGGTGGCGATGTGGATGCTGATCCTGTTCGCCGCGCTGGCCACGGCGTGGGCCACCTTTGGCAAGGTGGACGTGGTGGCCACCGCGCACGGCAAGCTGATCCCCGACAACCGCACCAAGGTCGTGCAGCCCATGGAGGCGGCCACCGTCAAGGCCATCCTGGTGGCCGAGGGGCAGCGGGTGCGCGCCGGGCAGCTCCTGGTGGAGCTGGACGGCACCGCCGAGCGCGCCGACTCCGCCCGCCTGGCGGGCGAGCTCCAGGAATCGGGGCTGCGCGCCGCCCGCGCCGAGGCCTTCCTTCGCGCGGTGGCGGGGGAGCCCGCGGCGCTGGCGCCCCTGGCCGGGGTGCCGGCCGAGCGCATGGCCGCCGAGCGGCGGCTGCTGGAGGGGGAGCGGG
>CADCTW010000101.1 GCA_902805735.1 uncultured Gemmatimonadota bacterium | reverse complement strand
CCCGCGCCCCGCCGCTTCGCGGAGCTGCGGGTGGAGGCGCCGGACTCGGCCACGGCCCGGCTGGCGCGCCAGGTGTTCCGCGAGGTGGCGCCGGGCGGGTACGATCCGGCGCGCGTGCTGGGCGCGGTGGACCGCCTGTACACCACGGGCCTGTTCGAGGGGATCTGGCCGCGCGTGGAGGGCGAAGGCGCGGAGCCCGCGCTGGTGCTGCGCCTGGAGGCCCAGCCGCGCGTCTCGCTGGGCGGCGCCATCGGCTTCGACACCGACCGTGGCGGGCGGGCCTGGGCGGCGCTCGAGCGCTTCGGCTCGCTCCTCGATGCCCCGGCCGTGCTCACGGCGTCCGGCTCGCTGGACGCGGTGCGCCAGTGGGCGTCCGTTTCGGCGCGCGTCTTTCCCGTGCGCCTCTCCCCCTGGACGGCCACGATGGGCGCCTACGCCAGCGGCGCGGTAGCCCGCGACTTCGCGCGCCCCGACGGGGGCGAGGAGGACACGGGCGTCACGCGGCTGGGGACCTGGGCCGGGGTCGAGTTCCAGCAGCTCCTGGCGCAGCGCGTGGCATCGGCCACCGTGCGCGCGGAACGGATCGCGGTGGAGGAGGGGCGGAGCGGCTACGCGGTGGGCCCCATGCTGCGCCTCAGCTCGCCGCGGGCGGACTACCCGGTGGCGGGCGTCCCCTTCCTGGCGGAGGCCGAGGCACGCTGGGGCGCCTTCGAGTACCGCCGCGCCCGGGTGCAGGGCTCGGCCGGCATCGGACGCGGGCCCGTGCGGGCAGCGCTGGTGGCGGAGCTGGCCGCCGCCAGCCGCAACGCGCCGCCCGACGCCCTCCCCGCGCTGGGCGACGAGCACGCCATGCCCGGCCGCCGCTGGGGCAAGGGACGCGGCCAGGCGCTCTTCATCACGGGGATCGACGCGGCCTACCGCCTGCGCGCGGGCCCGTACCTGCGCACGCGCCTCCGTGCCGGCCGGGTCGCCGCCAGCCTGAGCGGCCTGGGCGGCACCGACGAGTGGGTGACCGGCGCGGACGTGGGGCTGGTGACCTCGACCCCCTTCGGCGCCGTCAGCCTGACGGCTGGGGCCAGCGGCGAGGGCAACCTGCGCGTCTTCCTCGACGTGGGGCCGAGGTTCTGAAGCGTAACACGAACGAGCAGAGATGCCGGTGTGTGGCATGGTATCTGCTACGCGGATTGTGCCAATGTGGTACAAGTGTTAATCCTGCAATCGTTTGACTGATGGCATATCGCGTTTTCCCAGCGCCTGATGGTACCGAGTGGAGGGCCTGGAGCGTCGTTCCGGACCGGCCGGAGTCGTGGAACGACCGCGCCGCCACCTTCCTTCCCACGGGGATGGTGGACGGGTGGCTCTGCTTCGAATCCGCCGCGGAGGAGAAGCGGCGCCTGAACCCCATCCCGGTGGGGTGGAGTGACTGGAGCGACGAGGAGCTGTGGAGATTGTGCGGCACCGCCGAGCCGGTCGTCCGCCGTTCCGCCCCGCCTCCCGCAGCCGGGCTCGCGTAGCTACATCCGCTCTGCCGCGTGATCTGCTACATAGAAGCGGTGCAGAAGGGCACGGAACATGCGATCCGGGGTCGTCGCGCAAGCGTGAATCCCCCTTGCACTTGGATCCATGGCGACCCGTTCCTTCACCGGTCCTGACGGCACTTCATGGCAGGTGTGGGACGTTGTGCCGGGGCAGCACTCCGACTGGCCGGAGCAGGCCCGCAAGCACCTTCCGGAGGCGCTGGGGGCCGGCTGGCTCGTGTTTGAATCGGCGGGCGAGAAGCGGCGGCTCAACCCGATCCCCCCGGGTTGGGACGAGGAGAGCGAGCAGGGGCTGTGGAGGCACTGCGTCCTCGCGCAGCCCGTACGGCCGCGCCAGACCGCATAGCCCGCACAGAGACACAGAAGCACAGAGATGAAGTCGTCTCTGTGCCTCTGTGTCTCTGTGTGAGCCCCGCCGTTACAGCTCGGTCGTGGTGCGCGGGCCTCCGCTGACGGCGCTGGCGCGCGACCAGAGCTCCACCAGCTTGGGCTCGGGCCACAGGTCCCACCCGTCCGGCGGCGGGGCCAGGCGGCGCTTGCCCCGCACGGACTCGAAGACGAGCCAGCCGCTCTCCAGACCGGCGCCCGGCGACCCCGGCGCCCGCCGGCGCTCCGCGATGCGGCGGTCGGGGCCCTTGTAGAGGATCACCGGGTCCGGGCTGCGGCGGTCGCGGACGCGGCGCTGCGCGCGGATGGCGGACGCGCCCGGCGGCGCCACGCCCCACACCTGCCACATCGCGCCGTCCGGCGCCACGAAGCTACGCAGCGGCATCCGCCGCTCCGCGATCCACGGGGTGAAATCCGGGTCTCAACATCTTCCACCTCCAGCGGCAGTTGGTCAGGCCCGGCGCGCGGGGCCAAGGGAGGTGCGCCGCTGAGCATGAACCGTACCCGGGCCACGACCGGTGAAATCGGTTCAAGTCGTTGCACGCGAGTATCTTGAGCCGCAGGGACGCGCGGAGGCGCAGAGTGGCGGAGAAGGTATCCATGCGCCACTCCGTCGTTGCGCTCGCGCTCCTGGGGCGTGCGGGCGCCGCGAATCTTGCGCGCGCGGGCGACGTAAGAGGGCGGATGTACGACCGGCGCCGGCGCCATCCTGTCCGGGCTCGCCCGGTGAACAGCAGGCCTCACGGAGACAGGGCTCCCGAACGATGCTTCCTGACCGGCACGCCGTGACATCGAGCCTCCACCTGCGCAGGGCGCTGCTGTTCGCGGCGCTGGGCTACGTGTACGTGGCCGGGGTGCTGGCGCTGCTGGTGGGGGTGATCATCGTGTCCGCCCGTTTCGGGCTGGGGTCGGCCGCGGGGTACCTGCTGGGCGGCATCGTGGCGTACGGCGTGATCGCGATGATCGTGGGGTTCGCGCCGCCCGCGGGGAGGCAGGTCGCGCGTGACGAGTGCCCGGAGCTGTTCCGCGCCATCGACCGGGCGCGGGCGGAGCTGCGCGCGCCGCCGGTGGACGGCGTGTTCCTCACCCACGAGCTGAACGCGGCGGTCATGGAGCGGCCCCGCTTCGGGATCGTGGGGTGGAACCAGCGCTACCTCCTGGTCGGGCTCCCCCTCATCCACGCGCTCCCGGAGGACGAGCTCCGCGCGATCCTGGCGCACGAGTTCGCCCATCTTTCGCGCCAGCACGTCCGCTCCGTGCGGATGCTGGCGCGCGCGGCGGGGAGCTGGGAGGTGCTGGTGACGGGGTTCAGCGCGTCGTGGGCCTCGTTTCTCTTCGTACCCTTCTTCCGCTGGTACACGCCCCGGCTGGAGGCGCTGACGCAGCAGACCAGCCGCGCCCACGAGTTCGAGAGCGACCGGCTCGCCGCCCGCGTGGCCGGCGCCCCCGTCGCCGCGCGCGCCCTCCTGCGGCTGGTGATGCGGACCGAGCGGCTGGACCGGGAGGTCTGGCCCTCCGTGTTCCGCGCGTCGCGGGAGGCGGAGCTGCCCCGCGCGGACGACTTCGCGCGCGCGCTGGAGGCGCTGCACGAGCCGCTGGGCCCGGGCGAGGTGGAGCGAGGCGTCCGCGCCGCGCTGCGGGACCGTACGCTGGACAGCCACAGCCATCCCAGCATGGCGGACCGCCTGGCGGCGCTGGGGGTGGACCCGGCGGAGGTGGAGCGCGCCCTGGCCTCCACCTCCACCGGGACCGGCGCGGCGGCGCTCCTGGGTCCAGAGGCGCCCGCCCTCGCCGCCGAGGTGGGCGAGGCGTGGGCGGAGGCCGCCGAGCCGCTCTGGCGCCGCTGCCACCTCGACGCCCGCGTCTGGATGGAGGCCGCACGCTCCGCGGAGATCTCGCCCGACGCCGAGTGGGCGCACGCGCGCTGGGCCGCGCACTGCGAGCCGCCCGAGGCGGCCATCCCCCTCCTGCGCCGCGTGCCGGACCGCACGGAGGCGCGGGTGCTGCTGGGCACCCTCCTCCTGCGCGGGGAAGACAGTGCCGCGCACGAAGAAGCCGTGCGGATCCTGGAGGCGGAGAGCCGCAGCGAGACCCCTTTCGCGCAGGCGGCCAACGAGGCGCTGGAGCAGTTCTACGCCCGCGTGGGGTGGCCGCGCGACCTGCGGCGCTGCCGCGAGCGCCGCACGGACCTCCGCATGGCGGCGCTCCGCGCGCTGCTGGAGCGGGGAACCGTCTCCGCGGGCGACACGCTGCGCCCGTACGCCCTTCCGCACGTCACGCGCGAGGCGCTCGTGTCCACGCTCCGGGAGTTCCCGGAAGTACGCTCCGCCTGGCTGGTGCAGAAGCGGCTGCCCGGCGTGGAGGAGTCGTTCTCGGTGGCGCTCGCCCTCGACGTGGGCGTGCCCTGGTACCGCAACAGCTCGGGAAGCGCCGCCTGGGAGCTGTGCAGCCGCGTGTACGCCGCCGTGCAGCTCCCCGAGCCGCTGGACGTGGTGCTCCCGGTGGACCGCCGCAGCCGGGTGTGCTGGCGGCTGGGCGGCATCCCCGGCGCGGAGGTCTACCGGCGCGGCGGGCACCCCGCGCTCCCCGCCGGGGGGTCCGGGTGGTCGAGCGCATCCCCGTGGCAGCGCCTCCCCGTGTCCGGGGGGACCCTGCTCGTGGTGGCGGCGCTGGTAATGGGAGGCCTGGCCATCTCCTCCCTCCCCTCGTGCCCCAGCACCCCGGAGGAGTGGGCCGCCGAGCTGCCGGCGCTGCGCGAGGCCGCGCGCGAGCGCCCGGGCGACCCCGGCGCCGCGCGCGACCTGGCCTGGGGGCTGGTGGAAACGAAGCGGTGGGACGAAGCGCGCCCCGCGCTGGAAGAGGCGGTGCGCCTGAACTGGGACGATGCCTACCTGCGCAACTCGCTGGGGTGGCTGCTCAACCAGCGGGGCGAGTACGAGAAGAGCATTCCGTACCTGCGCGACGCGGTGAAGATCGACTCGCTGCACCCGGACGCGCACCACAACCTGGGCTGGGCGCTCCTGAAGCTGGAGCGCTACCACGAAGCGGAGACGGCGTATCGCCGGGCCCTCCGCGTCACGCCGGAGCGGGCCGGGGCGCACGCGGAGCTCGGCCACGTGCTCCTTCACCTGAACCGGCTGGACGATTCCGAGAAGGAGCTCGCCGAGGCCGTACGCCTGGACCCCTCCGACGCGTGGACCCACCGCGTCCTCGCCCGCGTGCGGAAGGCGCGGGGCGACCTCCCGGGAGCCGTCGCGTCGTACCGGCAGGCGCTGCGCCTGGAGCCCCGCGACGCGGGAGTGTGGGCCGAGATCGGCCACCTGGAGCACCTGCTCGGCAACTTCCGCGAGTCCGCCGCCGCCTTCGAGAACGCCCGCTCCATCGATCCCATGTACTTCCAGGATCACGAGTACCGCCGCGCCATCTGGGAAGCATCCAAAGCGGGCCGCATGTACGAGCCGGAGAACTGAAAAGGAAGGCTCACACAGAGACACAGAGACACAGAGAAGAATTCTTCTCTGTGTCTCTGTGTCTCTGTGTGAGCCGGACAGTTCTGTTGGGCCACCGCGTGCACGCCGCGGTCGCCTTGCGGTCATCTTTGTATCTCAATATTGTGATAGGCGAGTTCGCGGTGTGATCTTCTCCGGTGGGAGGAGATGATCATGCCGCAAACCGAGGTGGTGTTCTACGCCGAGAGGAACGTGGCGCCGTTCCTGTCGTGGATGGACCGGCAGGGTGGTGGTGATCTCGCACGGGCTCACGAAGGAGAGAGCGGTGCCGCCCCGCGAGATCGAGCTGGCGGTCGAGCGGAGGCGGCGCTTCGCGCGCGCGCCGGAGAAGCACACATACCAGGAGGAGCGTTGACCATGGAAGAGCAGAGCGCGGGGGGCATCCTGCGGCGGCGGTACGCCCGTGGGGATGCGGCGCGGACGGCTTCGGTGGAGCGGGAGCGGGTCAACGCCGAGGTGGCGCAAATGATCTACGACCGCCGCGTGGCGGCGGGGCTCACGCAGAGGCAGCTCGCGGAGCGCGTCGGGACTCGACAGTCGGTGATCAGCCGACTGGAAGACGCGGACTACGGTGGGCACTCGCTCAGCATGCTGCAGCGCGTCGCCGAGGCGCTGGGACAGCGCATCCACGTCCGGATGACGACGGCGGACACAGAGGCACGGAGATAAGTTCTTCTCTGTGCCTCTGTGCCTCTGTGTCTCTGTGCCTCTGTGCCTCTGTGCCTCTGTGCCTCTGTGCCTCTGTGCCTCTGTGTCTCTGTGTGGGTCCTGCGGTTACTTGTCCCGGGCCGCGGCGAAGGGTAGCTTCGGGGCTCCCCAACCCATGCGACGAACGATGCCGATCCTCAGCCACTCCCACGTATCCGCCCCCGGCCGCACGCCGGAGCGCTGGCTCCTGGTGCTGCACGGCATCTACGGCTCGGGGCGCAACTGGGGGACCATCGCGCGGCGGCTGGTGGAAAGGCGGCCGGAGTGGGGCGCGGTGCTCACCGATCTGCGCATGCACGGCGGCTCGCGCGGCTTCGCGGGGCCGCACACGGTGGCCGCCAGCGCGGGCGACGTGGCCGCCCTCGCCGCGCACCTGGGGAGCGAGGCGGCGGCGGTGATGGGGCACTCCTTCGGCGGCAAGGTGGGGCTCACCTACGCGGCCACCGCCCCCGCCGGGCTGCGCCAGGTGTGGGTGATGGACTCCACGCCGGCCGTGCGCGCGCCGGAGGGGAGCGCGTGGCGGATGATCGAGGCCGTCCGCTCGCTGCCGCCGGAGTTCGCGTCGCGCGCCGAGGCCGTGCAGGGGCTGGTGGAGAAGGGGTACGACGAGGGGCTGGGCCAGTGGATGGCCATCAACCTGGAGCCGCACGAGGGCCGCTACCGCTGGCGCATCGACATGGACGTGATGGAAGAGATGCTGCGCGATTTCTTTCGCACGGATCTGTGGACCACCGTGGCGCGCCCCCCCGAAGGCGTGCAGCTGCACTTCGTAAAGGCCACCGAGTCCAGCACCCTCGAAGAGTCCGCCGCCGCGCGGATCGAGGCGGCGGGGGCGGCTACCGGGCGCGTCTTCCTCCACCGCCTGCAGGGCGGGCACTGGATCAACACCGACAATCCCGAGGGAGTGCTGGACCTCCTGGTGGAGCACCTCCCGTAGCCGTGTCGCTCATCATCCGCCGGGCCGCTCCCTCCGATGCGCCCCGTCTGGCCGCATTGGCGCGGACCCAGGCGGCCACGATGACGCCGGAGTACGTAGCCGAGCACCCCGTTTACGCGGCCACCGAGGGGGCGCGGCTGGTGGG
Source organism: uncultured Gemmatimonadota bacterium (assembly GCA_902805735.1). Taxonomy (GTDB): domain Bacteria; phylum Gemmatimonadota; class Gemmatimonadetes; order Longimicrobiales; family Longimicrobiaceae; genus Longimicrobium. Next base: position 12,168 of record CADCTW010000101.1, on the reverse strand, counting down.
CTTCTACGCGTTGGAGGACGAGGGGGATGCCTGGACGCTCCGGCACCTGTGGGTGGCGCCGGAGTGGACGGGGCGGGGGCGGGGGCGTTGGATGTTCACGGACGCCGTGCGCCGGGTGCGGCGCGCCCATGCCGCCACCCTGCGGCTGGTGCCCGAAGCCGGCGCGGAGCGGTTCTTCCTGAAGATGGGCGCGGCCGCGGCGGGCGACGCGCTGGAGCTGGACGCCGCCACCTGGCAGGAGCCCCTCCCCGACAGCGTGTCAGACGCCGGTTCCGCGGAGTAGCACCAGCACCACGTCGTTGACGTTGGTCCCCGTGGGCCCGGTGACCACCGCCTCGCCCGTGGCGCGGAAGAAGGTGTGGCTGTCGTTGCGATGCAGGGCGGCGCGCGCGTCGTGGCCGTGCTCGGCGCCGCGCGCCACCGTCCCCGAGTCTACGATGGCCCCCGCGGCGGGGGTAAGCCCGTCCACCCCGTCCGTGCCCAGCGAGGCGGCCACGGTGCCGTCCTCGCCGTCGATCTCCACCGCCAGGGCCAGCGCCAGCTCCTGGTTGCGCCCGCCGCGCCCGTCCCCCCGCACCGTCACCGTCGTCTCCCCGCCGAAGAGGAGCGCCTGCGCGTCCGGGTTCTCCTGGCGCCTGCGCCGGGCCAGCGCCGCGATCCCGCGGGCGGCGTCGCGCGCCTCCCCTTCCAGGTTGTCCGCCACCACCTCGGCGCGGTAGCCCAGCTCGCCGGCGGCGCGCGCGGCCCCGGCAAGCGCGTCGCGCACCGACCCGACCACGTGCGTGGACGCGCGCCGGAAGACGGGGTCGCCGGGCTTGGGCGTCTCGGGCACCCCGCCCGTGGCTCCCTGCTGCAGATGCGCCATCACGGAATCCGGCGCGCGCACCCCGTGGCGGCGCAGCACCTCCACCGCTTCGGCGAAGGTGGTGGGATCGGGAACGGTGGGCCCGGAGCCGATCACGTCCAGCCGCGACCCCACCACGTCCGAGAGCGCCAGGGTGAGGACGCGCGCGGGGTACGCGGCCCGCGCCAGCCCGCCCCCCGCGATGCGCGACAGGTGCTTGCGCACGGCGTTGATCTCCCCGATCCCCGCCCCCGCGCGCAGCAGCGCCCCCGTCACCTCGCGCATCTCCGAGAGCCCCACGCCGGAGGGCGGGCACGGCCACAGCGCCGACGCGCCGCCCGAGAGGAGGCAGAGCACCAGGTCGCGCTCCCCGGCCGAACGCGCCACCTGCAGCGCCGCCACCGCCCCGGCCAGGCCGTGCGAGTCCGGCACCGGGTGCGCGGCCTCCCACACGTCGATCCCCGGCAGCTCCGCCCGCGCCCCGTGCGGCACCGACACCGATCCCTCCTCCACCCGGTCGCCGAGCACCTCCAGCGCGGCCCGCGTCATGGCCGCCGCCGCCTTCCCCGCGCCCACCACCCGCACGCGCCCGAGCTCCACCGTCTCGTCAGCGGCGTGCAGGGTGTCGCCGTCGCGGCGCAGGGCACGCAGCACGGCCGCGCGCGGATCTGCGGCGGCTACGGCTGCGTCGAGGATGCGGCGCGCGTCTTCGCGGAGAGACATCGGGTGGTCCGGGGAAGGAGAAGCCTCACACAGAGGCACAGAGACACAGAGTGAGCGTCAGATCGGGGTCAGCGGCGGGTGGCCGCTGAGGACCGCGTGCACGTTGCGGGCGGCGAGCATCGCCATGGCGGTGCGGGTGCCGCGCGTGGCGGAGCCGATGTGGGGGAGGAGCACCACGTTGGGGAGCTCCAGGAGGCCGGGGTGCACGGCGGGCTCGTGCTCGTACACGTCCAGCCCCGCGGCGGCGAGGGGGCCGTCGCGCAGGGCGTCGGCCAGGGCCGCTTCGTCCACCAGCGGGCCACGGGCCGTGTTCACCAGTACGCTCCCCGGCCGCATCCGCGCGAGCGCATCGCGGCCAAAGGCGTGGCGCGTCTCGGGGGTGAGCGGCGCGTGCAGCGAGATGACGTCGCCGCGCGCGAGGAGATCGCCGAAGCTCACCCGCTCCGCGTCCAGCGCGCGCTCTTCATCCGCCGGCAGCGGTGTGCGCGAGTGGTAGATGACGCGCATCCCGAAGCCGCCGGCCCGCCGCGCCACCGCCCGCCCGATGCGCCCCATCCCGTAGATCCCCAGCGTCCGCCCCTCCAGCCCGTCGCCCAGGTAGTCCCAGAAGCCCCAGCCGTGGAACTCGCCCGCGCGCAACGAGCGCTCCGCCTGCGGAAGCCGACGCACCGCCGCCAGCAGGAGCGCCCACGCCAGCTCCGCGGTGGCCGCGGTGAGCACGTCCGGCGTGTTGGTGACCACGATGCCCCGTGCCCGGCACGCCGCCACGTCCACGTGATTGAACCCGACTACCGCGTTCGCCACGATCCGCAGCCGTGGCGCGCTCTCCAGCAGCGCCGCGTCCACGGTGTCGGTGAGGAGGCAAAGGAGCGCCGCCGCCTCTCCGAGCGCATCGCGCCACCCGTGGGGTCCCGCCACCGTCCCCACCTCGCCCAGCAGCCCCAGCGCCTCGTCGGGGAGCGGAAAGCTGGTCGCGATGACGGGACCCCTCTCCGTGTCTCCGTGTCTCCGCGTGAGATCGCCGTTCACGGCACGTCCTTCTCCCACAACGAGATCGACGCCCCCGCCAGCCCCAGCTTGGTGTGCTCGCGGATGCTCATCTCCCGGAAGCCAAGCGCCTTCACCACGGGCTGGATGGCGCGGCGGCGGCGCTGGAACGCGGTGCGGAGCTGCGTGATCCCCTGCTCGGCCAAGCGCACTCCGAGCGCCGCCAGCGCCTCTCGCGCCAGCCCGCCACCCCGGTGCCCGGGGACCACCACGATCATCCCCAGCAGCGCCACCCCGGGCTCCGGGTGGGCGGCCCACCACCCCAGCGCGCCCACATCGGTGCCGTCCGCCAGCGACAGCAGCGCCACCTCGCGCCCGGGCCGCGCCGCCGCCTCGCGGATCTCGTGCGCGGCGCTGTCCGGGGACGCGGCCTCGTCGCCGGCCACGGCGGTGAAGTGGTCGGGCGCGGCCTCGAACACGGCCTGCAGGCGCGGCGCGTCGTCCAGCCCCAGGGGGCGGATGACGAGGCGCTCGGAGCGGATGATGGGATCGTCGGACGGCACGCGGCGCATCGTTGGGGTGCGGGGAAGTTCGGGCCGGGAAGTTGCCCCGGGGCGGGCGGCGGCGTCAAGTTGTCCGCGCGCGCGTCCCGGCCGGGGGCGCGCCGCGGGAGATCCACAGCGGATGGCGGGGAGCGGTTCGGTGAGCGCACAACTGGAGTCGCGGCACTTCTACAACACGGGCGACGCGGTGCAGCACGTGGCCGGCGGAATGGGCGAGATCGTGGAAGGGTTCGCCCTGTGGGCCGTGGTCCGCTGGGAAGACGGCAGGCAGGAGGAGGTGGACCAGCTCGACCCCACCATCTGGGTCGTCGAGCGCGCGTCCAGGGAGTAGCAGGGGAGCGCTCCGGCTCCCTTCAGGACAGGGCGCAGATTAAGTTCGAGGGGCGCGTTGTTGGCGCCTGGACGGGTGGGTACCTTCGGTGGATGAAAGTCCATGAAGTGATCTCCCGCCTGGAGGCCGATGGCTGGTATCTTGCCCGCACCCGCGGCAGCCACCGCCAGTTCAAGCACCCGGTGAGGCCGGGTACAGTGACGATCGCGGGGAAGCCGACTCTGGACGTGCCGCCGGGCACGCTCCACAGCATCCTGAAGCAAGCGGGAATGAGGTAGCGCCATGAAATACGCCGTCGTCGTCGAGCGGAGCGATACCGGTTTCGGCGCATACGTGCCGGAGCTGCCGGGCTGCGTGGCGGTGGCCGAGAGCGAGGCCGAAGTGCGCCAGCTCATCCGCGAGGCCATCGAGCTCCACCTGGACGCGCTGCGGGAGGCCCGAATCTCACACAGAGACACAGAGGCACAGGGGTAAGTTCTTCTCTGTGCCTCTGTGTCTCTGTGTGAGGCCGCTGTTCCGTGGCAGATTTGCGCGTACCCCTTGGCGTGCAACGGGGGGCGGTTGTAACATTGGGGTGGCTGGACCATCCTACCCCGAGGTGAGCAGTGAGCGCAGTCCCCCGGCGCGCCGAGTTTCCCGGCGGCACCAAGACCGTATTGATCGTGGAAGACCAGCTCGAGATGCGCGCGATCCACGCCGCGTACCTCCAGCACCATGGCTACCGCGTCCTCGCCACCGGCAACGGGATCGAGGGGCTGCGCGTGGCGCGCGAGGAGCGCCCCGACCTGATCCTCATGGACATCTCCGTCCCCGGGATCGACGGCATCCGCGCGACCGAGCAGCTCAAGCAGGACGCCGTCACGCGCGCCATCCCCATCGTCATCGTCAGCGCGCTCCCGTACGGCTCGGTGGGTGGCCGCGTGCTCAAGGCCGGGTGCGACGGGTGGGTCTCCAAGCCCTGCGACCCCCGCCGGCTCCTGGAAGAGGTGAGCCGGCGCCTGGGCGAGCCCGGTCCCTGAAAAGCGGGGCTCACACGGAGACACAGAGGCACAGAGATGACTTCATCTCTGTGCCTCTGTGTCTCTGTGTGAGCCCAAGCGGGTACTAGCGGCCTGCACCGGGACATTGGGGTGCGCCGGGTGGCGGAACGTCGCGATTGTGCGGGAGACCCGGCGCGGCGAAGTTGCTGGTTCACACCGAGAAGAGATGAAGATGGCGACGATCGATACGGCAATGGGGATGGAATCGGCGGAAGCGCTCCTGCGCGAGCGATTCGGGCTGACTGGCTTCCGGGCGGGGCAGCGGCAGGTGATCGAGTCGCTGTTCGCGCGGGGCGGGGCACTGGCCGTCTTTCCCACGGGCGGGGGGAAGTCGCTGTGCTACCAGCTGCCCGCGCTCCTGCTGGACGGGGTGACGGTGGTGATCTCGCCGCTGATCGCGCTGATGAAAGACCAGATCGACTACCTGCGCTCGCGGGGGATCGAGGCCGGGCGGCTGGACAGCTCGCTGCAGCGCGACGAGCTGGCGGAGGTGGAGCGGGGGCTGCGCGCGGGGACGCTGAAGATCCTGTACGTGGCGCCGGAGCGCTTCAACAACGAGCGCTTCCTGCAGCAGCTGGGGCGGGTGCGGATCTCCCTCTTCGCGGTGGACGAGGCGCACTGCATCTCGCAGTGGGGGCACAACTTCCGCCCGGACTACCTGAAGCTGGCGGAGACGGCGCGCACCCTGGGCGTGGAGCGCATGCTGGCGCTGACCGCCACCGCCACCCCCGCCGTGGTCGAGGACATCTGCGAAAGCTTCGGCATCCCGCGCGAGGGCGCCGTCGTAACCGGGTTCCACCGGGCCAACCTCTTCCTTTCCACGCACCCGGTGGCGTGGTCGGGGCGCGACCGGGCGCTGGTGGAGCGCATCCGCGCGCGGCCGGCGGGGTCCGGGATCGTGTACGTGACGCTGCAGAAGACGGCCGAGCGCGTGGCCCAGTCGCTGGCCGACGCCGGCATCCCGGCGCGCGCCTACCACGCGGGGCTGGAGCCGGAGATGCGCTCGGAGGTGCAGGAGTGGTGGAAGGGCTCCGATCGCGCCACGGTGGTGGCGACCATCGCTTTCGGGATGGGGATCGACAAGGCGGACGTGCGCTACGTCTACCACTACAACCTTCCCAAGGGGCTGGAGAGCTACAGCCAGGAGATCGGCCGGGCCGGGCGCGACGGGCGGGACTCCACCGTGGAGGTGCTGGGGAGCATGGAGGACGTGGCCACTCTGGAGAACTTCGCGTACGGCGACACCCCCGACCGCGACTCCATCCTGGGCCTCCTCCGCTGGATCGACGGGGAGCCCGCCACCTTCGACGTCGCCCAGCTCAAGCTGGCCAACGCGCACGACCTGCGGCAGCTCGTGCTGCGCACGGCGCTCACTTACCTGGAGCTGCTGGGGGTGATCCGCCAGGGCACGCCGTTCTACGCCGGCTACAAGGCCAAGCTGCTGGCGTCGCTCAAGGAGGTGGTGGGCCGTTTCTCGGGTGAGCGGGCAAAGTTCGTGGAGGCGATCTTCACGCAGTCGAAGTTCGGCCGTACGCTCTACACCATCGAGCCGGACGAGCCCGTGCTGGGCGTGGCCGACCGCGGGCGGGTGGTGCGCGCCCTGGAGTACCTCGCCGAGCAGGGGCTGGTGGAGCTGCAGGTGACCGACCTGCGCCAGCGCTACGCCAAGCTCGTCCCCCGCCTGGACGTGGAGGCGCTGGCGGACGACCTGGTGGCGCGCTTCGACCAGCGCGAGGCGGGGGAGGTGGAGCGCATCGGCCAGGTGGTGGAGCTGGTGGAGCGCGACGGGTGCCAGACCAACGTGCTGCTGGAGTACTTCGGCGAGGCGCGCAGCGAGCCGTGCGGGCACTGCACCTGGTGCGAGACGCGGGTCCCCACCCGCTTCCCCGCGCTCCCCAAGCGCCCGGCGGTGGAGCGGTCCATCGACGCGGGGGCCTTCCGCGCCCTGTGCGCGGCGCAGCCGGTAGCGCTCGGCACCCCGCGCAGGCGCGCCCGCTTCCTGTGCGGGCTCGCCACCCCCGCGCTCACCCAGGCCAAGCTCACGCGCAACCCGCTCTTCGGGGCCCTGGAGGACCGGCGCTTCGCCGAGGTGCTTGCGTGGTGCGAGGGGTGAACGCGATCGCGGCTCCTTGAGGGAAGTCGTGGCGCGGGGTAGATTTGCGCCGTTCCGTCCTCCTCCCCGCAACACCGTGCTGTCCTGATGACCGAAACCTGTCCGTCCTGTGGCGCCGCGGCGTCGGGGCGTTTCTGCAACAGTTGCGGCGCGGCGGTGAACGCCGCCTGCCGCGAGTGCGGCAACCCGCTTCCCGCCGGGGCCCGCTTCTGCAACGAGTGCGGCTCGCCCGCCGTGGCTCCGGCGGGCGCGGCCCGGCGCGGCACTCCCGTGCTGCCGTGGGCGCTGACCGGCCTCGCGACGGCCGGCCTGGTGGCGACGCTGCTCTTCAACGCCAATCGCGAAGCGCCCGCCCCCCCCGCACCCGTGCAGGCCGGCGAGACGCTGGCCGCCCCGGCCGCGCCCGGCCCCATTCCCCCCGCCACGGCCGGCGGCGCCCCGGGCGGCAATCCCGGCGCGGTGGACCTGGCCAGCATGACGCCGCGCCAGGCGGCCGACCGCCTCTTCAACCGCGTGATGCAGAACGTGTCCACCGGCGACTCGGCCGCCGCGCGGCAGTTCCTGCCCATGGCCGTGGCCGCCTACGACCGGGCCCGCCCGCTGGACAACGACGGCCGCTACCACCTGGCCGTGCTGCACCTGGTGGGCAACCAGTTCGACGAGGCGCGCGCCCAGTCGGACACCATCCTGGGCGCCAATCCCCGGCACCTGTTCGGCCTGTTCACCGGCGCGCAGGCGGCGCAGGGGCGCGGCGACAACGCGGGTGCGGTGGCGCTCTACCGCCGCTTCCTCACGGCGTACGAGAGCGAGAAGGTGCGCAAGGACGTGGTGGAGTACGCGGACCACTCGCAGGCCCTCCCGGCGATGAAGGAAGAGGCGGAGCGGGTCACGCAAGGCTCTTGATCTCACACAGAGACACAGAGGCACAGAGATAAATTCATCTCTGTGCCTCTGTGCCTCTGTGTCTCTGTGTGAGTCCCTGCCGTTGACAATCTCCGTTGCAACGACTATCGTTAGAAAGAACACGAACGGGAGAGCGGAGATGGCGGGGCGCATCCAGGCGGAGATCCAGCAGACCAAGCCGATCGGGAGCCTGGAGGAAGAGGCCTTCCTGAACCTCCAGCGCACCACCGCCCAGCTCACGCTCGCGATGACGGAGCTGCTCAAGGAGCACGACCTGACGCAGACGCAGTACAACGTCCTCCGCATCCTGCGCGGCGCGGGGACGGCGGGGCTCACGGCCGGCGAGATCGGGGAGCGGATGATCACCCGCGACCCGGACGTCACCCGGCTGCTGGACCGGCTGGAGCGGCGCGGGCTGGTGGAGCGGTGGCGCTGCACGGCCGACCGCCGCGTCGTGTGGACGCGGATCACCGGCGCGGGACGCGACGCCATCGCCCCGCTGGACGCTCCGGTGGACGAGCTGCACAGGGACCTCCTGAAGCACATGGGCGACGACCGCCTCCGCCAGCTCGTGGAGCTGCTGGAGGTGGCGCGGGACCCGGCCGGGGTCTGATTCGCGGCCGGATATCTGTTGTAACGAAGTACCGTAGCACGAACAAACGGGCCGCGGATGCGGCTCCACACTAGGCCACCCAGGGAGGGCACCATGAACGACCGCAACGCGCAGTACGGAATCACCCTGATGCGGGTGATGGTGGGGATCATCTTCGTGATGCACGGCGGGATGAAGCTGTTCGGAATGGGCTTCGAAGGCGTGGCCGGGTTCTTTGGGTCGCTGGGGATCCCGTTCCCGTACGCCAACGCCGTGTTCGTGACGCTGCTGGAGCTGGTGGGCGGCGCGATGCTGGTGGCGGGCCTCTTCACCCGCTACGTGGCGCCGCTCCTCGCCGCGACCATGGTGGTGGCCATCGCGACGGTGCACGGGTCGAAGGGCTTCTTCCTCCCCGACGGCTACGAGTTCGCGCTCCTGCTGCTCGTCAGCAACGCGGCGCTGTTCCTGACCGGCTCCGGCGCGCTGGCGCTGGACAACGTGATCGGCCGCGAGCGCCGGCCGGCGGCGGCGAACCCTGCCCGGGTGCCGCAGACGGCGTAACGAAGTCGCGGAGGCACGGAGACGAGTTCATCTCCGTGCCCCCGTGTCCGTGTGTGATCCTGGGTTGATATGGCCCTCTCCGCTGGAATCCGACATATTCGGGCCCGGGGCGGCGGCGGTGCGGCTTGTGCACGGCCGCGGGGGGAGGCCGGCTCACACACAGCGCGGGGTGGAGGTCCTTGGAACGACAGGGCGGTCCGGGCACCCCGGACGAACTCCAGAAGCATCTCGAAACCATCGAGCGGATGCTCGCGGGCAGCCCGCCGCGAAGCCAGTCGGTGCTCCTGAAGCAGGCCGGCGACCTGTGCGCCAGCCTGGGGGAGCGCCGCCGGGCGCTGGCCTGGTACGGCCGGGCCGTCAACCTGCACCTGGAGCTGGGCGAGGCGCCGCGGGCGTCGGCGCTCTGCCACACCATTCTCTCCATCCAGCCGGAGGCGGTGCGCGCCCGCTGCACCCTGGCGTGGCTCGCGCTGGCCGGGGGCCGCACGATCGAAGCCCGCCGCCTGGTGGACGAGTACGCCGCCGCGGCCCGCGGCGCGGGGCAGAACGCCATGGCCGCGCAGCAGCTCGCCTGGATGTTCGACGCCGCCGCCGACGCCCTGCTGCGCCGCGACATCGTGCGCGCCGTGCGCTCGCTGGGCGACGACACCCGTGCCGCCGCCCTCTCCAGCGCGCCGCCCCCCGCGGAGCCGCTGGACCACGAAGAGCTCTGGAGCCGCGTCCTCCACGGCACCCTCGCGCCCCCGCCGCCGCCTTCTGGCTGAACTCAGACGAGCTTCGACCAGGCCGCCGAGAGCGCTTCGTCCAGCGATGCCCGCAGATCCTCCAGCGTGCCATCGTTTCGGATCACCTTCGCGAAGAGGCGGCGCTCGGCACCGGCGAGTTCGGTCTCGGTCGTGTGCGTGGCGGCTGCACCGGGCGCACCCGCTCCGCTGCGCTCGATGAGCCACACTACCCCACCGAGCGAGCGTACAGTCTGGAACTCGCCACGAGTGCGCAGGTCCGTGCAGACCGCCCTTCCGCCCCGCGCGACAATCTCCCGAACGCGGGCGCGGAAAGGACGGATCCAGACCTCGGGATCGGCCTCGACGCACGCGCGCCCGAACCACTGGTAGAGCTCGCGAGGCGTCCGGCCGAGCCGCGGGTCGAGCGTGTCCCGCTCGTCGCCCCAGAGTTGGCGACGTGTGACGCCGAACAGGCTTGCCACCGCTTCTTTCAGCGGGTCCGCCACGGCGACACGCTCAAACCCGTGCCTCTCCTGGAGATGAAGGCCCGCCGTGTCTTTGCCCGCGCCGGAAACCCCGGCCAGGCAAACGAATCCCGCCGCGCTCACGGCGCCTCGAAATCGTACTCGCCGCCACGGCGGACGAACCGCTCCATCGAGAAGGTCGTCTCCGACCATGCGGCGTCGAGCCCCACCTCCAGGATCGCGCGGCTGTAGCTGTGCCCTCCGCTGGCGTTGTCGAAAAAGCGTCCCGCCGGGTCTACCATCGCGTAGCTTCCGCGCATGTCGTCGTTGTCCTCCGGCACCACGGCGACTCCGGCGTACTCCAGGTGGCGGTGGCGCGCCACGAAGCCCGCGAAGTCTTCGTCGCTGCACAGGAGCGGCTCTACCCTGCCGCTGTTCTGTCCCTCTACGGGAAGCACGCGCAGCACCTTCCAGCGCTCCGGACGCATCGCGAGGATGAACCCGGAAAGATCTTCCCCGGCGTTCAGCGACGTGACGACGGTGTTGACCTTCACCCGCGCGCCAGCCTGTCGGACCTGGTCCGCAAGCTCCAGGTAAGTGCGTGCAGGGAGCGCCTTGCGCCCCTGGACCGCCCGTCCGAGAGAGACCAGCATGTGCTCCGACGCGCTGTCGATGCTCAGGGCCACCCAGTCGAGCATGCCGGCCACTCGTTCCAGCGTCGGCGCAAGGCGGCTCCCGTTCGTCACCAGCATGGTGGTCGCGCCCTCTTCGCGCGCGGCCTCTATCAACTCGGGAAGCCAGGGGCAGAGGGTGGGCTCGCCGCCGGCGAACGAAATCTTGCGGAAGCGCGCCGCGAGGGTGCGCACCAGCCGCACCGATGCCTCGCGCGGGAGATGCCCTTGAGGAAGAACCTCGGCCACTACGTCGTGGAACGGAGCGAAGCAGAAGCGGCATCGCATGTTGCAGGGTGCCCACAGGTGGTAGTTCACCGACGAGGGCAGTAGATTATCAGGCACTTCCGTTATGGCCGACGGACTCCCGGCGAACGGCTCCCCGAGGGCAGATGCGGTGTGGCGCGTGATGGAGTGCAACATGTTGTCCGTCGGCCTTTGTGTCGGGGTGGCCTCGCACCCGCACGCCGTGCGGCGATGGGTGCGGCCAGCGTGGAAGCCTCGGCTGCGAACAGCCATACGTCGGGTGCATCCACATTGTGTCAATCACCGCGAACTATGCTCCGGGACCCGTGCCCCTCCAGGGTCCCACCTTCGCGGAGCCGCTGGCACACGACGGCCTCTTGAGCCGCGTGCTCCACGGCCACCCTCGCGTCCCGTCCGCTTCCCGATCCCAACACAAAAAAGGCACGGAGAGAGTTCTCCGTGCCTTCCGTGTGAGCCGCCGTTTCGCTACACCGGCAGACCGGGCGTGAGCCAGAAAAGGGCCGAGAGCGCCGCGATCAGCAGCACGTAGAGCCCCAGCGCACCGGCATCCTCCTCCCGGGGCGCGGGGCGGAAGACCTGCCAAACCGCGAGGGCGAGCGGAAGGAAGAGCATCCCCTCGCGCGTCGCGAGCCAGGCCGCGAGCACGGCGGCCGCGGCGTATGCTCGCTGGTTGCGGGAGAGCGCCTTGAAGGCGTGCCCGCCATCGAGCTGCCAGAACGGCGTGAGGTTGAACAGGTTGATGAGCGCCCCCCAGCGCGCGATCCCCGCCAGCACGGGGAGGCCCGTGGCCAGGAACGCCGCGTACGCGGCGAACGCTGCGCCAAGCCCCCACAGCGGGCCCGCCAATCCCACCCGCGCCTCCTCGGACGGCGTGGTGCGGGCGAACTCGGCGCGGATGTACGCGCCGATGCCGGGGATGAACATGGGCGCCGTCGCCCGCACGCCGTAGCCGCGCAGGGCCGCCACATGCCCCATCTCGTGCACGTAGATGGAGAGCACCATCCCCGCCGCGAAGGGCCAGCCGTAGAGCCCCCAGTACGCCCCGAACGACAGGAGCATGGAAGAGAACGTGCTCAGCTTGGTCAGGCCCAGCAGGAGCAGCTTGGCCTTGGTGAGCACGAACACCACCACGAACTTCATCTTCCACAGCAGCAGCGCCGCCGCGCCGGCGCCCGCCCCCATCCCGGCCACGGACCCGCGCCAGGTGGGCGCGGCCTCGGCGGTGCGCGGAAGCTGCGCCAGGCGCGCCGCGATGGCCTCGTGCTGCCGCGTGTCCGGCGGGAGAAGCGCGAGCGCCTGGTCCCACAGCGTGCGCGCGCCGGCCCGGTCGCCGGCCGCTTCGGCGCGCTCCGCTTCGGCGGCGAGCTGCTGCAGCCGGGCGGCG
>CADCTW010000100.1 GCA_902805735.1 uncultured Gemmatimonadota bacterium | reverse complement strand
CAGATCTGAGAGGCCCTGGCTCAGCATGCCTGCCAACTGGTCCACACAGGCACGCATGTTGAAAGGCGGGATCAAGCACTGCGGGTTCAACCCGTAAGGATCACCATAGGAGACACTCCTATGTGGGAATAGGCGCCGCCAGGCGCCTATTTCAAATCGGGGGGCGGCTCGCCCAGCCCTCCAGCGGATGTGGCGGAATCCAGATTCGGGAACCTTTCGGGATTTGACGGGTTACAAGCTTGTGCCCCCGGCTGTACCTGTGTTCACCCGAGGCACACCGTCCATGCCCCATCCCACCCGGAAGGACCGGCAGGCGATCAAGAAGGCCCAGCGCCGCAACAGGGCCCACGCTGCTGGAGCGGTCGTTGGTGTCGACGCAGGAAAGTTCAAGCACTCTCTGGTTGTTCGGCCCAAGGGAGGCATGGACTCCCGCCCCTTCACTTTCCCAGTCACGCGAGACGGATTCGAGCAGGCAGAGGCGTACATCCTCAGCCACGCCGGCGGCATCGTGCCCGAGGAAATCCTCGTGGGCATCGAGTTCGCCGGCATCTACGGCCAGACGCTCGCCCACGCCCTCCATGCCCGCGGCTTCAAGATCGTCTCCGTACCACCTGCCTTCACCAAGGCCGCGAAGAAGATCTCCCACGGTAAGCGGCTCAAGACAGACGAGAAGGACGCGGAGAGCATCACCGCTCTGGTGGGCGACGGGCACTTCCAGGAATTTCCTTTCCTGAAGTCAGTCTACACTGGTCTGCGACAGCTGGTCAGCGCGCGTGAGCGGCTCACCAAGCTCCGCGGCGGCGCAGTGACCCGGCTCAAGAGCACGCTGCAGATTACCTGGCCGGAGTTCGAGGCCATCTTCGACGATCTGGAGGCGAAAACCGCTGTCGCGGTACTGCGCACTTTTCCTGGCCCTGCGGAGTTCCTGGCTGCACGGAAGGCGAGCGTCATTCGCGTGCTCCAGAAGGCGAGCCGCGGACACCTGGGAGAGGAGACGTACCAGCAGCTCCGCGAAGGCGCTACGCGCAGTGTGGCGCTGCCCGGCTCCCTTACAGCTCTGAAGAGCGAAGTGGACCTCCTGCTCGGGCAGATCGCTTTCTACACCGAGCAGATCAAGACCCTGGAGGCTGCGATGAAGGAAGCGATGGAACCGCTCCCCGAAGCGCAGGCAGTGCTCTCTATCCCCGGCGTTGCTCCTGTGTCGGCCGCCATCTTCCTGGGCTCCATCGGAGACCCGAAAGCGTACCAGTCCTCCCGTCAGATCCTGGCGCTCGCTGGTCTCACTCTGGTAGAGGACTCGAGCGGCACGCGTGTGGGAGCGGTGCGGATCTCCAAGGAGGGACGGCCTCTCATGCGGCGCCTCGCATTTATGCTTGGGCTTGTTGCGATCAGGAAAAACGGGATATACCGGAAGGAATTCGAGGGGCTGGTCTCCCGCATGGGTGGCAAGAAGAAGCCGGCTATCATCGCCGTAGGACGCAAGCTGCTACGCCTGATGTACAGTGTCGCCCGCGCGGAGCGGGCCTACACGCCGGAGCCTCCGAGCCGGGAGCGGAAGATCGCCGCGTAGTCGGGATCAGCAAACCGCGCCTTGCAGGAGAACAGCAATACCAACGCACCGACGGCAGACCGGGACGAGAAGCGCGCAACAGGATAGGAGTGGCCTTGGGCCAGCTCCGTACAGGGACAAACGCTTCCCCGGTTTCCAGAGACATACTGGCGGGTCCGCCCCAGTCTCGGATAAGGAGTTTTGAGGGCCGCTTTCGTTACCCACACGACCGGTCCCTTGCACTTCCGACTATCGAGTTACGCGGGCCCCTCGGCCGGGCAGGTCACAAGGGTGCGACCTTTGACAATTCGGAAATGGCGCGCCGGGCGCTGGGTAGGCGCTCGGCGCGAGCTGGAGTGCAGTGCGAACTCGCTCGACGGGATGAGGCGTGTCGTAGACGGCCTCCCAAGGAACATTCGGTTGCACTGCACTCCTCTCTCACTTGGTGACGCTCAGGCGTGGGCTCCGCGACCCGGTTGAGGCGCGCTGCGGCCTCGTAGGTGACACTCGGCCACGCCGGAGGTGGAGGAGGCGTTAAGATCCTTAAACCATGTTCGCGCGTACGAGGACTGATAGATCATCCCCGTCGCAACAGTGTCCGTGTAACCCGCCTTTGCAGTTCAACTTGGATTTCCTGCTTCGTTTAGCATCAAGCTCCAGCCACCTGTCTGAAAGTAGTCGCGCAAACGATTGTACTCATCGCTCGACTCAGCGAAGACATCGATGTACCCATCATGGGAGATGAAGACAACGAACGATGCAGAAATCGGAACCAGGTACGCGTCCCACTGGAATAACAGCGGAAGCGTGAGTAGCGAATGAGCCTCCCCCAAGTCTGTTGCATCGAATTCGTGTCCAGGCGAGCCAGTGATGTCATCGGAGTGAGCGTGCGAGCTTCGCAAACTCCGTAAGAAGTTAAGACCAACGCGCTCAGTCGTTGGGCTCCAGATGTCCCAATCCTGCAGCCATAGTAATGCTCCAGGGAAATTCTCTTCGTCCGCACCTGGAACGTTCGCCATCAGGAGCATATAAGCGTGGGCTAGAATGCGTAGTCCTTGTGCTGGTGCACTGAACCTAAGCCGGTACGACGCCCCTTGTTCGAAGTCAATCGAGAAGGAATGCCCTCTCTTACTGATGATGAGCCCTCGAGCCTCGCACCACTCAGTCGCTAGATCCGCTCGCAGTAACCGCATATTCCTCCGTAAAGTCAAAGACCGGATGTGCCTCGCGGGCGGCAAACCACGGAACGATCCGCATTTGCCGCCCCGAGTAAGGCTGCTATTCAGGCACCGGAAGTGGCACCGGCAGCGGGATTGGCCCGATCATCGGTGGATCGGGGAGCTCCGACAAGAATCGTCGGATCCCCCGAGAAGCCGCGTCCATCCAACCACGAACGACATCCATACTGCTTGGTGTATTTACTGGATTACCGTCGTGGTCGACCTCCTGCCCACTACTATCATACCGCTTCCGTGTACCCGGTGGTGTACCGGGAGGATTATCGACGTCCCAATGCCCATCGGGGTCCCAACTGGCTCCAGGCTGACTGCCTCCCGGACTGCTCACCGGGTACTTCGGCACCCATTTCGTCGGTCGCGCGCCAGACCCAGGAATCGGTTTCCACGAGTTAGGCCTACCCGGTTGTCTGGGGCCATTCGGGTGTCCGTCTGGTAGTGCAACCGGCGGCCCGCCCCGCGGTTCTGGACAAGGGATAACGTTGCCCGCAGCGTCCCGGCATGTAGCACTCAAACCGTAGGGATCAGAATACCCGACCGGGTCGCCATTGGCGAACCCGTACAGGTTGATCCCGCCGGCGAAACCGATCGGGTCCTCCTGCGTGAAGCGCCCGGCCGCGGGGTTGTAGTACCGGTTGCGCCGGTACAGCAGCCCCGAGGCGTCCTGCTGGTCCTCCATCGCGGTCCCCAGCCACACGACGTTCTGCTGGTCTGTCGTCAGCACCCCCGCGTTCTTGCGCGGCCCGTACGCGTTCCAAGCAAGCAGCCAAAACGTCGTCAGCTTCGAATTGACCAGGTTCGGCCACACCAGCTCCCGGCTCCCGTTGCCGAACACCAGATACGGCGAACGCCCCCGGCTGTCCCACAGCGGGATCACGCTGAACGCGCTCCCCCACGCCCCATCGCGCTCCCTATACCCCATGCGGATCGCGCTCAGCGGCTGGTCAATCCCTAGCCCGTGCGTCAGCAGCACCCGTCCCAGCCCCGGGTTCGGATCCCATCCGGTCGCGCTCCGCTCCTGCTGCAGCGGTTCCCCGTCGCTCTCTCGCTCCGCGTCCGTGTCCGCCATGCGGATCTCGTGCAGCAGATGGTCTCCGTCCCACACCATCCGCCGCACCGTATCGAAGCTGCACTCGTGGGGCGGGTTCCACAGATCGCAGAAGCGACGTGTCCGCACCCACACCCGCCGCCCCAGCGCATCGTAGCGGTACTCCTCCCACGTGCCCAGCGGTGCCTGCGCGACGGCGTCGGCGTCCTTCGCCTCACGAACCTCCACCGTCCGCAGCTGCCCGTTCGAGGCGTACCACGATGCGCGGTCCCGCCTCGGGAACTCGTCCACCCCCGCCGGTTTCGTCATCTCGAAGAGCTGGTTCCCCGCCGCGTCGTAGCGGTACTGCGTGATGCTTCGGTCGTCCGCCGTCTCCAGATGCCGACCGGTGCCAGCCTGGTACACGGAGTAGCCGCCCGTGGTGCCCGACGCGGTCTTCTCTTGGCCGGTCAAGATCCAGGACGAGGGAGTAGTTACGACGCTGTTCGTCCCGTTGGTGGTCCGGCGAATATTCCCCAGCGCGTCGTAAGCGAACCACGCTTCCGAGTTCTGCGCGGCGCTCCAGGGGAATGCCAGGATCGCCGTGGCCGTGCGCGCCTGCCGCACCAGGTGTCCCAGCCCGGAGTACTCGGCCGTCATCGTCTCGTTCTCGGCCACCACATTGCGGCTGTACGTCATCTTCCCGCGCTCGTCGTACGTGAAGCGCGTGTCGTTGATGAAACCCGTGATTACCGACGGGATCTTCAGCGTCGAGCGACTCAGCTGCCCGTCCACATCGTAGTCGTAGCCCCGCACCGTACCTGGAGCCTCCAGGCTGGCAATCTGTCCCCGCGCGTCATAGCGGTAGCGGAACACATTGGAGAGCGGATCGGTCACTGTTTCCGGCTCGCCGGTCACCGGTGTGTACGTGTACGACGTTGCTCCGCTGGTGCCCACCGCCAGGTTGCTCGGGTGAATCAGCCGCGTCCGGCGGCCCTCAAGGTCGTACTCGTAATTGGAATGGTAGGAGTGGGCGAGGAACGACTCTAAGCTGCTCGGCGCTCCGTCCAGCGTGCGGATCCGGAGCGTCTCCCAGGCCAGCGTGCCGTTCAGGTTGTAGCCACGCTCCACCCGCGCGTCGGAGTTGTCAGCCCGCATCAGGTTGCCGAGCGCGTCGTACTCCAGGATCGAGCTGTCCGCGGCAACGGTCAGGCTGCAGTCCTCGGTGTTCGTGGGGTACTGCGGGTATGGGTGCTTCGCCGTGTACTGGGTGGGATCGTTAGAACACCCGGGGCCTGGAGGCTGTACACCGAATCCGGCGATCCCCTCCCGGATCGCATTGTATCGCGTAGCCGAATGGTACACCCACACAGGCCGGTTCAGCGCGTCGTACCGGGTGCGCAGGGTGTCACCCCGGCGCGTGCGGGCACGCACCACGTTGCTCGCTAGGTCGTAGTACGTACTGTCGACGCTGACGCGGTCCGGCGCCACCTCGGCCACCTTGCGCCCGGCTGGGTCGTACCGAAATTCCGTGACGATGCGGCCGATGGGCTTGCTGGGATCCCCTTCCGGGTCGGACCAGCGCTCCACGAAGCGCGGGCTGCCCTCCGGATCGTACGTGTTCTTCACCCAAAGCGTCTGTACGGGGCCACTGTTCAGTGAGGTGGTCGTGCTTTCCAGCACCCGGTCGGCTCCATCGAAGGATTTCACCTCGTGTACCTGAACGGCGGTGCCCTTGATCGGCGACTCCGTTCTCCAGGTCCTCCCCAGGTGGTCGTTGTGGAAGACGGTCTGGTACTGGTTCGGTGTTTTGCTGATGTGCAGGTTCCCTCGCACGTCATACTGGAAGGTCTCGGCGGACGCCGGAAGCGTGGCCGTCGCCGGGAGCGTCACGCTCCGGACCTGCCCGACCGACGCGGCGTCGTTCGGGTCCGTGTAGTACTGGAAGGTGACCCGCCGCGACGGGTCGTTCCCCGGCTGCTGCCACTCGGGGCTCCCGTTGGCCAGGTACCCCGTCTGGGTGAAGCTCCCCTGCGGGGACGTAACCCGGGTAGGCTGCTCCAGGTTCGCCCACCGCGTATCGGCGTACTCGTACCGTGTGGTCGCGTACAGCGTGGTGCCGTCGGAGAGGACCCTATGCGTGCTCCAGTCGGTGCTGCTCGTCACGTTGCCGCGCGCGTCGTGCGTCGCGCTCACGGTACGCCGCTCCGGCTGGAAGGTCGCCCCGTTGATCCGCACGGGCCCGTCCATGCGCGTCACCAGCGCCGGAAAGCGCGGGTCGCTCCGCGTCAGCACCGTCTCGCGCCTGCCCGCGTCCACGATCCGCCACGGAGCGCCGAAGCGATCCAGCCAGAAGTGCGTCCGGTCGTCGACGTCGGGCCGCGGCCCGTCGATCGTCGTGGCCACGTCTCCGGGCACCACCGCGGGGCCCATGTTCGTGTGCCCCCGCGTCTCGCGGTTGTGGAAGCGCATCACGATGTCCTTCGCCGGGTCGCCCATCCACACGGCCGCCGTCGCCAGCTTCGCGCCCCAGTCGTAATAGAAAGCCGTGACCGTCCCCCGCATGTCTACCCGGCGGGTCATGCGCTCCCACTCCGTGTTCTGCCCGTACTCGAAGTCCGTGGCGCGCGGAGTGCCCGGGTCGCGGATCCACCGCACCAGCCCGCTGGGATCCGGCCCCACGTGGACCACGCGCGCCTCGTTGCCGGCCAGGTCGGGGGCGCTCACCCGGTTCAGGTGCCCCGCCCCGTCGTAGCCGAAGATGTAGGGCACCTTGGACGTGTCGGAGCCGGCGGCCGTGGGCACCCGCACCGAGTGCAGCCGCCCCGCCTCGTACCGGAACCGCGTGTGCCGCCCCAGCCGGTCCTCCGTGGCGATGTGCCGCCCGCCAGCGTCGAAGAACACGTTCCCTCCGCCGGGGAGGCGCCGTACGTAGGACGCGTCGGGGTAGTGCTGCGAAACCCAGAGCGTGTCGGCGGCGCCCGTGGGGTCCTTCGCCACCCAGAAGCTGGAGTGCTCCGGGAGAGGCCCCTGCTGGTACAGGCGCGTGCTCCCGTCCCCGCCGATCCACAGGACCTCCCGGTATCCATTGCTGCTGGGGCTCAGCTCCAGGCGCTCCAACCCCGCCAGCCACCACCCCGCCCCGAAAGGACTGTCCTTGTGGTTGACCAACGCGAAGCGCCCCCGTTGCATCCAGCTCTCCGTGGCCCCGTTGTCGTAGACCGCCACCAGCCGGATGGCGTAGTCGTAGACGCCCGTCCGCTGGTCTGCCGCGCCGTAGCTGACGGAGACGTGCTTCGTCTGTCCCGGCGTGAACTCGCTGCCGGCCCAGCTGGCGCGCCTGCGCTCGACCACGTCGGGTGCCCCGCGACCGGTGTACACGGTGGCTTCCATGCGCACCAGCCCCGGGCGCCCGGTCGGCGGCGTGACCCACAGGCCGAAGGTCGGCAGGGGGTGCGCCTGCTCGCTGCTGTACAGCAGCGTCGGGACGCGGGTGCGGTTCAGCGCCCGGATGGCGGGGAGGGGGTGTGCCACGCGGAGCGTCGCGCACTCGTACACCGCTCCCAGCCCCGCTGGCGCGCTCAGGCACAGCGAGCGGGAGGCGTCGGTGGCGTGGCCCGGCGCCACCATCAGCGGCGTGCGGGCGTCCCAGCGGGTGACGGGCCGTCCGGGCACCGCATCGCGGCCGAAGTGCTCGCGCGGATACCAGTCGTTCTGGATGTGGTCCACCAGCGTCCGGTACCCGCCCGTGGACACCGTGGAGCTCCACTGGTTGACCTCACCCGGGGTGGCGGGGCGGTCCCACATGTGGCGGTACACGCCGTCCACGGCCGCCCCGGCGGAGGTCCCGGGGGCGGTGACGAAGCGAGCCTCGTACTCGCCTGATTTCATGAGGTCGGCCACCAGGGTGGACACCGACCATACGCCGTCCTGGATCAGCTGGGTGCGGTGCGCCAGGTCGCCCGCGCTCGGCTCCCGCTCCAGGATCTGCCAGTACGCCGCGCGCACCGTCTCGCGCAGGCTGGGCAGCGGCCCCGCCACCGGCTCGGGTGCCGGGGCCAGCGGGCGGGGCGCCACGGGTGCCCAGGATAGCTGCGCCACCGCGGCCCCGACCCGCTCGAAGTACTCCACCTTCACCTCGTGCTCGCCGCCGGTCATCTCCCGAATGGCGGTGTACGTGGTAGGCCCCTGGTCGATCCAGCGATCGATCAGGAGCTGCCCGTCCACCCACAGCCGCACCCCGTCGTCGGCCCGCACGGTGAACTGGTATGCCTCCCCGTTGAAGCTGTGGCGCCCCACCCACCGGGCCGAGAAGTTGTCGCCGCCCACCACACCGCTGGCCGTCCCGTCTCCCCAGTTGTGGTCCACGGCCGATTCGCACGCGGTCTGGATGGGCGAGCCGCCCAGGTCTACCCCCGCGTAGTACGTCGCCAGGTACTGCCCCAGCGGACAGCTGGTAGGTGCGGGCTGCGTGCTGGTGTAGGTCACCGTGGCCATGCCGTGGTTGCCTGCCTGGTCCCAGATCTCCGCGACGAGCGTATTGTCGCCCGGCCGCAGCGTTACCGTGCCCGTGGAGGTGGCCGACGTAGCCGTGCCTCCGTAGGAGAAGCTGGAGGTCACGTCTGCGCCATTGAAGGAGATCCAGTAGCTGTACTGGTCCAGCCCGACGTTGTCCCGCCAGTTGATGGAGACGCTCACGCTGGAGCCCTGGCTGCCCGTCCCCGGGCTGATGTGGACGCTGGGGCGATACGTGTCCGTTTCGCACCCGGGCTCAACCGCCTGCACGGCGGCGCCATCTTTGGGGGCGCGCCGCTTGGGTTTCTTGTCCTTGTCCTTCTTGCGGGTGGAGTCGCCGGCCAGCGGCTCGCTCTGCACGCTCGCCACACACGTCTGGGCGGCGGCGCGTTCAGCGCCGGCCAGCCCCAACAGCATGATCAGCGCGAACAGGAGGGTACGCGGCAGACGAGGCCCTGCCGCGGGGGAGAGTGGGATGCGCACGAGCGGTTCGGTGCAGGACGGGGAAGGAAGACTGCGGAGGGACGACCCGTCACGATATAACGTCCGCAAGGGCCATTTGCAATATCCGCCCTTCTCTGCCGGAATGCTCCTGCCGGGTGCAGATGCAGATCCGGGACAATGGGTTGTCGTACGCGAAGATCGTCCGAAGGCCAGCTTCGCTTCGGTATCCGTCTGCTAACGAATACCGGATCGCTCGTCAATCGGGACGCGGCAGAGGCGCCCCGCCCGGAGGTACTACGGGCGCTGAGCGCTCCTTTTTCGGACGTGGGAGGATGATGGACGGCGTCTGCCGGGCCGCCTTCCCCGGCGCGCCGCCGTTGGTCTGCACGTCGCGCGTGGTGGCGTCCTGCCCCTCGTCGTCGCGCACGATGCGCGGGGTGAGGAAGACGTACAGCTCCGTGTTGCGGCTCGCGCGGCTCCGGCTGCCGAACGCGCCGCCGATCACCGGTATGCTGGAGAGGATGGGGATCCCGCCGCTCCCGCGCTCCCGCTGCGCCTCGCTCAGGCCGCCCAGCACCGCCGTCTGCCCGTCGCGCACCAGGAGCGCCGTCTGCACGGAGCGGGTGGAGATGACGGGGGCGTTCTGCGGACCCGTCTCGGCCGTGGCGTTGTTCACCTCCTGCGTCACCCGCAGCTGCACGTAGCCGTCGGCGCTGATGGTGGGGAGCACGGCCAGGCGGGTGCCCACGTCCTTGTACTGCACCACCTGGTCGCGCGCGCCGCCGTCCGTGGTGCGCTGCAGCTGCACGAAGGGGCGCTGGTCCCCCACGTTGATCTCCGCCTCCTCGTTGTTGGCGGCGAAGACGATGGGGCGGCTGAGGATGGAGACCACCCCGCGCGCCACCCCCGCGCGCAGCGTCAGGTTCAGGTCCACCCCGCCGATGCCGCGGGCGTCGATCACCAGGTCCTCGCGCGCCGCGCCGGCGGTGGAGCCACCGACCGTGGTGTTACGTGAGTCGCAGACGCGCTGTGGTAGCGGAGTCATTTACCACCTTTCCAGAATGGAAACGCATGTCGTACGTTCAGGAAGTAGGTTGCATTTCGAACCGCCTCTCCATGGCCGAGGCCGTACGCGGAAGTTGCCACCCGGAACTCGAACTCGCCTCAGTTTGTGGAAAGTCTGATATATGAGGTTAGGGGTGAGCAGCGGCTGGGTACAAAGCCCAGCTCCTGCTCACCCCAGACGATTTCGGTCCCGACCTGCAATATCCAAGGCTACGGAGGGGGCGCTTCGCGCTCAGACAATAAGACGCAGCCAAGTGAAAAGCCCATTGGAGCAGTGAAGATCGCGAGAGGAAGAATGATCACTGCACCAGTTATACCACCTACCAGGGTACTGATCGCCAGTGTAGACAGATCTCTCACATTGATCCGCCGCTGCAGAACAGTGGCATATGCCACGGCGAAGGCGATCACACCGGCCGGAACGCCGACGACAGCCGCTATTGCGAAAGCGAAGTAGAGGTCTCCCAAACTCCAGATCGGTGCTTCAGAACGAAACAAAGCATGCAAGGAGATAGCAGTTCCGGCAGTCAATCCCCCGACGAGAAAACCGCCTACCGCTCCGACCGTGATCGCCAAGATCGCTCGTGACAACCAGTTCTTTGCGATGTTCATGGCTCCACCTTTCCTGCTGGATGACGTGTTGATCGGCAGCCCGAACTTGGCTACCCCGGGGGCGCCGGCACTATCGCACACCGGCTCCGCCCGTGAACGATTACAGTCTACTACCGCCCACCGAAGCCATAGACCGGCCCACGCCCGACTGGGAATGCTCCGCTCTCCGCAACGAAACCTGCCAACCCCGGAACGAACTTCGTTGGGTTAGATAAAGCCCACGTGCTGGCAGATCACACCGCGGTTGTGAGGCCCTTGGCGGACTCCCACCCGCTGACCTGATTAGTAGCCTGGGAGTAACAGAATCGGTGTGCCGCATCCATACTCTGAGCCGTCTTTTCCTCGGCTCCCACGGCACAAGCCAGGCACGAGCGAACACGTTGTGCCCAAGGCCCGTTTCCACCATTCTGATACATATGCACAGCACTGATTCCCATGTAAGAGTCCGTTCGAGCGTAGGGCCCATTGCCGCGCCCGGCCGGCATTGGAGGTGCGTTACCGCATCGCTGTGGGATTGCTTGCTCCGGACCAGCGGCGGTACGTCTCGCCCCCGTTGCGCCCCCGCCACTTCCATCTGCGTGGCATCCTACTTCGTAGGAGTAGGATCCAATCTTCGTTGTGCGTATGATCTTGTCATCGCTGTTCCTTCTCTCGACCTCGTACGTGGTGATTGTCACAGTGTAGCAAAGCCCGGTCGGGTCGGTGTTGTTGATAGGGTCGTTCCCGGCGTACACGTACGGGTTGATCCCGCCCGCGAGCCCGATTGGGTCCTCGCTGACGAAGCGCCCCTGCTGCGCGTCGTACCACCGCGCGCGCACCTGGTACAGCCCAGAGTGCTCCTCGTACTCCCTGGCCATGAACCGCAGCGGCTGCACCACGGTCCCGCGCACCGACTCCGGCTCTCCCCAGGGGGTGTAGTGGTACTCGGCCGCCATCTGGTTGGTGCCGTCGATCAGCCCCACCACGTGCCCGGGGTGGTCGGTCGCGTAGTAGTACGTGGCTCCCCCGTTCGGCCACGAGCGCACGCTGTGCGGCCGGTCCACGCCGGGGAAGTGCGTGTACTCCCGGATCGTCTGGCCCGCCGCGCCGCGGAGCTCCGCCAGCAGGTCGTCGCCGTCGTCCAGGTAGCGCACCACCGTGCCGTCGGGGGCGGTCCTGCGCACGCGGCGCCCGAGGGGTTGTTCGCCTGGCGGCAACGCTCCCTGTGGGGAGGATCCTCTTGCTGACCGGCCTTCGGTGCTCCTCAACGTGCATGGGCTCGCTGGACTCGCGACCTCCGGACTCCTATTCGCCTTCTGCGAACCGGACTCGTCTTTGAACCTGGTCGCCTGCCCGCCAGTCTGCACAGGCGGGGTGGCGGATGGGATCCGCCGCCCCCTTTTCGATTGATGTTCGGAAACGGGCTGGAT
Source organism: uncultured Gemmatimonadota bacterium (assembly GCA_902805735.1). Taxonomy (GTDB): domain Bacteria; phylum Gemmatimonadota; class Gemmatimonadetes; order Longimicrobiales; family Longimicrobiaceae; genus Longimicrobium. Next base: position 7,583 of record CADCTW010000100.1, on the reverse strand, counting down.
TTTGCGCGGGCGGCCCGGCTCGGCGCCCGCGCGAGTTCCCGTTTACGTCGGAAGGCCACTCCCACTGAGAAGGTGAGCCGCTGCTGCGATGCTCCCGCCGCGGGTGACTCCAGCCCTCATTTCGACGCCCCCTTGTGGGACGCGATTGAGTCTGCGCGTTCCGCCCACTGACGGAAAACCGGCTTGTTCCTGATCCAAGAGGGTGTTTTACACTGACTGCTCCTGCCTTCTCCGTTGCCGTCCAGCCATTCCTGGATGGCGCGGTATTGCCGCCCCAACCGGGCATAGAAAGCAGGGAATGCGCGGTTCTCCCGTATCCAGCCAGTACCGTTCCATCGATAGACATCCACCCAATGAGGTCCCGCCCCGAACACCTCGGTGATCTCTATGTGGCACTCTGAACCGCAGTAGCCACGTGAAGGATCTTCCGTGAATGCCAGGAGCTCGGGACGCCCGTCGCCGTCCACGTCGCGCACTTCGCCGGGCCTGCACTCGTCCGCTCCGGGCTCGAACGTGAGGACCATTGTGTCCGGCAGGAGCGTGTAAACCACCGTCCCGATTACGCCCTCAGACGGAATGTTGTGTGTGTACAGCAGCGCATCCGTCTCCGAGCCGCCCAGGCTCAGCCAACGCACACTTTCAGGTGGGTAGCCTTCCATCATCGGGTCCGGACGACCGAGGACCGTGGGGGAGGCCCGGGTTCGCCGTAGCGCGACCAGGTGGAGCGAGCTGTCGGCGTCGCGGCGGGCGAGGACCGCTACGTAAGGCCCACGCTCAGCCACGACGCTATCGAGCCGGAACCCGCGGCTGCGGAGAAGGGCCACGACAGACGTGTCCGCGGCGGCCGCGGTTCGCGATTCGCTCTCGTCCGGGGGCGATCCGTTCCGTGTGTGTGCCGGACCGCACGCCAAGAACGCGGTGAGTATCAGCAGCTTCAGGTTGTACATGCTTGCCTCCGTTCAGAAACAGGGCACCGGGTCGACCGGTGTGCCGCTTGGGTTGATCAGTTCGAAATGCAGATGCGGCCCGGTGCTGGCGCCCGTGGTGCCCACGGTTCCAACGACTGTCTGCGGCGAAACCCACTGTCCCGCGCGCACAAGGATACGGTCGAGGTGGAGGTAACGCGTCTGCCAGCCCGCGTCGTGATACAGAGCGACTCGGTTCCCCGCGTCGCCCGCCATCCCAGCACGGTCCACTACCCCCCACCCGGCCGCGTACACCGGGGTGCCACGCGGAGCCCCTATGTCGACTCCATTGTGCGCTCGCACAGTGTTCTTATGGACCGGGTGTTGGCGTCTGGCCGTGAAGTGACTTCTGATTCGGTTGGATGCGACTGGCCAACCGAGCATCGGACCCGCCGGACAGCTGTCTTCGGCCTGTTGCTCGGAGGAATCCGATCCCGAGCCTCCGCTGCCGCCGCTCCCACCGCCCATGTGGCAGTCATCCCCCTTGTAGTAGATTCGGATGGTCCTAGTCGTCACCTCTCCGTTCGGATGGATCGTCGTTTCAATCGTGTGCCATTCTTCGCACGTCCCAGATGGGTCCCGTTTGTTGATCGGGTCATTTCCAGCGTAACGATACGGATTGATCCCGCCCGCGAGCCCGATGGGGTCCTCGCTGACGAAGCGCGCGTCGTACCACCGCGCGCGCACCTGGTACAGCCCCGGGATTTCGTCCCACTCGCGGGCGGCGAAGCGTAGCGGCTGCGCGATGTTCTCCTGCACCACCTGCACTTCGCCGAAGTAGATGTAGCGGTACTCGTTCTCCAGCCCCTGCGCCGCGTTGACCAGCCCCACGACGTTGCCCGGGAGGTCGGTGGCATAGTAGTAGGACTCGCGCTCCGTCGACGCTGCCCTGCAAGAGTGCTGGCGCCTCCAGTACGACAGACATTGGGGGCGCCAAGCTTATCTATCTCAGGAGCTGCACCTCCTCTGCGTCCCTGGTTTCGCGGTGGTCGGTGGGCTCCGCCGTGGTGACCCGCGTTAGGTGGAAGTAGCTGACTTAGCTCGCCACGAGAGTAAGGGTCCAAGCTTTCCGACAACCGGTAAGATGTCGAGCGCGACTCTGCCGAAGCGCTTATGTCTGCCACCGTCAAGGAACGCTAGGCGCTCAAGTGAGACCCGCTGAGTCAGTCCGACAGATTATACTGAGGCATGCTGCGCCCGGTGCCCGTACCTACGATGTCGTCACCCGTCTGCATCACACCGTCTTTACCGGCGGACCGGATCTCGTACCACTCGCCCGTCCGAGAGTACACCATGGGACGCCCCCATGCATCTCTGAGCGTGACTCCCTCACGTTGATTCGTTTCCGCTAACGACTCAAGTCGCTCGGGAAGAACGTCGTGAGTCCGCACGTGGCGGTATATCAAAACGCGCAGAACCCCAATCCGCGCTTCGGTCCGCCGAACTGAGTCAGGGTAAAAGGTTTCCTCGGTATCCACGATGGCGCCCGATTGTGAGGTGATGCTGGTATCTTCCGCAGCATAGACTCCAGCCTTTCGGCCCGTCTCGGATCTAGGCGAATGCGCGCACGCAAGCACTAGTACGAGTGAAATCAGGGGAGATTTGCCGAGATGCATGTTCCTCCGCGGGGTTGCTTAGTGAAGGTTAGTCAGAGTGAACAAGAGGCGGCCAGCTTGCCCGGTCGAACCGCAGCGCGACCGGCATGGCTGGCATCGTTCTCTATCAGCACGTTACGGAAGTTCCCGTCACTGGCATATCGGTGCAAGAACTCGCTCCTCGGCATCAAAGTTCCATCGGATTGGGCAACATGGCGTGCCTCGTGCCCGAGGAAATACGCGAATTCTGCCGGGGGGTGCTTGAATGCACCGCCGTTCGTCCCATACGCCCCACCGTAGATTACGATCGGCTGGGATGGGTTTCCAACCACCGTCCACATGGCCGCGTTTTTGTTCTGGTTACTCGGGATATGGTCCGTGACGAAAATCCGTCCACTGTGCAATCGTGACAAAATCGTCCACCCCGAGCGCAGCCACTGAGTTGCAATGCATTCGATGTACTGAAACTGCTGCGCAGTGGGCGCGTTCGGGCCACCACCACCACCACCACCACCCCCTCCGAAACAGTCATCGCCCTTCCAATAGATCCGCACCACGACATCCACCTCAGTACCATCAGGATAGATCGTAGTTTCAATGGTGTGCCACTCCTCACACATTCCAGATGGATCAATCTTGTTGATCGGGTCATTTCCAGCGTAACGGTACGGATTGATCCCGCCCGCGAGCCCGATGGGGTCCTCGCTGACGAAGCGCCCCTGCTGCGCGTCGTACCACCGCGCGCGCACCTGGTACAGCCCAGAGTGCTCCTCGTACTCCCTGGCCATGAACCGTAGCGGCTGCACCACGTTCCCGCGCACCGACTCGGGCTCGCCCCAGGGCGAGTAATGGTACTCGGCCGCCATCTGGTTGGCGCCGTCGATCAGCCCCACCACGTGCCCAGGGTTGTCGGTCGCGTAGTAGTACGTGGCTCCCCCGTTCGGCCATGAGCGGACGCTGTGCGGCCGGTCCACGCCGGGGAAGTGCGTGTACTCCCGAATGGGGTTGCCGGCGCCGTCGAGCTCCATCAGCAGGTCGTCGCCGTCGTACAGGTACCGCGTCACGCTCCCGTCTGGGGCCGTCCTGCGCACCCGGCGACCGAAGGCATCGTAGCCGTACCAGACGATGCCCCGCTCGTGCCGCCATGCGCCCGTCATCTGCCCCAGGCTGTTCCAGGATGGCTGCACGTCGTCGACGCCGGGCTTCAGCTTGCTCGTCAAGTTGCCGTCCGCGTCATAGCTGAGCGTGTAGCCGTCGATGCCGGTAAGGCGGTTCCCGTTCTCCACCGTCATGCCGCGGGCCGGGTCAGTGCGATTCCCCACGGCATCGTATGTGTAGGTCTTCCCCCCCGCCAGCATTGTGGTCTCGGTCGATCCCGGGACGCACACGCCGCCATCCGGGTCCATCGCCGCGGTCGGGTCTGCGCAGCTCCCGGTCTGCTCCGGCCGGTACACCTCGTCCGTGAAGCTGCCCAGCCATCCGCGCCGGTCGTACGTGTAGCGGCGCACCCGCTCCTGGTCCGCGTATATCGGATTGTAATGAGCCATCCGGCTCGCGTCGACCAGTCCGTTGGCGTTCTGATGGTATCCGCGCCCCACGCCGTCCTCCACGGCCGGCACCGAGTAGGCGATCGACGCCGTCACGTGCGTGGAGGGGTAGCCGCGCCCGACCACCAGACCCGTGGGGAGCGTGTGCGATTCCTCCTGCCCGTCGTCGTTGTACGCCAACGTGGTGGTTCCGCCCGACAGGTCGCGCAGCGTCTCCAGATGGCCGCGCGCGTTGTACGTGTAGCCCAGCATACGGCTCCCCCAGGGAGCGGTAAGATCCATCTGCTTGCGTCTTCCCTGCGCGTCGGGCGTGATCACCTGCGTGTACGTCACCCCGCCCATCGTGGTGATCGCCTTTCGCGCCTGGCCCGCCACGTCGAATTCGATCCGGTTGGTGCTTTCGGCGTTGCCGGCCTCTGTCCACAGCCCCTTGGGGTCGTGGCTCCACGTGGTGCGGGCTCCATCGGCGTCTCGCCACACCCGCTGGCTCAGTTCGTTGTACCCCGCCGTAACCACCTGCCCCCGCCGGTTCTTCGTGTAGGTCGGATTCCCGGCGCGGTCATAATAGGTGTATGACCACTGCCCGCGCGGGTCCACCTCGCTCCCCAGCCGGCCCAGCATGTCACGGTGGAACGAGTAGGTCTGCAGCTTGGGGTCCGTCACCTGATAGAGCTGCCCGTTCGAATAACGGTACACGGTCGCCCCACCCTCCGGATCGATCTTCCGCGTCACGCGGTTCAGCAGGTCGTACTCTGTTCGCGAGATGTCATTGCTCGGGGAGATGTTCAGGCTGTCGCGTCCGAACCGGTCATACTCGATAGTTGCGCTCCGGGGACCCTGGCTCACCGTGCGCAGGTTGTCGTACGTGTTCCCGGGCCCGCCGTAGGTGTATGTGGTGCCGTGCCCCTTCGGGTCCGTGGCCGTCAGGACCCGGCCGCGCCCGTCGAAGGTGTAGTGGGTCTCGGGCGCTCCTGGGGGTCCGGTGCGCGACTTCAGCAGCTTCCGCTGCGGGTCGGCGGGGTCGTACGTGTTCACCACCTCCGTCGTGCCCGTCCCCGAAGCACGGGTCAGCTGGTGGTATCTGTCTTCGTACTCCATCTGCACCAGCGCGCCCGTGGTCTCGTCCTTCTGCGTGCGAAGCTCGACGCCCACGTACTCGGCGCGCGCCGTGTGCCCCGACGGCCCCACCGTGCGCGTCACCCGCCCGTGCCGATCGCGCGTGATGCTCGTCAGCCGTCCCAGCGGCTCTTCCACACGCGTGGGCTGTCCGAAGGGGTCCACCGCCACGCGCGTGATGTGCCCCCGTGGGTCGATCGCCTCCACCCGATATGCACCTTCGGCACCGCCGATGGGTACCACTGCTTCCTCTCGAGTCCCCGCCGCGAGCTTGCTTACAACAAACCAGTTGGGGCGGCGGATCAGTCCGCCGCTCACAGACGGACGTCCGAGGCCGTCATCAAGGATGTAGCCGCAGTCATTCTCCGCTCGCCCAGGCACGACGTACCGAACCATGGATCATTCATGCAAGCCCCGGCGGGTTCGGCCTCGCCACTGTGCCCGCCGCAGGGGTGAGGCTTTGGGACCATCATCACGGTGAGAGACATTCAGACCTGCGCTCCCAGAGCGGTAAAGCGCCCCGGCTCTCACTGGGCCGGGGCGCTTCTCACGTCTTGGGCGCCTTGTTCAGGCCGCGCTTCCGCTGCACCCGGTCCGGCACCCCGCCGGGCGGGATCGGGGCGCCTGGCGCCTTCACTTCACGGCACGTGCAGGGGACGATAGATCACCGTGAAGTCCTGATACCGTTTTTCGTGTCGCACAAGTGAGCCCGCAGTGTCGTAGGCGATCTCAAGCGTTTTGCGACCCACCCAGCGAGGAGTAACCCGCGGCCCCCCATAGGGGCCGTGCGCCTTTTCGGCCCCGGACGCGTTCGCGGCGAAGACGTTGCTCCGCCCGCCTGCCTCTGCTGAAGCGGGAATGATCGATACCTGCGTGTTCGAGTCGATGTTGAATCCGCACAGCGAGGAGTACACAGTCGCTTTGTATGTCCCATCAGGCGACGGAACTTCTTGAACGACTTTACTTTCACACTCCGGTTTGCAGCCCGCCAGCGGCGCGACCGCCAGCGTAAGTACAAGCGATCTCCATCCGGTGAAACTGGTCATTGTTCGCACCCCTCTTTGAGATAGCGGATTCCCTCGTCAATCCACGCCTGATCCACTCGTTGGTCCCCATGAGGCCAGCGTCCCCAGGGCACCCCCTCGTCAGGGGCGGAACCCACCTCACTCCCCCGCTGCGCCCACCCTGCGGCGCGGCGGAGAAGCCAACTCGGAATACCGGCAGCCGCACCGGTAGCCCCATAGTGAAAATTGCCGCCGTTTTCGTACGCCGGGTTGTGGACGCCGCCGTGATTCTTGAAGTCCCACGGCTTGTCGTAATCGACCATTTCTTTGAACCAGTGAAGCGTTGCAACGAATCCAAGCGGGTTCACGGCGTTCAGGTATCCACCCACCGCCCGTGCGATCCGGATGTTCTTGTCTAGGTTCGCCACCCCGGGAAGGGCAGGCGGAATCGGGCACTGCTTGTTTTCATCCTTATTCTGTGCGTTCGTCTTCCCGCCTCCGCTGCCCCCTCCTCCTGAGGGCGTGCATGTCGTGTAGAGATAGCGCTCTTTGACGATTACTCCCGTCTTCACATTGATGGTGACCGTGTACCAGTCGGTGCATTCCTCCTCCAATCCGGTGGGGTCGCGTTTGTTGACGGGGTCGTTTCCGGCGAACCGGTACGGGTTAATCCCGCCCGCGAGCCCGATGGGGTCCTCGCTGACGAAGCGACCCTGCTGCGCATCGTACCATCGCGCGCGCACTTGGTAGAGTTCCGTGTGTGCGTCGTACTCTCGCCATGAAGCGCAGCGGCTGCACCACGGTCCCGCGCACCGACTCCGGCTCTCCCCAGGGGGTATAGTAGTACTCGGCCGCCATCTGGTTGGCGCCGTCGATCAGCCCCACCACGTGCCCGGGGTGGTCGGTCGCGTAGTAGTACGTGGCTCCCCCGTTCGGCCATGAGCGGACGCTGTGCGGCCGGTCCACGCCGGGGTAGTACGTGTACTCCCGGATCGGGTTGCCCGCGCCGTCCAATTCCATCAGCAGGTCGTCACCGTCATACAGATAGCGCACCACGCTCCCATCCGGGGCCGTCCTGCGTACCCGCCGCCCGAAAGGGTCGTAGCCGTACTTCACCGTCCCCTTCTGGTACCGCCACACGGTGTCCATCTGCCCCAGGGCGCTCCACCCGGGCCGCAGATCGTCCACGCCCGGCTTCACCTTACTCGTCAGGTTGCCGTCCGCGTCGTAAGAGAGCGTGTAGCCGTCGATCCCCGTGAGGCGGTTCCCGTTCTCCACCGTCATGCCGCGGGCCGGGTCAGTGCGATTCCCCACGGCGTCGTATGTGTAGGTCTTCCCCCCCGCCAGCATTGTGGT
>CADCTW010000099.1 GCA_902805735.1 uncultured Gemmatimonadota bacterium | reverse complement strand
GCCCCGCCGGCGCCGCGCCCAGCAGCCGCTGCGCCGCCGCCCCGCTCACCAGGAACCCGGCCGAGCCCGCCGGGGCCGCCGCGGGGGCGCCCTGGGAAAGCTCCGTCCGCTCCTCCCGGATGTACTCCAGGATCTCCGGGGGCGACACGTCCAGCGACGCGATGGCGACGGCCGCCGCGCCGGGGTACGGGTTGGTGCGCTGCGCACGCCAGAAGCGGTACTCCGCCCTGCCGTCCGCCCCCACCGGCGGCAGCAGCACGACGACCCTGCCGCGCGCCTGCTCCGCCGGGATCGTCTCGCCGCCGATCCGTCCGCCGAACACCACCTGCGCGCCGCTCGCGCTCAGCGCGGGGGTGAACGGGAAGACGTTTTCCGTGGTGGGGAGCGGCGCCCAATCCGTCCACAGGGCGAGCGGAGCGCCGTCCACCGAGAGCGCGGCGCCGCGGCCCAGGCCCTTTCGCACCAGGGGGATGGTCTGGAAGAAGGTGCCGTTCTCCCCCATCGGCTCCAGCCCCGCGCGGCGCAGCTCGGCGGCGATGTAAGCGGTGGCCATCACGTTGCCGCGCCGCCCGGCCTCGCGCCCCATCATGGAGTCGTCCGCCAGCACGTACAGCCGCGACATGGCGTCCGCCGGACGGATCGCCCCCGCCGTGGGGCGGGCCGTGTGGGTGCGCGGCCCCTCGCCGCCCTGCGCGGCCAGCGGAAGGGCGGCGAAGATCCCGGCCAGGGCCAGGAGCGTTGCGGTGCGGTGCTGGATCACGGGGCGGCTCTCGTCGCGGGGTGGGCAGGTGTGGGAAGATACGTCCGCGACCCGCCGCCGGGGAACGGGCTTCTCTGTGTCTCTGTGACTCCGTGTGATCCCGCTGTTCAATCCTTTCGCGCCACCCGCCCCAGCAGCTCCGCCGCGCGGTGCTCGAACTGCTCCAGCGACACGCGGCTCTTGGTCATCACCTCGGTCACGCCCAGGCGCTCGCGGTCGCGGTCGTCCACGTCGCGCGCGGTGTAGACGAGCACCGGGAGCTGGCGGAGGACGTCGTGGCGGCGCAGCCAGTCGATCACGGCGAAGCCGTCCGTGTCGGGGAGGCCCAGGTCCAGCACCAGGAGCTCGAAGCGGGTGCGCTGGCTCGCCTCCACCGCCTCGGCGCCCGTGCGCACGTGCATCGTGGTCACCCCGTGGCCGCGGAAGAGCTCGCGCAGCACGCTGGCGATCCCGTCGTCGTCCTCCACGATCAGCACGTCACAGCGCGGGACCTCGCCGGCCAGGGCGCGCTCCACCGCGTTCACGATGGAGCTGTGCTCGGCCGGCTTGGTGAGCCACCCCGCCACGTCCGCGATCCCCGCTCCCGCCTCCAGCTCGCTCAGCACGCTGAAGATCACCACGGGGATGTCGCGCGTCTCCGGCGTGGCGCGCAGGGCCGAGAGCGTCTGAGGGCCGTCCATCCCCGGCATGCGCATGTCCAGGAGGATGGCGGCGGGCGCCCGGGCCCGCGCGATGGCCAGCGCCTCCTCGCCGCTCGCCGCGATGTCCACGCGGTATCCTTCCTTCTCCAGTACGTCGCGCGCCACCGCCGCGATGGCGCCATCGTCGTCGCACACCAGCACCAGCGGCGCGGCGTTCGGCGCGCTCAGCTCGTGCGGAACGGGGATGGACAGGGTGAAGGTGCTTCCCTTCCCCCACTCGCTCTGGGCCCACAGGCGCCCGCCGTGCTGCTCGGCGATCTTGCGGGCGATGGGGAGCCCCAGCCCCGTGCCGCCCTTTTCGCGCGCGTCGGACGAGTCCACCTGCTGGAAGCGCCCGAAGACGGCCTCCAGCCTGTCCGCCGGGATGCCGCGCCCCTCGTCGCGCACGCGGAAGAGCGCCTCGCCGCCCACGCGCTCCGCCTCCAGCCACACGGTGGCGCCGGGCGGGGAGAACTTGACGGCGTTGGAGAGGAGGTTGGTGAGCACCTGTTGTACGCGGTCCGGATCGGCCCACACCATGGCGCCGGTGGCGCGGGTGGCGATGTTTACGCCGGCTTGGGCGGCCATCGGGCGCATCACCTCCTCGGCCTGCGACACCATGTCCGCGGCGGCGACGGCGCGGCGCTCCAGCGTCTCCTTCCCGGAGGCCATCTTCTCCAGGTCCAGCAGGTCGTTGATGAGCCGCACCAGCCGGTCCGTGTTGCGGGCCGCGATCTCCAGCATCTTCTGCCCGCGCTCCTGCAGCGTCCCCATTTTGCCGCTCGCCAGCAGCCCCAGGCTCCCGCGGATGGCGGTGAGCGGCGTGCGCAGCTCGTGGCTCACCACGGAGAGGAACTCGTCCTTCATCCGCTCCGTTTCGTACTGGCGGGTGATGTCGCGCGCCACCGCCTGCGCGCCCACGGCCTCGCCCCCCTCGGTCAGGACCACCCAGTTCTGCCCCAGCCAGATCTCGCGCCCGTCGCGCGTGACGATGGGGATGCGGTTGTAGCTCACCGGGCGCCTCTCGTTCCACTGCCGGCGGTAGAAGCGCTGCACCTCGCGCCGCTGGTCTTCGCGGACCAGCGAGATGGCGGGGCGCCCGATCAGGTCGGCTTCCGGGTAGCCGCTGGTCCGCACGAAGGGCGGGTTGACGTAGGTCAGCCGCCCATCGGCGTCGGTGGTGTAGATGAGGTCGCTGGCGCTTTCCACGAGGGAGCGGTAGCGCTCCTCCCGGCCTCGCAGCACCGCCTCCGCCTGCACTCGCTCGATCTCGCCCCCCATCCACTGCGCCAGGATGCGCAGGAAGTCGCGGTCGCCCTCCGCGAACGGGGCGGCGCGCGGCGTCTCGTCCGTGAAGAAGAGCGCGCCATCCTCCCGCCCGGCCAAACGCACCGGAGCGCTGAGGCAGGCGCCCGCGCCCGAGGGCGGGCAGCGTGGCTCGTCCAGCATCGTCCCGGCGCGCGGCCCGCCGTCGGCGGGGTGGGCGGCGACCACCTCCCAGCGGTCGCCCCGGGCGCGCGCGAGCACCCCGGCGGCAAGGCCGAAGTGCTCGCACCCCAACTCCAGGAGGCCCTGGAACTTGTCCGCCCCGCCGGGCGCGGAGGTGATCTCGTAGAGGCGGCGCAGCGAGCGCACGCTGCGGCCCAGCGCCTTCTGCGCCTCGTCGCGCGCTTCCAGCCCGCGCAGGATGCTGAAGCGGGCGAACCCTACCAGCAGGAAGGCGAGCACCGTCGCCGCGCCGATGGTCCAGATCGCGCGCCGGGCGCTCCTCACCGCGGTCTCGCGGCGGCGGACCAGGGCCCGCTCCTCGGCGCGGACCATGTCGGCGCCGGCGCGCCGGATCTGGTCCATGATCTCGTTGCCCGTCCCCTGGCGGACGATGGCGATGGCGCGCCCGAACTCCCCCGCCTGCCCCAGCCTCACCGTCTCGCCCAGGATGGCGAGCTTGCGCGCGGAAAGCAGCCGCAGCCGCGCGAGGTGCCGGTGCTCGGTCTCGTGATCGGAGAGCAGGGTGTCCAGCGCCGCCAGCTCGCCGTCGATGGAGCGGACCGCGGCATCGTAGGGATCGAGGAAGCGCTCCTGCCTGGTCAGCAGGTAGCCGCGCTGCCCCGTCTCCGCGTCCTTGAGGAGCGACACCACACCTTCCAGCACCCGCAGCATCTGCTCGCTGCGCGCCACGGCGCCCTCGTCCGTGCGCAGGCGTGAGAGGTTCCTGAACGCGACGGCGGAGACCACCAGGAGCACCAGCAGGGCGATGGCGAAGCCGAGGTCGACGAGGGAGCGCGTGGAAAGCCGCATGATCTCACACAGAGGCACAGAGACACAGAGAGAACGACTCTTCTGTGGAGGGGAAGCAGCCTTTGCCGCGATGGGGCCAGATCCTGCACTCCGGGGCGCCGGCATCCACCCTGTGGGGGCCTCGGCGCCGGAAGCGCTGCCGAGCTTCGGTGGGAGACCTGCTGCTTACGGCTCGGCGGGGAGCGTCGCGAGGATCGCCTGCACCATCAGCACGGTGTAGTCGTGGATCTGCCGGTCCGACAACCGCTCCGGCACCCCGCCCGCGCGGTGCGACATCCCGAGCGGCTCGCTCAGCGCCCGCCCCAGCTCTCTGGCGATCTGCAGGCGCAGCCGCGACGGGTCGTACCCCGCCCCCGAAACGCGCAGCTGCAGCTCGGCGCGGCGCACCAGCTCCACGTGCGCCTCGCGGACGGCGGTGCGCCCCAGCCCGCGCAGCTCGTTGAGGTAGGGGAAGCCGCTGGCGATGGCGGCGTCAATGGCGTCGTCGCGCTCCTGGCTGCGCGGCGCCATGCGGCGCTGCTCGCCCTCCTCCGTGGGCTCGCCCTCGCCCAGGATGAACCACCCTGCGCGGAACCCCAGCACCGCCGCCGACTCTTCCCAGAAGCCCATCGGCGGGTTCTCGACCGCGCCCGTGAGGTAGCGGTGCACGGTGCTGTACGACGTGATCCCCTCCATGCCGCGGGCCAGGAGGGCCTCGTGCAGCCAGGTCCCCGGCTTCCCGCGGATCCTGAGGGCGAGCTCCACGCGCTCGCGCGGCTTCCCCGGCGTCTGGTTGAACTGCGTCCAGAGCCCGGAGTCCACGTCGTGCTCCACCGACAGCTGGGGCGGAGCTTTCGCCTTCTTGCGGGTCGTGGCTTTTGCCACCGTCGCTCGGGGAAGAGGTGGGCTGCCATGGGCGCGTTCCGCGCATCGCAGCAAAGTACGCGCTGCTCCCAGGCCAGGAAAGAACGCATGCTGTCCGACAGTTGGCGCACTGCAATCTCACACAGAGACACAGAGGCACAGAAACGGCTTTATCTCTGTGCCTCTGTGTCTCTGTGTGAGCCTGCTGTTTGCTGATCGAGCCCGCAACGGGAGGAGAACACATGGCTGAAGCGCAGGTGCTGCACACCACGGCGGGTGATTTTCCGCTGCACGAGTCCTGGCTCAGGCTGGCGGGGCACGAATGGAGGGTGCTGCACACGGGCGTGGTGCTGACGCACGACGACGAGCAGCAGTTCCTGCGCGAGCTGCGGGACCGGCTGCCGTACGGGGTCGCGCTGTGGCCGGCCGCCATCGCCCTGGCGCACGAGGTGGCGGCCCGCGCGGAGGCGTTCCGTGGGAAGCGGGTGCTGGAGCTGGGCGCCGGGACGGGGCTGCCGGGGATCGTCGCCGCCTCGCTGGGCGCGCGCGTGGTGCAGACCGACCGCCACGAGATGCCGATGTCCGTCTGCCGGCGCAACGGCCAGCTGAACGGCGCCCGCTCGATCGAGTACCGCCTCGCCGACTGGGCCGAGTGGGACGACGACGGGCGCTACGACTTCATCCTGGGCTCGGACATCCTCTACGGCGAGACGATGCAGCCCTTCCTGCGCCGCATCTTCGAGCGGAACCTGGCTCCGGGCGGCCGCGTCCTCCTCTCCGACCCCTTTCGCGGCGTGAGCATCCGCCTGCTGGAGGCGCTGGACGCCGAAGGCTGGCAGGTCGGCATCACCAGGTGGAACCTGGGCGAAGACGCGTCGCCGCGCCCCATCGGCGTCTTCGAGCTGGCGCCGGGGTAGCGGGCACTGGGCAGTCGCCTCACTCCTGGTTACATTAGTTAGCTAACCAACATAGCTAATGGACAGCCATGACCATTTTCAACGTACATGCCGCAAAGAGCAACCTGTCGCGCCTCATTGAACGGGCGTGCGACGGCGAAGAGATCGTGATTGCGCGCAACAACGAGCCGGTAGTGAAGCTTGTGCCCGTGCACACGGCGGCGCCCCGCCGGCAGCGGGGATCGCTGCGGGGCCAGGTGGTGGTGCCCGATTCCTTCTTCGATCCACTTCCCGGCGAGGAACTGGACGCATGGGGGCAGTAGACGATGCGCCTCCTGCTCGACACCCACACGCTCCTCTGGTGGGTCAGCGATCACCCCGCCCTCTCCGCAGCGGCCGACCACGCACTGAACGATCCCACGCACGAGGTCTACGTGAGCGCGGCGTCGGCGTGGGAGGTTGCCACCAAGGCCCGGCTCGGAAAGCTGCAAGCCGGTCCGCTGGCGCACGATTTCGTCGGGGAGGTGGCACGGCAGGGCTTCTCGCCGCTGCCGGTCACGCTGGACCACGGCCAGCGGGCCGGGAACCTCCCCGGCCCGCACCGCGATCCGTTTGACCGAATGCTGATCGCCCAGGCACATGCGGAGGACCTGGTCCTGGTATCGAACGAAACGCTCTTCGACACCTACGGCGTGCGGCGCCTCTGGTAGCTCACGCTGCCAGAGAGGCACCGAGACGACTTCATCTCTGTGCCTCCGTGTCTCTGTGTGAGCCAGGCGGTTCGGCGGCGGGAAGGGTGAGCGTAAAGGTGCTGCCCGCGCCCGGCGCGCTGCGCACGGTGAGGTCGCCGCCCATGGCGCGGGCGAGGTCGCGGCTGATGGCCAGGCCCAGGCCCGTGCCCTCGGTGGGGTTGTTGAGGGCGCGGCCTACCTGCACGAAGGGTTCGAAGACGGCATCCAGCTTGTCGGGCGCGATGCCGATGCCGGTGTCGCGCACGGCCACCTCCACCACGCCGTCCACGCCGCGCACCTCCACGCGGATGCGGCCGCCGGGGTCGGTGAACTTGACCGCGTTGGAAAGGAGGTTCACCAGGATCTGCCGCAGCTTCTCCTCGTCCGCGTACGCCGCCAGCGCGCGCCCGCCGCGCTCCGTCTCCAGCGCGAGCGATTTGGCGTTCACCTGCGGCAGCAGCAGCGGCTCGACGGCGCTCACCGCGCCGGGGACGTCCACCACCCGCACGTCGTAGTGCACGGCGCCGGTCTCCAGGCGCGCGTAGTTGAGCACCTCGTTGATCAGCCCCAGCAGGTGCTTCTGGCTGCGGCGGATGCGCCCGAGGGCCTCGCCCTGCGCGGGGGTCACGGGGCCGTGCACGCCGATCTCGATCAGCTCCGCGTAGCCGTCGATGGCGTTGAGCGGGGTGCGCAGCTCGTGGCTCATCGTCGCCAGGAACTCGCTCTTGCTGCGGTTGGCGCTTTCCGCGTCGGCACGGGCCCGCTCGGCCTCGCGGAAGAGGCGCGCGTTGTCGATGGCCACCGCCGCGCGGCGCGCCAGGTCCTGCGCCAGCGCCAGGTCGCGCTCGTCGTAGCGCCGCTCCGATTCGGTCATGCACAGCGTGAGCGCGCCCACCGTGAGGCCGCGCGCGCTCAGCGGCACCACCAGAATGGACGAGAAGCGCAACGCGCGCAGCAGGGCCAGGTGCTCCTCGCCGCGCGCCCGGGCCACCAGCATGGCGTCCGTGACGTGCGGCACGAAGAGGGGCTCGCCGGTGCGCAGCACATCCGCGAAGCCGCCCTCGGCGGACCAGTCCACCGGGTACCTGGCGGTCAGCTCCTGGCCCAGCGCGAGCTTCTCCGGGTCGCGGTGGACCACCGCCAGCCGGTGGATGCGCGGCGGCCACTCGCGCGCGGCCGGGTCGTCCACCACGTCCACCGCGCACCAGTCGCCCAGCCGGGGCACCACCGCGTCGGCCACGGCGCGCAGCGTGGCCTCGTAGTCCAGCGACGCGGAAAGGAGGCGGCTCGCCTCGGCCAGCAGCGCGTCGGCCTCCTGGGTGCGGCGGCGCTCCGTCACGTCCTGAAAGACGAGCGAGACCCCGTCCGGCGCGGGGTAGATGCGCGCCTCCGTCCAGCGGTGGATCACGGGGCTGAACGCCTCCACCTGCGTGCCCTCCCCCGTGACCAGCGTGCGCAGGATGGCGTTGAACACCGCCGTCCCCGACGCGGCGGGAAACGCCTCTTCCAGGCGCTTGCCCAGGAGATCGTCCGCACGGTGGCCCAGGATGAGCTCTGCCCTGTGATTCACGTAGGTGTAGCGGAGCTCCCGGTCCAGCGCCACGAAGGCGTCCTGGATCGTCTCCAGCAGGGCGGCGTGCTGCTCTGCGTGTTGCAGCTCGACCTCGTGGAGGCGGGCGCGCTCCAGGGCCAGGGCGCACTGCTCGGCGAGGGTGGCCAGAAAGGTGCGCGTGCCGTCGTCGAAGTGCTGGGGCTGGCGGAAGCTGAAGGAGAGCGCCGCCAGCGTCCGCTCACCCACGGATGCGGGTGCCGCCACGAAGGCGCCGTATCCCATACGACCCAGGTCCTCGCTGGCCGATGGGAACTCCTCCCGCCACTCCTGGGGCGAGCCGACCAGCACCGTCTCGCGGCGCAGCACGGCTTCGGAAAGGGGGCGCCCCGGCTCCACGGGGAACTCGCGGTACTTCGCCGTGACCTCGTGCGCGTAGCCGCGGGTGCGCACGGTCTCGAAGCGCGCCGGCCGCCCGTCCGGACCCGCGTGCACCAGCGCCAGCGACCCCGCGTCCGCGCCGACGGCGGCCAGGCCCCCTTCCAGGATCACGTCCGCGATCTGCGCGCGCCCCACGGCCTCGTTCAGCCGCGCGGTGAGGCGCTGCAGCCGCCGCGCGCGCCCGGCCGCGCGCTCGGCCATCTCGCGCGCCTCGCGCTCCGCCTCCACCAGCCGGGCGCGCTCCAGCGCCTGCGCGCACTGCCGCGCCAGCGCCACGAAGAAGTCGCGGCTCTCCTCCGGGAACGCGCGCTCGGCGGTGAAGGTGAACGACATCGCCCCGATGATGTCGCCGGCCACCGTCAGCGGCACCGCCGCCAGGGCGCGCGTCCCCAGGCTCTCCCACATCCCCGCGACCTCGGGAAAGCGGGCGAGGAGCTCGCCGTGGCTCTCCACGAAGAACGCCGTGCCCGTGCGGATGCACTCCGCGGCGGGCCCCGGCGCCGTGAGCGGAAAGCGCGCGTGCTCCTGGATGACGCCGGGGGTGAGCCCCGTCTGCCGCAGGATCGCGCCGCTCTCCGCGCCGCGCTCGCGCAGGGCCAGCATTCCCGTGGCCGCGCCCGTCGCGACCACCGCCTGCGCCACCACCACCTCCGCCACCTCGTCCGGCGTGCCGCTCGCCGCCAGCGCCGCCGTCAGCGCCTGCAGCCGCGCGGTGAGGTCGCGCGCCCGCTCCACCTCGCGGCGGGCCAGTACCTGCTCCGTCACGTCCACGCCGTGCGCCAGGATCCCGGACACCTCCCCGGCGGCGCCGGCGAGCGGCTGGTAGACGAAGTTGATGAAGTGCAGCGACGGCGGCTCGTCCGGCGCGTTGCGGTACGCGACGGGCGCCTCGGTGGCGGAATACGGGACGCCCGTGCGGCGCACCTCGTCCAGGAGGCCGATGTACCCCTGGGCGGCGAGCTCCGGGAGCGCATCGCGCGCGGCGAGCCCCAGCAGCGGGCGGTCGCCCGTGAGGCGGCGGTAGAGCGGGTTGGCCAGCTCGAAAACGTGGTCCGGCCCCCGCACCACGGCGATGTACGACGCGGCGTTCTGGAACACGTTCGCCAGGCGCGCACGCTCCGTCTCCAGCGCCTCCAGCAGGCGCTGCCGCTCTTCCTCGGCGCTCCGCTCCGCCGCGATGCCGCGCACCTCGATCACGGTGCCCACCGTGCGCCCCTCCTCGCGGATGGGCGACGAGGTGAAGGCCACGGGGTAGAAGTGCCCGTCCTTGTGGACGAACATCTCCTCGCCCTGGCCGCGCACGTCCGCGGCGATGGCGTGGCCCAGGGGGCACTCCTCCATCGGGTACGGGCGCCCGTCGGGACGCGTGTGGTGCACCACGTCGTGGAGCGCACGCCCCCGCACCTCCGCCAGCGTGTAGCCCGTAAGGCGCTCCGCGGCGGAGTTCATGAACGTGCAGTGGTGGCGCTCGTCCATGATGAACAGCGCCATCGATACGTTCTCCGCCAGGGTCTCGAGCTGGCGGCGGTATTCTTCGGTCGGCAATTGCGTGCTCGTCAGGGTGCGCGTCGGGCTCCTGCCATTCCCGTGCCCTGAACAGCTGGGCTCACACAGAGACACAGAGGCACAGAGATCACTTCGTTCGCTTCACGAGATCCTCCGTCACACGCCGAAACGGCTCCAGCCCCGCAGAGTGCACCGCATTGAACCGGTCGAGCGCCTCCACCGTTTGCCGAAGGGACGGGCTCATCCACCCGATCAGGTCATGCGCCAGCGCGTGCTGCGCCGGGGCTGCCGGCGTCCCCGTGAACGGGTAGACCGCCTCACCAGCGTTGAACAGGGTGTTGCGGAGCGCCACCTCCAGCGATTGGAGCGAGGGATAGAGGGCTTCGCAGAGCGCGACATTCCACAGGTAACGGACGATCACATCCTGGCGGCGCATCGCGCTCCCGCCGTACCCGCCCTCCAGCCGCTCCCGTGACAGCACCTGCCAGAGCGCGTCCAGGTGGGGACCTTGATCCGAGTCGATCATCCCGATATCTTTGTGTCCACAGTCCCCGGGCTATTGCTCTCCCGACCTCGTGTCGGTGATCAACCCGGGGTCTTCTTTTGTGCGGTTCCCAGGGGCCGAATATTTGCCGAACACCACTCGGAATGCAACACAATAGAGAGGCACAGAGAAGAAGCTCTTCTCTGTGCCTCTGTGTCTCTGTGTGAGACGCTTTTCTAGCGCGAGGCGAGGCGCTGGCGGACGGTGAAGTGGTAGACCGGCTGCTTGTTCTCGATCATCACGTGGAGCAGCTCCTGGGCGCGCAGCTCGATGAGGGTGCGGCCCAGCTCGCCCTGCAGCACCTTGGCGTGCTCCTTTCCCAGCTCGTCCAGCGCGTCGGCCTCCAGCTCCGCGCCGGCTCCGGCGGCGGGCGCGGGGGCGGCGAAGCGCTCGTGCGACACGTCCATCGTGGTGCCGAACTCGTGGGCGCTCGCCGTCTGCGACGCGTAGGAGTTGATCTTCCGCAGCTCCGCCTGTGTGGCGCCGGTGCGCAGCGCGGAGGTCACCTTGATGCGGTAGCGCGGGAGTCCCAGGCTATCCAGCCGCGCGTGGAAGCGCCGGCCCACCTGCAACAGGAGGGCGCGCGCATCCGGCGTCACGTAGGGCACCGAGTGGTCCATCTTGCGCAAGATCCAATGCTCCGTGCTGTCGCCCAGCGCCACCAGCTTTCCCTGCCGCACGAGCTGCTGGATCTGCGTTTCGCCGTGCGCGCGCACCCCCAGCGACTGCGCGGTCGCCACCTGCGTGCGGTTCACGTCACGCCGCAGCCACCCGATCTCGCTGGCCCCCAGCGGCCGCCCCCGCGCGAACGCCGCCCGCACCGAGTCCCCCCGCCCGTCGATCCGCGCCCGCAGCGCCGCCGAGTCCGCCGCGCTCACCGGCGCCGGCGGAGCGGCCGGTGCAGCGGCGACCGGCTTCTGCGCCGCCGCCCGCGGACGCGGCTCCTCCGGGTCATTGTCCGAATCGTATTCATGCTCCCCCGGCCCACACGCGGCCGCGAGCGCAATCACCGCCGCCATCCACCTTCGCATCATCACGCCCTCTCGTCAGCCGTTCCAATGAAGCCGCGCACGAGGGGCCAGATGCATGCCACGTGGTGCGGTCGAAAGGTGTTGGATGCTGCCACAAGGGCTGATGGGGCCAGGAATTGCACCGATATCTTTGAGGGGGTTGCCGGTCGAAGTGTACTCTCACTAGCATTGGATTATGAGTACTATCGACGAGATCGCGCAGGCCGTGAGCGGCCTTTCCCCGGAAGAGCTGGCGCGCTTCCGGGAGTGGTTCCGCGAGTTCGACGCGGAGGCGTGGGATCACCAGTTCGAGGCGGATGTCGCCGCGGGCCGGTTGAATGCACTCGCGGACGAAGCCCTGGCGGAGCTGCGGGCGGGCCGAACCCGCCCCCTGTGACGCACCGCACGACAGCGCGGTTCTGGCACGCATATGATGCGCTGCCAGCCGACGTGCGGAGGCTAGCTGACGAGAGCTATGCCCTCCTGAAGCGGAATCCGAGGCACCCGTCGCTGCATCTCAAAAAGGTGGGTCGCTTCTGGTCCGTGCGCGTGGGAATCCATCACCGGGCCCTCGCGGTTCAGGAGAACGGCGACTTCGTGTGGTTCTGGATCGGACGGCATGACGAGTACGATCGCCTCATCGGTGCACGCTGAACAACATGGCTCACACAGAGACACAGAGGCACAGAGGAAAGCCATCTTCCTCTGTGCCTCTGTGTCTCTGTGTGAGCCCGCTGTTTACCGGCGCGTGGTCAGCGACACGCGCACCGTGCGGGACGCGCCCGGCATGATGTTGTTGTTGCCGTGCGAGGTGGCGTAGTAGCGCTTGTTGAACAGGTTCTCCACGTTCACCTGCGCGCTGGCCAGGGCACCCAGCCGCACGAAGAGCGCGGCGTCGGCGCGGGTGAAGCCGGGGAGGGTCACGGTGTTGTCGATGGCCGCGAACATGTCCGACTGGCGCACCACCCCCACTCCCACGCCCAGGGCGCGGTGAAGCTGGACGCGGTTCCAGAGGGAGAAGGTGTGCTCCGGCACCAGGGGCACGCGCTGCCCGGCCTTGGCCGCGGTGGTCGTGCTCACGATCTCCGCGTCCTGCGAGGCGAAGCCGGCCATCATCTGCCAGGCATTGGTCAGGTCACCGGAGGCGCCCAGCTCCCAGCCCGTGGTGCGCTGGCTGCCCGTCTGCACCGTCCGGGTGGCGTCGGCCGGGTCAGGGGCGGAGGTGTTGGTGCGGTCCAGGCGGTAAAGCGCGCCGGTCAGCGCGAAGCTCGGGCGCACGTCCCACTTGGCGCCCACCTCGTGGTTGGTGAAGCGCTCCGGCTCCAGCGTCTGCGTGGTCGCGCTCAGCGAGGAGAACTGCTCGCCCGCGCTGGGGAGGTACGACACGCTGTAGCTGCCGTAGAACGAGAGCGGCTGCACCGGCTTCAGCACCACGCCGGCGCGCGGCGAGACCATGTCGTCCTGGCGGTCCAGCGAGGCGTCCTGGCGGGCGTCGTGGAAATCCAGGTCGAAGCGCTCGAAGCGCACGCCGCCCACGAGCTGCAGGAAGCGCGTGAGCTCCACCTGGTCCTGCACGTACACCCCGGCCACCCGCACGTCCGTGCTGTTGTCCGCGTCGCTCGCGCTCTGGCGGAAGGTGATGGGCGTGGACACCGTGGGCGCGTCGAACGGCGCCGAGAACGAGAGGGCGTTGTCGTTGTAGTACCCCGTGCGGCGGAAGTTCTCCGTCTCCTGCCGGCCGATCTCGGCGCCCACAAGCAGCGTGTGGCGCACCGGTCCGGTAACGGCGCCGAAGAGCAGGTCCGTCTGGTTGAACAGGTTGCGGCGGCCCGTGTCGTTGGCGTACGCGCTGAGCGACACGTGCGTGCCGGCCGCGTTCACCGAGCCCGGAAGGCTGTTCTGGTACGACTTGTCGTAGTCCGCGAAGCGGGTGCGGTTGCGGATGGTGAGCCCCGCCGGGAGCTTGTGCTCCAGGAGCGCGCTGGCCGCGTGCACGTCCACCGAGGCGTAGCTGCTGTCCGGGTTGCCGAAGAAGGTGGTGATCCCCGCGCGCGACGGGCGCCCCTGGAAGGAGGGGATGCCGCGGTCCACCGAGCGCTCGTCCACGAACCACTCGTAGCCGGCGCGGATGGTGGTGCGCGCCCCCAGCGCCACCGTGACAGTGGGGTTGATGCCGTGGCGCTTCAGGTCGTACTCGTCGCGGAAGCCGCCCGAGTGCTCGTACATCCCGTTGACGCGCACGGCCACCGCGCTCCCCAGCCCCTGCCCCAGGTCCAGCGTGCCGCGCCGGTGGTCGAACGAGCCGCCCTCCAGCGTCGCGACGCGCGTGGGCGTCCACTGGGCCTCCTTGGTGACGCGGTTGAGCACCCCGCCGCCGCCGCCCCGCCCAAAGATCATCGCGTTGGAGCCCTTCAGCGCCTCCACGCGCTCCGTGTTGTACAGGTCGCGGAAGTACTGCACGTCGTCGCGCACGCCATCCACGAAGAAGTCCGCCGTGGTGGAGTTGCCGCGGATGGTGGGGGCGTCGCGGTGCCCCTCGCCCTGCCCCATCGTGATCCCCGGGATGTAGCGCACCACGTCGCCCATCCCCTGCATCGCCTGGTCGGAGATCAGCTCCCGCGTGACCAGGCTTACGGACTGCGGCACGTCGCGCAGCGGCGTCTCCGTCTTCGTGGCGCTGGTGGTGCGCGCCGTCGCGTAGCCGCGGCTCCGCGCGCCGACCACCGTCAGCGGCGTCAGCGCGTACACGCGGCCTCCCGTGCGCGTCACGGACGCCGCGCGCTCGCCGGTGAAGCGCGCCTCAAGCCCCGTTCCGGCCAGCAGACGCTGCAGCGCCACCTCCGCTCCGTGCGCGCCGGTGAGCCCGGGGGAGCGCACCCCGGAGGCCGCCGCCACATCCACTTCGACGCGGACGCGCGCCTGGCGCGCGTAGTCGCTGAGCGCGTCGGCCAGCGGCTGCGCGGGGATGTTGAAGCGGATGTACGCCGTGTCCGCGGCCTGCACGGACGGGGTCTGGGCCGCGAGGGGCGCGCCGGCGAGCACGGTGAGCGCGCCGAGAAGTACGAAGTGTCGCATCGGTCAGTCGCAGGTTGGAACGCATGAGAACGATTCTCAACCGCAACGTAATCTGCGTCCCACCCCGGCGCAAGAGAGATGTGTGAAATCTCCCTCGCGGTGCCCCGCTGCCCCTCGGTGAGCCCCTGCTTCCGCGTCAGCGCGCCCGGCATTGGGCCTGGGGAAGCGCGGCCGGGGCACGCCGCGGGGCCCTGAGCGCCGCGTCCAGCGCATCCGCCGCGGCGATGTCCGGCTCGATGCCGACGCGCTCCCACTCCGCCCCGGTGCACGGGTCCCAGACGCGCGTCACCGAGATGGAGATGTCCAGCCCCTCGCCCAGGGGGAAGAAGCGGTTGTTGCGGCCCGCGCCCGCCGTGCGCTCCCCCACCAGCGTGGCGCGTCCCAGGTTGCGCAGGACGAAGGGGACGTCTTCGGCGGCGGAGCGCGAGCCCCTGTCCACCAGCACGTAGAGGGGCACGTCCAGGCGGCGCGGACCGGGGACCTCGGGGAGGGTGCGGCGCAGGGCCGTGTCGCCGCTCACGGGCTGGAAGGTGGCCAGCGACAGAAGGTTGGGCGCGGTGAAGTGGCTGATGAGGAAGTTGGCCAGGTGCGCGCTCCCCCCGCGCGACTCGCGCACGTCGATGATCATGGCCTCCGTGCGCTCCATGGTGCGCAGCGCGGCGGCGAGCTCGTTCATCGCCTCCTGGCCGCCGGGGAAGGACGACATCTTCAGGTAGCCCACGTTCCCCGGCAGGATGCGCGCATCCGCTAGGTACCGGTACTGTCCCGAGCCCGGCGCGGCCGCCGCCGGCCGCGGACCCTGCGTCTGCCGCGCGGTGCTGACGCTCAGGTGCTGGTCCGGGTGCACCGCGCGGATGTCGGCGGTCAGCGTCCGCGCGAACGTGGCCCGGTCCATCGCCGCGTAGGTCCCCGCCCGCAGCCGCTCGCGCAGCCGCGCGCCGATGATCTCGGCCGTGTCGGGCGTGACGTAGTAGCGCTTCAGGAGCGACGCCGCGCTATCCACCACCGCCGCGCGCCCGGCGTCGGTCAGCGGCCCCGCCGCCGGCGCCTCGCCCCGGCCGAGCGCCAGTCCGGTGATGCGGTGCGGCGGCGCGTCCTCCAGCTGCATCCGCAGCGTGAGCATCCCCCGCTCCCCCTGGAAATCCACCTCCAGCGCGGCGGCGGATGGGGCGCGCACCGCGGCGACGGGCGCGCTCCCGATCATCGCCCCCATCCGCTGGAACTGCTGGACGTGGGTAGCCACGGGGATCTCCCGGAATTTCCCGGTCGTGCGCTCTCCGATGAAGGCGCGCACGGCATCCTCCCGCGCGTCGCGCACCGCGGATAGGAGCGCGCCGGCCTGGCGCCCGGCCGGCGTGTCGGGCAACGTGGTCTGGGCCTGGAGCGGCGCCGCCGCGAGGAATGCCAGGGCTCCCCAGCGCAGGATTCGGTGGATGTTCATGGTTCGCGAGGGTGTGCAGGGTGGAGGTGTGCTGCCCGATCTACAGGTGTAGATGCTGAAGGCGTGCGAAAGGGTTGCTCGCGCTGACGGCGCGTTGCGGCGACTGAAGTCGCTGCAACGACTGCACGAAGTCCCCCTGCGGGGACTATGCGGTCGCGGTGAAGCTCGAGAGCGAGGCCGCGGGGATGTCTTCGCGCGGTGGTCGGTCGCCGGGGCAGTCTGGCTGGCTACCCAGGAGCACCAGACGGCGTTACGGCGGCGGAAGCGGCGGCAGCCCGAGGGCGCGGGGGTCGCCGCTCTGACGGAAGACGCGGACGGCGCGTCCGCCGGGGGTGGGGGGCAGGACAACTTCGCGGCGGGCCTTGGCGGCGCGAGATGGGCCCTGGACGACGGCGCGCGGGGCCGCCAGGATCACCGCGGCGAGCAGGAGCACCGCGACGGCGAGGGGGGCGCGGCCACGGGAGGGCTCACGGGCCGGATC
This sequence comes from uncultured Gemmatimonadota bacterium, assembly GCA_902805735.1. Taxonomy (GTDB): domain Bacteria; phylum Gemmatimonadota; class Gemmatimonadetes; order Longimicrobiales; family Longimicrobiaceae; genus Longimicrobium. The sequence continues at coordinate 3,271 of CADCTW010000099.1, read as the reverse complement.
GGCCAGGCGGCGAACGCGGCGCACGAGAGGCGACCCGTGCTCCACCATCGCCGCGAGCGGCACGGCAGCGCGATCCGCGGAGAGCCACCCCGCGATGGAAGCGATGGAGCGCGCCAGGTCGTGCGGGCGGCCCGTGGCGCTCGCCGCCCAATCGTCGCAGAGAAGCTCGGCGCCCTCGCGGAAGCGGCGCAGCGCCATCGATTGGAGCGGCTGGAAGAAGAACAGGCACTCCACCACACCGAACAGGCCCAGCCAGAGGGGATCGCGGCGGCGGAGGTGCGCCGCCTCGTGCGCGACGATGGCCCGCTGCTGCCCCGGCGGGAGCTCCGCCAGCACCCGCGCCGGCAGGCAGATCTCCCGCGCACCCAGCGCCGCCGGCGCCGGAAGCACGTCCGACACGGTCACGCACACCCCCGGAAGCAGCGCTTGCGCGAAGCGCGCGAGCTCGCCGTCCGCCAGCGCGCGGCGCCCCGCCAGGCACCTTCGCAGCCGCCGGTGCGCCCCCGCGAGCCGCGCCAGCCGGAAGGCCGCGGCCAGGATCCACGCCGCGGCGAGCGCGCTCGTCACCATCCCGAACGGGCTGGTGGGAAGCGTCCGCTGCCACCGCTGCACGACGGGCGGGGAGCCCTCGACGGCAGTGAAGCGCACCGCCCGCACGATGCGCACGCCGGGGATGGAGAGCTGAGGCCCCAGCGGCGCCACGCTCTGCACCGTCGCGGTGGCGAGCGCCCCCACGAGCGCCGTCTTCCAGAGCAGGTCCGCGGCGCGCAGGCCCACGCGCCGCGACAGGAGCCACGCGCCGCCGCACAGCAGCGCGCCGTGGATGGCGCAGGTCAGCAGCCACGCCGCCACCGTCGCCAGCGCGGCGCTACCGGGGATCGTCATCCGCCTCCATCGAGTCCAGCAGCGCCCGCACCGCGTCCAGGTCGCCCGGCGCGATCTCCCGCGACTCCACCAGGTGCGACACCAGCGCCGCGCTGCTCCCCCCGAACAGCAGCGAGGTGAGGTCCGCCACCATCGACCGGCGCACCTCGTCCTCCGTGTACGCGGGCCGGTAGAGGTACTGCCGGTCCTCCCAGCGCCGCGTGAGGATCCCCCGCTTCTCCATCCGCCCGATCATCGTGGCGACCGTCGACTGCGCCAGCGCCCGCTCCTCCCACAGCGCCCGGTACACCTCCGGCACCCCCGCCTCCCCGCGGTCCCAGAGGACGCGCAGGATCGCGAGCTGCAGCCCCGTAAGATGCGGAGAATCGGTCATTGGCGCGCCCGGGTGACGAGTGATCTACATCTGTAAACCAAAACCTCACCCGAGTCAATCTTTTCCCGGTGCCTCAGTGTCTCTGTGTGAGCCCTACATCCGTTCGGGTGCCTCGATGCCCAGGATGCCCAGCGCCAGCACCAGCTGGTCGCAGACGATCCGCGTGAGGGAGAGCATGGAGGCGCGGCGCGCGGCGTCCTCTTCGGAGAGGATGTGGTGCGCGTGGTAGAAGGCGTTGAAGCTCTGCGCCAGCTCGAACGCGTGCTCGCACAGGGCGTTGGGGGCGCGCCGCTCGTAGGTGGCGAGCACGGCGCGGCCGAAGTCCAGCAGGCGCAGGCACACGTCGCGCTCCTCGTCGCTGCGCGGCGCCACCAGGCCGCCGCCCGCGAAGCCGGCGGCCGCGGCCTTGGCCAGGATGGAGCGCGAGCGCACGATGGAGTAGCAGAGGTACGGGCCCGTCTTCCCCTCGAAGCTGCTGAACTGCGCCAGGTCGAACACGTAGTCCGACTGACGGTGGTTGCGCAGGTCCGCGAACTTGATGGCGGCCAGGCCGATGCGCGTGGCGATGGTCTCCCGCTCCGCGTCGGTGATGTCGGCCGCCAGCGCGATCTCGCCGAGGCGCTTGCGGGCCTCGTCGATGGTCATCTCCAGGAGCGAGCGGAGCGACATCACCTCGCCCGAGCGCGTCTTGAAGGGCTTGCCGTCCGGCCCGTTCATGGTGCCGAAGCCCAGGTGCTCCAGCACCGGGCGCCCCGCCTCCACCACCCCCGCCGCCTCCGCCGCGCGGAACACCTGCACGAAGTGGAGCCGCTGCCGCTGGTCCACCACGTACCAGATGGTGTCCGGCGCGTACTTTTCCACGCGGTGCTCGATGGTGGCGACATCGGTGGTGCCGTACGTGACGCTGCCGTCGCCCTTCATCAGCATCAGCGGCGGCACCGGCTCCGCGTCGTCGTCGCGGCCCACGGGCACCACCAGCGCGCCCTCCGAGCGCTCGGCCACCCCGGACGCGGTGAGGCGCTCGATCATCCCGTCCAGCCGGTCGCGCACGTCGCTCTCGCCCTCCCAAAGGTCGAACGACACGCCCATCAGCCCCAGGTCCGCGCGCACCGCCTCCACCGACACGTCCACCATGCGCCGCCACAGGGCGCGCAGCCCGGGGTCGCCGGTCTGCAGCGCGGTGGTGGCCTGCTTAGCCTCCTCCAGCGCCGCGGGGTCGGCCTTGCAGCGCCCCGAAGCCTCCGGGTACAGCTTGTTGAGCAGGTCCACGGTGATGCCGTCGTCCACCGGACCGTCGGGGCCGCCGGGGGTGAAGTACGGCAGCTCCGGCCAGCGCCTGCGGATCTCGGCCACGAGCATCCCCATGGGGAGCCCCCAGTCGCCCAGGTGCACGTCGCTGACGACGTCGTGGCCCAGGAATCGGCAGCAGCGCTGCAGCGAGTCGCCGATGATGGAGGAGCGGATGTGCCCCACGTGCATGCGCTTGGCCACGTTGGGCCCGCCGAAGTCCAGCATCAGCCGCAGCGGCTCCACGGCCGGGCAGCCGTGCCGCGGGTCGTGCAGGAACGCCCCCGTCTCACTGGCCAGGAACTCGTCCGCCAGCGAGAAGTTGATGAACCCCGGCCCCGCCACCGACACCCGGTCGAACGGAAACTCCAGCTTCCCGGCGACTTGGTTGGCGATGGCGACGGGCGCCTGGCGCGCGGCCTTGGCCAGCGTCATCGCCGTGTTGCACTGGAACTGCCCCACGTCCGGCCGCCGCGACCGCTCCGCGACCGCCGGCACCTCCCCATATCCCGCAGCGGCGAACGCCTCCGCCAGCTTCTCGTTCAGATAAGTCCAGATCATATCCCCAGTTCCGTTTTGGTCAGCACAGCGCGCGAAAAGTAGCGGAACGGCGGGGAATGGGGAACGGGGAGGAAGCGGGCGGGGCGCTGAAAGGGGGCCCCCACCCCCCCGACCCCCGCTCTCCCAATAATGGGAGAGGGGGGCGCACTCCAGCCATCCAGCCTC
>CADCTW010000098.1 GCA_902805735.1 uncultured Gemmatimonadota bacterium | reverse complement strand
CAGTGCTGTCCGGTTAAGAAGCTAGGCTAGCGCTGTAACCTGATGCGGCCCTGTGCTTTGCCCAGCGACAGGAGCGGGAACGATTTGAACTGAGCGAAGGTCCGGCTCATCCTGTTGCCTTCTCGTGCACAGGAGAGTCGATGAATCAGGGACGCACCGTCTTCGCCCAGGTAATCCAGCATGCTCCCCACAAAGCGTTTCAGCGTTGCGTCGAACGGTATCCTGGCGTCCGGCGGGCCCGCCGCTTCACGTGCTGGGATCAGTTCCTGTGCCTGGTGTTCGCCCAGCTCACCTTTCGAGAGAGCCTCCGCGACATCGAGGCTTGCCTGGGGGCAGTGCCGGAGCAGCTGTACCACATGGGGATCCGGTCCGAGGTCTCGCGCAGCACCCTGGCCGATGCGAACGAGAAGCGGAACTGGCGCATCTACGCCGATTTCGCCCAGGTCCTGATCAAGGAGGCCCAGCATCTATACGCGGGAGACAGCTTCGCCCTCGAACTGGCGGAGACCGTCTACGCCCTCGACTCCACGACGATCGACCTGTGCCTGTCGCTCTTCCCCTGGGCGCACTTCCGGCGAACCAAGAGTGCCATCAAACTGCACACGGTCCTCGACCTCAGGGGCAACATCCCGTCGTTCCTCAGAGTTACGGACGGACGCACCTCCGATGTCTCTCAATTGGACGAGTTGCCTCTCGAAGCCGGTGCGATCTACGTGATGGATCGCGGCTATGTAGACTTCGCCCGGCTGTACCGCTTCACGCTCGCTCAGGCCAGCTTCGTTGTTCGTGCCAAGAAGAACCTGCGCTTCCAGCGCCGCTACTCGCACGAGGTTGATCGCTCCACCGGCCTGATCTGCGATCAGACCGTTGTTCTGGTAACCACTCGCTCCCTGGAGGGCTACCCGGAGCCCCTGCGGCGGGTCCGCTCCCGCGATCCGGAAACGGGCAAGCGCATCACGCTCCTGACCAACAACTTCCGCCTGAGCGCATGGGAAGTGGCAGAGCTGTACCGCTGCCGGTGGCAGGTGGAGCTCTTCTTCAAGTGGATCAAGCAGCATCTACGGATCAAGGCGTTCTACGGCACCTCGGACAATGCCGTCAGGACGCAGATCTGGATCGCGATCTCCACCTATGTGCTCGTTGCCATCCTCAAGAAGAACCTTCAGACTGAACTCAGTCTCTACACAATGCTACAGATCCTGAGCGTCAGCCTCTTTCAGAAAGTCGAGCTTTCACAGGCATTCTCAGCCGCAAAGTCGCAAAAGTCGGAGGAATCAACATGCAACCAGTTACGGCTCTTCGACTTGTAACCGGACGCTACTGT
>CADCTW010000097.1 GCA_902805735.1 uncultured Gemmatimonadota bacterium | reverse complement strand
GCGACGAAGGTTCGGTCTCTCGAGATGCTGCGCGGCTACCTGATGGACCGGCGGTCGTGAGTACCCCGGAGGCCGTGTTCGGCCGGCGGCGCACCGGCGTGGACGCAGCTCGTGCGGTCGCCGCGCATCTCGCGCTGTGGTTGCCGCTCGGTATCGACCCCGCCACCCGCGCCCCCGTCACTCCGGGCGCCGGTACCTACCTTCCCAATGCCGCGACTCTCCGCGGGCTGCCCGATGCTGTCAGTGGGCGCGCGCTGCTCCCGTCGTCCATCCGGGCCGCCCGGGTCTTCCAGCCGCGCGGGGAGGACACCCCACCGTTCGTCCGGGTTGTCCCGCTCGATCAGGCCGTCGTCGACCGCGACGGTGAATGGGCCTCGATCGACGTCACCTGCCACGTGTACAGCATCGTCCTCGGTGAGAGCACGGAGGGCACCGCGGACGTCCTCACGTGCTATGAGGCCGCGGTCGTCTTGTGCCTTGAGCAGCAGCCGGTGGCGGGCGTTGACGGCGTGTGGTGGCTCGGTGGCGGGGACGGCGAGGAGATCGACTCCGACGACGAGCGCACCCGGCAGGGCCGCGTTGACGTGTTCGTCATCCGGCTGGAGCGCGCGTTGAAGTTGACCTCTGGGCCTGCGAGCCCATCTAACCCCGAGTCGTCCGGCTACGTCGCCGAGACCGTTGACCTCGAAACCTGGGAGATCCAGCCATGAGTATCCGTGAGATCAAGGACGCGCTGCGCACCGGTAGCCCCGTCGCGCCGACCGCGACCGCACCCGCCGGAACCACCATCGAAGACGCGCCGCTCGGCCTCGACGCCGCAGCCCCCACTGTCGAGGCGCCCCCCGCGCCCGAGGAGCCCGAGCAGGGCTCCAAGTCGAAGAAGTAGCACCACCCTTCCTGGCCGCCGTGGGCGGCACACCATCCCCCCTGAACGACAGGAGAACCGCCCATGCCCGTCCTCATCCGCGAAAGCCAGTCCCGGCCGACCAAGACCGTCCCGACCGACACCGGCACCCTGCACTACCCCGGCACGTTCCCGCGCGGCCCCGTCCTGCCGACGGAGGTCCGCAGCGAAGCTGACCTGCTCCGGCTGTTCGGGCCACGCTGGACCACGAGCCCGGACCCGGACTACGTCACCGCGTTCTTCCGTCTCGGTGGCAGCCGCGTCATGGTCCGCAGGCGCGTCGGCGCCGCGGCCGCCCGCGCGACCCTCGCGATCCTGAAGGGCGCCAGCGCGGCGGGCACCGTGACTGCCGACGATCTCGGCGCGACCGGCAACGACCTCCGCGTCGCGATCACCGCCGACACCGGAGCGGGAACCGCGGTGTTCACCGTGACGCGCGTCACCGCCGGAGACACCGCCAGCGAGGTCAGCCCCGCTCTCGCCTCCCAGGCCGAGGCGGCCGCCTGGTCGATCGGCTCCCGGCTCATCGACTACATCCCGGGCGCGGACGCGACGCAGTGGCCGCCGACGACCATCGCCGCGACCGCGCTGACCGGCGGTGCCGACGACCTCGCCGGCGTCACCGACGCGACCCTCGCCGCGGACCTCGCGAGCCTGGACCGCCGGGCCGGGCCGGGACAGGTGATCGCCGCCGGGAAGACGAGCACCGCCGTGCACACCGCGCTTCTCGGCCTCGCCAACGGGGACGTGAACAAGCGCGCGATCCTCGACGCCCCGGTGGGTGCGCTGTCGACCGCGAAGACCGCGGCATCGACCGCACGAGCCATCGCGGGCGCCGCACGCGCGGCGATGTACCGCGGCAGGCTGCTTGTGCAGGGCGCCGTCGCTGGCACCTACCTGACGCTGCCGTGGAGCGTCGTGCAGGCCGCGATGCTCAGCCGCAACGACGCCGCGCTCGGCAATCCGAACGAGGCGGCGGCAGGGGAGTACGGCGACCCTGCCGGGCTCCCGGGCGGAGCGAACTTCGGCGGCTACGTCCTCGGAGCCTTGGATCTCGCGACTGACGCGGAGGTCACCGAACTCGACGGGACGGGCCTCAACCCGATCGTCGACCTGTTCGGGGACGGCACCATCCAAGTCGACGGGGACGAGACGCTCGCCAACCCGCTGACCGCGCCGCTGCTGACGCAGTTCGCGAACTCCCGGACCGCGATGCTCGTGCGGGGCCGGGGCTACGCGATTGCCGCGAGCTACCGCCACCGTTCGGTCGACGCGGAGGGGGTTCTGGCCGGCCGGTACGGAGGCGACCTCGTCGGGTTCCTGTCCGGGCTGCAGCGCCTCGGCGCAATCTACGGCACTGAGGCTGACCCGGGGTTCGTGGTCGATGTCGGCCCGAACGTCAACACGGCCGCGACGATCGCGGCCAAGCAGCTCTGGGCGCGCGTCGGCGCTAGGTACAGCCCGGGCGCAAAGTACGTCTACCTCGACATCGTCACGGCGGCGGTCAACGAAAGGGTGAGCTAGTGAGCAAGTCAACAACTGGCGCGCGTGTCATCACGCTGCGCGGAAACTCGACGGGGGCGCCCACCGATCCGATGGAGGACTTCGGGGCATGGCAGGAATCCGGGGACCTCGAGATCACCGCCGACCCCGAGTTCGATCGTGACGCTTATGGGCTCGGTCGTGAGCCGTTGGCGGCGCAGCCCGAGCAGGGCGAGCGGGAGCTGACCCGCACGTTCGAGCTGCCGCGCGACCGTAACGCGATCAAGCGGCTGATCGCGATCTTCGCGGCGGGCGGCGGGTACTTCGACATCAGCGACCAGTACCTCGAACCGCGCACGAAGGCGGCGTTCGACCTGCCGATCGTCTCGCACGGCCAGCTCATCGGGCTGACCGCGAGCGGCGCGAACATCAACGAGCCGAACGGCAAGGCGACGCTGCAGCTCACGTTCGCGACCGGCGGACTCCCGGTCGCATGAGCATGCTCGAGGAACCCGAGGTCGACATCGAAGCCGACGCGCCCGCCGAGGAGCCCGGCTCCGGCTGGGCGCAGCTCGCCGCGGAGTACGAGCGTGTCGGGGAGGACCTCGACACGCATCTCACGCTCGATGTCAACGCGGACTCCCGCCCTGTACTGTGCGCGCGCTACAAGTGGATCGACCCGAGCCGCACGGAGCGCCTCGCGAAGGACGCCGGGCGCCAGCTCCCCGGATCCACGCAGGCGCTGTACGTCGCCGCGCACACCCTCGCGTTGTGCTGCGATGAGGTCGGTTTCCGGCACCCGGTCACGGAGGAGCTCGTCTCCCACCCGGCCGGCGCGGTCCGCTTCGACGCCCGTCTCGCCGCGGCGCTCGGCCTGACCTTCGAGCCGCCGGATGACCGGGTGCTCAAGACGGTCCTGCACGCGTTCCGCAGGAACGGCTGGGCGGTGATCCAGCAGTCCCGGATCGTGGAGGCGTGGCTCGCCGACCCGACGAGCGAGGTCAACGAGGCGTTCCTGGGGGAATAAGGGGGCGGCCGGAGATCGACGCGGCCGCCCACGCCCTTGTCGCCGGTGACCCGGCGTGGGAGCGGCTCCTCGACCGTCCTCAGAGCGTCGTGCGTGCCCTCGTCAGGACCGCTGTCTACGACGCCGCGATCCGTCGCCGCCAGGAACTCAATCAGGATCTGGCGGTCCGGTCGCACAACGTCCGCGCGCAAGCATCGCGCGGCGGGTCGAACACGAGCAGCACCCGCTAGTAGCGCGTGCCGAGTGGTCCCGGTCCGAGCAGGCCCAGGCGGGCTCGTGCGGCGCACTGGAGGTCGATGGCCACGTCTGTGATCCGGTCGGTGCCGCGCGGGTGAGCCATGAGTCCAGCCGAGACGGCCCGCTCGGCCGCGTGGCGAATCAGCAGCCCGCCATCGCTGCCGATAGGGCCGAGGTCATCTGCGGGGCCGACTTCAGCCCAGAACCGCAGGAACGTCGTCATGTCGTCGTCCATGGCTGGATCTTAGAAGCGGGGGGTGACCGATGGCTGAAGACGTCCGTGTGAAGTTGTGGCTTGATGGTTCCCGCCGGTTCGCCGCGCAAGTGAAGAGCAGCGCTCGGGAGGTCAAGCGCCTCGGCCGCGAGTTCAAGGAGACCAACCGGGACGCCCGCAAGAGCGCCGGGGGTCTCGGCCTCGTCGGCCGCACGATGGGCCTCATCAAGCCCGCCGCGCTCATCACCGGCCTCGGCCTGGCGGCCGGTGGCCTGAGCGCTGTCGCCGCGGGAGCGGTCGGCGTTGTCGGGGCGCTCGCCCCGCTCGTCGGGGTCGTCGCCTCCTACGGCGCCGCGATGATCGCCATGAAGACGAGCATGGCGCTCGTGAGGGTCGCCGGCATGGGCCTGTCGTCCTCGATGAAGGGCGTCTTCGACGAGTTCGAGGAGCAGACGCCGGCCACCAACGCGTTCGCGCGCACCGTGAAGGGGCTGGTGCCCGAGCTGTTGTCGTTGAAGAACGCGGTGCAGGGCCAGATCTTGGGGGGCGCGATTCGCGGAATCCGGGCGGCACAGCCGCTGATCGGCCAGCTCACCCCGTCGATCAAGGCGACCGCAAACGCCCTTGGTGTTCTGGCTGAGCGAGCGGGTCTGACAGCCGGGGCGTTCGGCGGCCAGCTCGCCCGAATCATGCAGACCAACGTCGGCCTGATTCGCAACGTCGGGGAGGCAGCGATCACGATGGGCGCCGCGCTCATCATGGTACTCGACGCGGCCCGACCGCTCACCACCTGGGTCGGGCAACTCGCGAAGGGATGGGCGGCTGCCGCCTACAACGCGACGTTCGCAGCTACGAAGTCCGGCGCGCTCGCCGCGTTCTTCGGCAAAACGCAGCGTGTCCTGTCAAGTGTGCTCGGCATCATCGGGAACCTCGCCCGCGGACTCTTCAACGTCGGTCGTGCCGCCGGGCCGATGGGCAAGGGGATGCTTGACTCCCTCGACGCCATCACGGCCCGCTTCGCGCGGTTCACCGGCAGCGTCGAGGGCAAGATCAAGCTGTCGCAGTTCTTCGCCGAGGCTCGTCCCGTCGTCCGGGAGATGATGGGCCTGATCGGCGACATGGCCGCTTCCTTCGCCCGGCTGTCGGTCAGCTCGAACGGCGGCCTAGCTCCGTTGCTCGCGAAGATCCGGACGCTCGTCCCGATCCTCGAGCGGGTCGTGATGGGCACCACCGCCGCGTTCGGGCCCGCGCTCGTCGGGCTCATCACCGCCTTGGCGGTCGCCTTCGAGCCGCTCGCCGGGTCCAGTGGGCCGCTCGTGCTGTTCGTGCAGGGCCTGACAAAGATCGCTGAGGCGACCGCGTGGGTGGCGCAGAACGTGCCCGGCGGGTCAGCGGCTATCAGCACCCTGTTCGGGGTCCTCGCCGTCTCCCAAGCGATCGGCCTCGCGTCCTTCGCGTCTGGGCTGATGGGCACGTCGCGCGGTGTGTCGCTGCTCGGGAAGGCTGCGGGCTTCGCCAAGGCGCAGCTCGTCGCGTTCAACGCATCCACTCTCGGCACCCGCATCGGGCTTGCCGCATTGGCTGTGCAGGAGCGGATCACCACAGTCGCGACCACGGTCTTTGCGCGCGCCACGTACACCTCTGCCGCAGCCAGTATGCGGGCGAAGGTCGCGTTGTTCGCGCAGGCCGTAGCGGCGCGCGCCTCCGCCGTCGCGACCGGGGTCGCCGCGGTCGCAACCCGCGGGTTCGCGGCAGCGCAGCGCATCTTGAACTTCGTGCTGCGCGCCAACCCGCTCGTCCGAGTCGGGATCCTGCTCGTCGCGCTCGGCGCCGCGCTCGTCCTCGCTTACCGCAAGAGCCAGACGTTCCGCAACATCGTCACGGCCGCGTTCAACGGCGTGAAGTCCGCGGCCAGCTCGGTCGGCGGGGCCTTCCGAGGCATCTACGACGCCGCGTCCCGCGTCGTGTCCGGGATCGCGAACCGCTTCCGGGAGCTGATCGCGTTCGTGCGGCGCGTCCCCGGCGCGATCGGCGACATCATCAAGAGCGCTCCCGGCGCCGTCGGGAAGATCATCGGTGGCGCAGCGGACATCGCCGGCTTGGCAACGGGCGGCGTCGTCCAGCAAGCTGGCTGGGCGGTCGTCGGTGAGCGTGGCCCCGAGCTCCTGCGGCTACCCGGCGCCTCAACCGTGTTCGACGCTGGTCAGACCGCGATGGCGTTGCCTGCTCCGGCCGCGATGCGCACCCCCCGGGTCCGCACGAGCGCTGGTGGCGGCAGGCAGGAGGTGGAGGTGTTCGTGCGGCACGCGCCGATCCCGGTCACGTTCCGCGACGAGATCATCGGTGAGGCCACCGGGCGCGCCGTTGCCACGCACACAGCCAGGAGACGCTGATGGCCAAGCCCTCCCTGACCGTCAAGCAGGTCCAAGCGCGCCGCGCTTCTGCCAGCAAGCCGGGGTTCGGCGCGGCGGCCCCGACCCCGATCAGGGGCGCGGTCGCACAGACTGTCCCGAAGGGCCAGGTGCGCATCTACCAGGCCGACCGCCCCGACCTCAAGATCACCGCCCGGGTCGTCGGGCCCGTCCCCACCTTCACCGCCGAGGGGTTCGGCGGGCACGAGCAAGTCCCCTTGGTGATCGGGCGACCCGCCACCGACTTCACCGAACCGGCCGCGATGGGCCTCACCATCCCGGGCCTCCTCTTCGATGAGGCTCGCCGCCGGCGCAGCGTCGAGGCGGACTGCCAGCGCCTCGAACTGTGGGCGAAGACCCGCGCCACGCTCAGAGTCGCCGGGCTCGTGCCCGCGGGCGCCCCCGCGATGCTGTGGGTGTTCGGTCGCGGCGGACTCGCCCCGTCCACGGAGCCCGCCCGGGTGTGGTGGGCCAGGGCGCCGTCCGGGACCGACTACCGCATCCGGCAGGGCTACGAGGTCACGCTCATGGAGACCCGCGACGAGCGGATCGACCAGGAGCGCCCCGTCACCCGCGCCCGGCGCGTCTCCGAGAAGGCCCGCGCGGATGAGGCGCGGTCCCGTGCGACGACGCAAGCCGCCCTGGCCGTCGCATTGGCTCGCGCTCGCGCCCGGAAGCGCTGATGCCAGCTGCTGGTCTCGCCCCGTTCGAACTGTCGGAGATCGTCCTCGACGGCCGCGCCCTGGACCTTGCGATCACCGGCCGCGTGACCAGCGTCGCTCCGAAGCGCACGATCTCGGGCGCCTCGACTGTCGTCGTGACCGTCGCTGACCGGGACGGGGTGGTGCAGCGCTCCGGGATCCTCGACCGCGCCGCCGACCTCAAGCTGCCCGCGGATGACGGCACTCCGCTGTGGTTCCGGTTGGCGAGCGACGCGACCGACGAGGAAGGCCTGCTCACCCTGACGTTCGAGTCACGCGTATGGGCCAGGTTGGCGGAGAAGACGCGACCTCGGTCGATGCGTCGCGAGGACGTGACGGCCGCGGAGTTCCTGCTCGCGCTCGTCCGTGAGGTCAAGGCGGAGCGCATCCCGTTCATCTGCCGGAGGCTGCACGTCCGCCAGCGTGTCGCGGAGGTCAACTCCACCGAAGCGACGAGCCCTTCGCAACGGCGTGACCGCGGCCGCGACCGCGGCCTAGCTGATGACGCGCGCGTCACCGTCAAAGGGAAGGCCGCGACCTCTCAGCAGCGTCGTGTCATCGCGGGTTGTCTCGAGGAGGCCAACCGGCTCGGCGCCTCCCCGTTCGTGATGGTCGCTGTGGTCATGTGCATCACGCAGGAGTCCGGCGCCGGCGCACTGGCGAACGTGACGACCGGCAACGATGACGTCGGCATCTACCAGCAGGGACGCAACTGGATCAGCGTCAAAGGCTCCAAGGACCCGGAGGCGTCGACGAAGGCGTTCCTAGTCACCGGCCCGACGTCTTGGCAGAAGGTGCACGGGTCGATCAAGACGCGCTCCGGGGACCGCGAGTCGATGCTCAAGCGCGTGCAGGGCAGCGTTGGCGGCTACGCCCCATGGGAGGCGGAGGCGAAGCGCATCGTCGCCGCGTTCGGCGTTGGGCCGCGCGGCGCGGACGGACCGGGCGGCATCCCGTCTGACGGGGACCGCGAACCCGACGTCGAGGACTACCGGTTCCGGCGCGGCCAAGGCGGTGAGCGGGAGAGCACCACCGCGTGCGGCCTGCGCCTGGCGGAGGAGCGCAACTGGCGGTTCTTCGAGTCGGGTGGCGCGATCTACTTCGACTCCGACGAGACGCTCATGCGCAGTCGGCCCAGGATGACGGTCACCCCGACCACCGTCGGCCTGGTCAGCTTGCCGTCGCACTCCCGTGACGTCGGCCACAAGGTGCAGCAGATCACGTTCAAGTACCGCGCGATCGGGTGGGGCGCCCCACCCGGGAGCGTTGTCCTCCTGGAAGGGTGGGGCGCCGCGAAGGACGGCCGGTGGCTGGTCGAGGAGATCAGCAAGGACGACGTGCGCTCCCTCACCGCGACCGTCACCCTCACCCGCGCGCAACGCGCGAAGCTCGAGCCGCCCGCCGAGCAGAAGCAGTCCGCGGCGAGCGGACCGCAGGGAGGCGGCTCGCAGGGAGCCCGCGGCGCCCGTTCCCGCGGATCCCAGCGTGACCGGATCGTCGCCGCGGCGAAAGCCACCCTCACGAGCAAGACGGGCTTCAGCCGCTACTCACTGACCGGCGCGCTGACCAGCGACCCGACACCCCGGGCACCAGCACGAACGGACTGCTCACAGTGGATCCGCGCGATCTACCTCCAAGCGGGCGCCCCCGACCCCGGCACGTACACCGGGGCGATGCTCGGACGTGGTCGGGCGACCAGCTCGCCGCGTCCCGGCGACATTCTCGTCGGCACCAGCCACTGCGAGCTGTTCATCGGAGACGGCAAGACGATCGGGCACGGCTCCGCGCCGATCGATTACAGCACCGTCGCGTACTGGCGTGCGCGCGGCCTGACCTTCCGCACCTACCTCGACGACTGAGAGGAGCACCGTGGCCACATCGAACCTCTCCGCCCTCTCCCCGTCCGCCCGGGCCCGCGCAGTATCCGGCGCAGTCATCGAGGCGACCGTCACCGAACCCGCGCCCCTCAGCATCTCCGGGGACCTCTACGCGCTCGCCGACGGCCGAGTCGAAGGACCACTCGCCGGCTGGCACCCGCACGGCATCACGTACCCCGTCGTCGGTGACCTCGTCTGGTTCACCCGCAGCACGCGCGGCAGGCTCGTGTGCATCACGTGGGAGACCACGTGAGCCGCGAGCACATCGGATGGCCGTTCGGTACGCCCGCCACCGACCAAGACTCCAGCAACGAGATCCGCGACTGCGCGATCGTCGCCGCCATCTACGCCCCCGGCGACCGCCCCGCCAACCCCGACTTCGGAGCCCGGCCGCGCACGCACCGCCAGGGCGGCGTCGACCTCGCCGACCTCGAACGCCGGCTCACGGAGATCGACCCGCGCACCGCCCCGGTCGCGTCCGGGAACGAACCCGCTCTCATGGCCGCGTTGCGCCGCGCCGAGGTGCAGGTTCAGGTTGCGGAGGGCACCTCGTGACGTTCACGCCCGTCGATCTGCCGACCTACCCGCCGGACATTCAGCAGCAGGTCATCGCTGACTACCAGGCCCGCAAACCCGACTGGGTCCCCAGCGACGCGAACCCCGAGGTCGTCCTCATCGAGGAGTTGTCCTTCGCGCTCGCGCAGGTCAACGCCGGGCTCGCGCAACGCGAGGTCGCCGAACTCGAACTTATCGGCCGCAGGCGCGGACGACCCAGACGCGAAGCTGTCTCCGCCTCCGGGCTCGCGCGGTTCACCGTCGCGGCCGGGTTCGTCGTCGAGGCCGCCACACAGATCATCGTCGCCGGGCACGCGATGCAGACCCTCGAGGCGGCCGGCGGCGAGGTCGGCCAGACACTCATCGACGATGTGCCCGTCGAGGCCGTGCTGCCCGGCCCCGAAGCCAACGGCGCGTTCGGTGTCGGCACCGTGTACGACCAGTTCGACGATCTCGTCAGCGTCGAGGTCACCACTGCGCTCGCGGGCGGCCAGGACGAGGAGGACATCGACACCTACCTCGCAGAGCTCGTCGACTACCTCCAGATCTTCTTCGACGACCCGACCCTCGTCAACGCCCGGCAGCTCGCGATCTACGTGCGAAGCCACCCGACTGTCGAACGGGTCCTGGTCCTCGACCTGCACGTCCCCGCCGGCGGCCTGCTCCCGGACGGCACAACGAGCGCGACGGCCCGCGACAACGTGGCCGGCGCGATCGCCGCCTACCCCGTCGACGCGGCCGGCGAGCCACCCGCAGCGTTCATCCGCACCGAGATCGCCGCGCTCGTGCAGGCCAGGCGCGAGGCGAACATGATCCTCGGCGTCGGAGTCCCGACCCATTCGACGATCAACGTCACGTTCACCCTCTCCACTGTCGACGCGACCGCAACAGCGGCGGTCCTCACGGCCGCGCAGGACGCCGTCCGCGGCTACCTGCAGCCCGCGCAGTGGGGCTCACCCAGCTCCGGTGACCAGACCCTGACGCCCGGCCTGTGGGTCCTTGATCGCACCGTCCGGTTCGGCGAGCTGTACGCAGTCATCAACAACGTCCCCGGGGTCAAGCACGTCGACACGATCACGATCAGCCCGGCGCCGCGCGCGTACACCGTCGCGGCCGCCACGGACCTCCTGACCCTCGCCGACCACGGCTACCTCGCCGGTGATCCGGTCGTCCTGACCGCCCCGACCGGCGGCGCTCCGCTGGTCGCCGGCACGACGTACTACGTCCGCGACGTCACCGCCAGCTCGTTCAAGCTCGCGGCGACGAGCGGCGGCGCAGCGATCGACATCACCACGGACGGCTCGGGCAGCATCGCCCGCGTCGCCACTGCGAACACGAACGTCACGCTCCCCGGTGCGGCGCCGCTCACGCGGCCCGGCTCGATCACGGCGAGCCTCGCAGCATGACCCTGACGGGAGGCCACCGTGCCCATCAGTCCTAAGACGTGGAAGAACCTCTCGTTCCCACCGAACGTCGGGGAGTCGTACCGCGAATACATCGACCGGCTGAACGCTTACGTCGCGGCGAACCCGACACTCGTCACCCCCCTGAACGCCGAAGCGTTCACCGACCAAGAACAGCGACTCGGTGCCTACACAGACACGGTGGGGGCCGCGAAGGTAGACAAGGCCCAGCTGGGGGTGGCCAGCGGCGTCGCGACTCTCGGCGCGGACGCGAAGGTTCCGATGGCGCAGCTCCCGGCGTCCAGCGGCGGGATCGCGGCGACCCTCCTGGACGCGAAGGGCGACCTGATCGCCGCGAGCGCCGCGGACACACCCGCGAAGCTGGTCTTGGGGGCGGACGGGCAGGTCTTGACCGCCGACGCCGCGGCCCCGCTGGGCGTGAAGTGGGCGGCTGCCCCAGGCGCTTCGGGCGGGATCGCCGCGACGATCATCGACGCGAAGGGCGACATCATCGCCGGTAGCGCACCGGACGCGGTCGTCCGGGTCCCGGTCGGCGCGGACGGTCAGGTACTCACGGCCGACGGCACCGTTGCCGCCGGGGTGAAGTGGGCGGCGGTCAGCGGCAGCGGCGGCCTGGCAGCGACAAGGGTGACGTCGGCGGTTGGCAACAACGTCGCCGACGACACCGCGCAGCTCCAGGCGGACATCAACGCGCTCTCCGGGGCCGGCGTCCTCGAGCTCGTCCACGGCAAGACCTACTTCCTCGGGACGGGTGGCTCCCTGAAACTCCCGACTGGCGCGGCTGGCGTGACGATCAAGGGCAACGGCGCGACCTTCCGGCTCTCCACCGGGTGCCCGACGCTCTTCGACGTCACCAGCGCGGCGGACCACGCGACGTTCCAGAACGTGAACCTGGAGGACTTCGACGTAGACGGCAACAACGTGATCACGGGGACGGGGGTCAGCGCGGTCATCCTCGGAGCCTCCGACTCTCTGCGCTTGAACTGGCAGCGGATCAAGATTCGTCGCATCCGGTCGTACAACGTGCCTACGGAGACGAGCCCGCAGCCCGGCCCGACGAACCGTCGCATCCAGATTTTCCCGCTCAGCTCGCAGGTGAACTACGAGGCGACCAAGAACTTCATGCACGACATCCTCGTCGAGGATTGCGAGCTTCAGGGCGGCATCCAGGGCGTCTCGATCGTCGGCTCTTCGTCAACGTCGGTGCCGGTCAACGTCGAGATGGACCGCATCGTCATCCGGCGCTGCTACCACGACACGGGCGTATCGATGGCCGGTGTCCCCCTGATCTACAGCAGCAACTTCCACGTCGGGAGCGTCGGTTACGGCGAGCGGTTGCTGATCGAGGACTGCACGGGCCTGAGGAGCGGCGACGTCGGCGTCGAGATCAACGCCTTCCGTAGGGCGACGACGCGCGGCACGACGATCATCGACGCGAGCCAATCCGCCTTCCTCACGCGCAACTACAACTCGAACTGGGCGACCTCGCAGAACGTCGATTCGCAGGTCAACACGTTCGACGACTGCCACGCGATCCGTGACACGCTCGTCATCAACGAGAGCAACGCCGCAGCGCACCAGGGGGAGGGATTCGACATCGGGGGCGGCGGCTCCCCCGCGATCGGCACGATCAACATTCTCAACTGCTCCTACTACGTCCGGTTGCAGCAGGCTTGGCGCGAGGGCAAGCACCGCGCGATCCTGATCCCTGACGTGGACGTCCAACACCTGAACGTCCAGGGGTTCGAGGTCTTCCTCCGCCAGTGGGACTCGACCATCACGGCCAACCGCTACCCCACGGGTCCCTTCTACATCGGCTTCGGCACGAACCCGGGCCGGCTGACGATGCGGGCCGTCCGGGTGAAGATCGTCGGCACGGTCAGCGGAGCGTTCACGTTCGCTCCAACCCTGATGCCGATGGGCGGGTCCAGCTACCAGGTCGACATCGACGGCATGTCGATCCACTACGAGATGGTCGGAACCGCCCAGACGCTCGGCATCCGGCCCGGCGGAACCTACCGTGGTGAGATCAAGGGCCTCGAGATCCGCAGGATGGACGGATCCAGCTCCCGAGCGGTCTACGCGTCCGGCACCCCGACCCGACTGGTCGTCCGTGACCTCGACAACTCCCAGGCCCCGGGCGTAACCGTGGAGGTCGTCGGCTCCGCCGTCGGCAAGGTCTACCAGCAGAACGCCGTCTAAGGCGAGCGCCGTGGCGTTCCCAAGCTTCACGCTTTTTCCCGCGGCGAATCTCGCCCCGGGGGAGACGCTGATCGTCGAGTCGCCCCCCGCTGTAGTCGTCGACCCCGGTCGCCCGGGCGGGCTGTCCAGCGTGCTCCCCGGGGGCGCCAGTCTGCTCGCCGACGACGTGTACCCCATCCTGGCGCCACTGGCCGATGGCGCGGACGCGGACGCCGCGGCCGGCTGGCCGCTCGGGCACTACGTCGCCGCGCTCCTCGCGCCGGTCACGATCGCCGACCGGGTCGCCGCGGAACCCCGGCTCCTGCTCGACGTTGACCTCGCGCCGGTCGAGCTCCTGTCGAGCGTGGAGCAGTCCACCGGTACCCCCGTCGACAAGCGGCTCTCGGAGACCATGCGCCGTGACCGGGTGCGGCGCCGCTCGAGCGAACGCCAAGGACGCAACGAGGAGATCCGGGCGGCGGTCGCCGAGACGCTCACCGCGCCCGCGCTGATCCGCCTCATCGAACGCTACGACCCAGCCAGGCCCGACCTCGACTTCTACGGCGCTGACGCGCGCTTCCACCTGACGATCGTGACTCGCACGACGCAGACCCCGGACCCCGCGCTGACGGCGCGTCGCGCGCAGGATGCCGCCCCGATGCGCGTCCTGGTGCACCACGTCGTGTCCGAGGGCGTCACGTACGACGAGGCAGCCGCTCGCACCTACGACTCCGCTGGGGCCGCGGGGAACACGTACAACACGCCACTCGACGGGAGCCTCACCTGATGCCCGGACTGCCTGGACTTCCCAATGATCCTGTCGGGACCGACAACCTCGGGACCGCCGACGACACGTTCCGCGCGATCCTCGCGTCGCTCAGGGCGTACGGCGTGCACGTCATCAGCGGCAGCGGCGCCAGTCGCCCCGCAGCGGGGGAGCTCGGGCGCGTGTACGTCGCGACAGACCAGACCCCCAGGGTCGTCAGCGTTGACGTGGGGACGGGGTGGATCGTGGACGGCTCCCCCCCGATCGTCACAGCGTTGCCGCTGAGCCCGATCGACGGGCAGGAGATCCTCTACCTCGCCGACGCCACCAACGGTGTGGTGTGGCGTCTGAAGTACCGGGCCGCGAGCACCTCGCCGTACAAGTGGGAGTTCGTCGGCGGGGCGCCCCTGTCGGCGACCCGCGATGCCGCGGAGACAACCGCGTCAACGGTCCCCGTGGGACTCAACGGACCGAACCTGAACCTGCCGCTCGCCGGGGAGTACGACCTGAGCGTGAGCGGCCGATTGCAGAACAACACTGCGGGCGCCGCGTCGCAGATGGGGGTTGGTCTCGGGTCCGCTGCGCCCCCGTCCGAGGACTCCCTGTTTCTCCTATCGAGCAGCGTCAACGCCTACGCGAGCCTCTCGAAGTCCTGGCGCAAGACGATCGCCACCCCTACGGCGCTCCAGACGCAATACACGGTGACCGCCGGGACCGGGCAGTTCGTGCATCGCACGCTCCAGGCGCGCCCCGTAAGGGTCGGTTGACATGACCAGCATCCAGATGACCGCCCGCATCGACCCGCAAGCCGACACCGCCACCGTCACGCTGCAACTCGTCATCGACGGCCAAGAGGTCAGTAGCGCGGAAGTCACGCCGGCCGAGATGCGCCAAGCGCTCGCGCCCGCCCGCGCGCTCCTAGGCACCAACGCCGAGGAGGCCCTCACCACCGTGGAAACCGAGATCACCGCAGCGCTGAAAGACCGCGCTGCTGTCAGCCTCGCCGCGCAGAAGCGGGTCGCCGCCGCCGCCAAAGCATGGACCACCGCGACCACGCCCACTGCGTGACGATGAATGAGCACCCCGCCCTCATCCAAGACGAGCCGACGCACGGAACTCGAAGCGTGGTGGGCGTTCGCTGCTCGCATCCTGGGCTTCCTGTTCGGCATGTACCTGCTCTACCGGGAGCAGGGCCCGCCCCCCGGGGTGGAGTGGGCGATCGTGGCCGCAGCAGTCGGCTGCATGGGCCCGGTGGTCGCGTCGAGCGTGGCGAGTGTCCTGGAGGCCGCGCGCGGGACACCGAAGCCGTGAAGCACATGCGCAGCACCTGCCTATCGAGCGCCGAGCGACTCATCGTCTCCATCTGCGGGTCACTGTCCTTCCTGATCCTTCTCGTCGACTGGATCGCCCGATGACACCGCAACGCCGCGAGGAAGATCAGCACGGCATCACGCCGCGCAGCAACCGGGAGCGCATCGAGCGCCTGGAGTCCCGGCACCGCCGCTCCCAGATCGAGAACCGCATCCTGTACGGCGCGGCCATCCTCGGCGCTGTGCTCGGCGCCGCGCTCTACCAGGAGCAGCGCGAGAACCTCGACCGAGTGCAGGAGCTGCGTCGCGAGCGGGTGATCGCTGACGCTCGCACCGACAGGCGCATCTGTCAGCGCGGGGAAGTCAACACCACGCGTCTCATCGACACCAAGGTCCGATTGCGCCGCTCTGACGAGCGGCTGCGGAAGCTGCTGACGATCTCGATCGCCCGCGACGAGAACGACCCCGACCCGCCGAACCCCAAGATCGTGGCGGCGTTCAACCGGGAGATCCGAGCCATCATGATCGACACAACCGCGCTCACTGAGGGCATCAGCATCCTGCGCGCCGAACTGAGCGACGTTGACTGCGACCGCTTGCCGAGCGCCAGGCCGTTCCGAGGCCTCGGCGATGGCTGACCACGACTCCCCGGCTCAGCGTGACGCGAAGGCCGCCGCGCTGGTCATCGAGCGTGACGAGCTCGCGGCGCTCCTGGCGGCTGAGCGTGTCGCGCTGGCCGCGCAGGTCGCGAAGGAACTGCGGCGCTTCCGCACGGAGGCGTTCGCGCTCTACGGGATCACGGTCGTGCTCGTTCTGATCTCGCTCATCGCCAAGTAGCGCCCCGTCTCGTCCCACCGTGTAGCACCCAACCCCCAAGGGAGGCATCCCCGTGGCCTACACCAACGGACGGCTACCCCCCGGTGTGCTCGGGGCGATCACGACCGCCTCCAACGGGCAGCGCGCCCGCCTTCGCAAAGATGCTGCCGCCGCGTTCAACGCGATGAACGCCGAGTCCGTCCGACGGTTCGGCGTGACCCTACGCGTCTCGTCCGCGCGAACCGCGTACCGGCCGCTCGCCGACCAACAGTACTTCTGGAATCTGTACCGGTCCGGTCGCGGGAACCTCGCCGCTCGCCCCGGCACCAGCAACCACGGGTGGGGTCTCGCCGTCGACCTCGCCAACCCGGGCGTGATGCGCCCGATCATCGACCGGATCGGCGCGAAGTACGGCTGGCAGAAACACTGGAGCGACGCGCCATCGGAACCGTGGCATCTGAAGTGGCGGCCGGGCCGCTACCCCGCCGTCCAGGCCGCAACTTTCCGTCCGCTGCGCTACCGCTCCCAAGGCCCGCGAGTGCGGTGGGTGCAACGCCGGCTGCGCGCCAAGGGCTTCCTCAGCGTCCGGGCCAGTGGCTGGTACGGCGAGTCCACGCGCTCGGCCGTCACCCGGTTCCAGCGCAAGCACGGCCTCACCCCTGACGGCGTCATCGGCAGGGCGACCTGGCGACGCCTGGCGTCCTGACATCAACCAAGAGAGGCACCACCATGAACGCAACACCCACCATCCCCGAAGGACTCGCGACCAAGCTCGGCAAGTACGGCGCGGCCGCAACGATCCTGCTAGCCCTGATCGTCGAGCTCGCCAATGTCAACCTGTCCGAGGACACCGAGAAGCTCGCGCTCGGCGCCCTGTCACTCGTCCTCACGACGATCGCCGGCCGGATGGCGCAGGGCTACGCGCAACACCGCGACGCCCCATCCCCCGCTCAGCTCGATGACTTCTCCGGCGTCTACGACGACGAGACGGACGAGCGGGTCGCGAATGACACGGACCTGCTGCCCGAGGGCGCCGTCGGCGGGAAGCCCGGGCTCGCCTGATGGCGTGGACGATCCCCAAGACCACGGACCCCAGTCTCCGCGTCGGCGACCGCGGGATAGTGGTTTGGAGTCTCCAGAAGGCGCTCAACGCCCAGAACACCGACGTCGCGCTCGACGGCGACTTCGGCCCGGCGACGGAGAACAGCGTCAAGGTCACCCAGCGCGCCCTCGGCCTGATCGCGGACGGGATCGCCGGCCCGCGTACCCAAGCAGGGCTCGTCAGCCTGATCCTTCACCCGCTCGAGGGAACTGTGCCGCCAAACCTGCTGCGCGGGTTCTCCGAGATGGAAGGCGGCAACCTGCTCGGCGCCGTCAACTGGTCGGTGGTCGGCGGAGTGGACAGCGGCGTGTTCCAGCGCCGCGTCTACGAGGCCGACTACGGCGACGACGCCGTCATCCAGCGCGCGTTCGACACCGCCTACCAGGGCCGGTTGCTGCGCGACCGCCTCGTCGAGTTGCGCTCAATCTTCGAGCCGCGCACCGGCACACGGGACGGCTACGGCGGCATGAGCCCACGGGAGAAGGCATGGCGGCTGGCGTGCCTGAACCACAACTACCCGAGTGCGGCCGACCGGTTCTCCAGGACGCCGATCCATCAGCTCGCGAGCTACTGGACGACGCCGCAGACGTGGGTGACCGGCTTCGACTTCCGGTTCCCCGACGGCACCGCGGTCAGGACGCCGCTCGAGTGGTGCCACCTGTACTCGGGCGTCCTGGCCGGCAAGCACGGTCACAAGGGGAACGTCACCCGGTACGTCACCTCGTGGGCATGAGACCGACGCGGAAGGGCTTCGACCTCAGCGGCCTCTCCCCGGAGCATCGGACGGTCATCGAGCCCGCGATCGTCGCGTGCACGTTCCCGACGACCCGCATCCTGCGCAACACGGGCAAGCCGGTACCGGTCGCCGTGAGTGACCTGTCGCGCTTCAACGCCGCGATGGAGGCTCACGGCCACGGGCACGTCCACGTCGACGGGGAGCACGGTCACCTGCTCGGTGAGCCCGACGCGGCACGGAAGGCGCCGCTGGGGCTCTACTGGCTACCGACCGCTGACCACCCCGCAGGTCGTATCGAGGTCGGCGCCCACGCGATGAGCGACCCGGACCTCGCGCGCGAGGTGTTCCTCGCGGAAGCCGCGCACGCCGTCGACTACGGCGCGATGACCGATGCTCAGCGGGAGGCGATCCGTGACCGCTTCGACTACACCGGCCAGGGCGAACCTCCAGTCGGCTGGTTCGAGGAGATCGGCGAGCAGGACTACTGGGACTGGCGCGGCGAGCGATGGATGGGCCTCTTCATGGCCGCGTTCGCGCCGTCGCTCCCCCGCCCTCTCGAGACGCGCCAGCCGTGGACGTGGAGCTACGACACCTCCGACTGTCGCCGCGCGCGGTCGATCATGAGGCGCGCCTGATGAGCGACCGTCACCCCTCCGCTCAGTCCGGGTTCGTCTGGATGGCGCCCGCCATCGTCGACTACGCCCAGGACGGCGACTCCGTCATCAGCCACGTCATGTGGCAGCCGGGGCTCGAAGCCCACGGCGAGAACGTCCGCGTCGAAGGCATCAACGCCATCGAGCTCAACCGGCCTTTCGGAGCCGAGGCGCGCGGCGCTCTCCACGCGATGCTCCCACCAGGCACCCGGTACACGCTCCTGTCTCGGAAACGCGAGAAGTACGGCAGGCCGATGGGCCGCATCATCCGGCTGTCCGACGGCCTGGATGTTGGGCAGGCGATGCTTCTCGCGGTCGCCTCCGATGGTTCCACGCCGCTCGCGGTCCCCTACAACCCCTGACCTTCAGGAGTCAGTATGAGCGAGGTTCGCTTCACGATCAACGCCCGGAAGGGCACCACGATCAAGGGGCAGGCGCGCCGGCGGGTCATCGAGGATGGTCGAGTCGTCCTGGACTTCCTCGACTCGAACGGCACACGCGTCGCGTACGGCGTCCTGTCAGGCGACGAGTGGGCGACGCTCGGTAGCGCCCCCGCACCACCGCCCACCCCGGAGCCCCTGCCGCCGCCGCCGCCGCCACCACCGGCGCCCACGGCGAAGTCGACCAACACCCCGCCCGGCACCCCGCTCTTGACCAGCCAGCAGGCCGCCGCGAAGGTCCGCCGCGGCCCGTGGGAACCACGCCCGGAGAACGCGCGCGCCAACCAGCGCGTCCCGACCAGCGCCGAACTCGTCGGGTTCCGGACCGCCAACGGCAACGGCAGCAAGCTGCAAGCTTACGCCGACCGCGTCGACGGGCAGTTCACCGGCACCACCGACGAGATCATCCAGTGGGCGGCATGGAAGTGGGGCCTCGACGAGGACATCCTGCGCGCCGTCTGCGTCAACGAATCCGGGTGGAACCAGCAGACCGAGGGCGACCACATCAACGGTGTGCCGTACTCGTTCGGTGTCACGCAGATCAAGCGGCCGACCGGGACGCAGTGGACGGGCTGGGAAGGCACGTACCCGCTGTCGCAGATCAGCACGGCGTTCAACGTGGACTTCTGGGGCGCCTCCGTCCGCTCGGGCGTTGATGGGCACGTGGATTGGCTGGAGGAGATGAACCCCGGGATGGATCAGGCGGACGTGTGGGGCTGGGTCGGGGCGTGGTACTCGGGGCGCTGGTACGACGAGGGCGCCCGGAACTACATCGGCTCCGCGAAGAACCACATGGCCGCCCGCAGGTGGGAGCAGCCCTTCTAACCCTTCGGCGGCGCCGCCCCTCCCCGCCCGCGTCGCCGTGGCGACGACCCCATAGAGCCCCGTCAGCCTTTCGCGCTGGCGGGGCTCTCGTCGTTCTCAGCTTCCCGAAGGCGGTGGTGAAGCAGTCGGTGGCAGTTTGCACAGAGCGTTCGGAGGTTCTCCCGCACGTTGTTCTTGTGGTCCAGATCGACGTGGTGGACGTCAAGCTGAACCACAGACTCGGGCTTGAATCCGCAGCGTTCGCAAGAGGCGGCGACGAAAGCGCGATGGCCTTTGCTTCCCTTCGGATGAGTCGCGTTCCAACGGGCTTTCCGCGCTTGCGCTGCGGGCGTGTTGTACCGTTCGCTCTCACCGATGCGACATGAGTAGCGGGGGTCCCCGTTGCTCTTCCGCCTCAGCTTCAAGGAGACTGGACCACAGCGGCGGCAGACTCCTGTCATGGATTCCGGGTCAACGGCCTCCATCACATGGACGTAAGCGCCCACTAGAAGCGCCTAGGATCATCGAACATGGGCTTACCCCCGTGTCATGCCCCCGGGCCGTTCAAGCGGTCGCGGGGGCGCTTTTACTGAGGGATCGAACCCTACCGGTTAGTCCGGCGCATCCAGATGCTCGACTTGCTGCCGCCACCCGCGGCTGGCGGGCTTTGCTGCGTTCAGGGCGTCTAACGGCCTTTGAGCTGCGAGTAGTGCACCTTGCCGGTGCGTCCGGACCGCGACTTGTGGACCGGGCGCGCGGTCGGCCCGAACTTCAGGACGGCCTTCGTCTTGCGTCGGATCTTTCGCGTGCGTCGGCTACTCATTGGGCTGGGTGGAGGGTGCGCCAGCCTTCATTCTGAGCCCTTCGCCGCTGAAGCTAAGCCGGGGCTCCCACGCGATTCCCTCCGCGCCGATCCTACACCCGTGCGCACCCGAAACGCAACGCGCCCCCGGCGTGGAGACCGGAGGCGCGGGGCGGGCCCGTCCGATGGCGGAGGCACAATGCGTAGCTGTGAGCTAGCTACCTCAGGCACATAAGCGCAGCAGGGCTACCTCAGCCAAGGGGAAGGGGCTATGGGCGACGTCACGCCATGGTCATGCTCGCCCGGAAGCTCGCCCCCTGACGGCTCGTGCACGTCACGACCTGCCGCGTGAAGCGACGCTCCGGCTCCACCACACGGGCGACTCGATTGCGGCACGCGAAGCGATCGAAGTCACTGGTGCCCTGCTCACGGTCGATCTCCCACGTCTTGCGAAACCGGCGTGGCAGCGGCGTCGGGAACCGGCGTCCAGCCTGCTCGGACAGGGAGCCCGCTAGGACGTTGGCGGTGTTGCAGCCGATGCCGCGACTGGCCGAGAGGTAGGTCACCGACGGCGTGGCGTTCGCGTCGAGCTCGCAGCGGACACGAAGGTGCGACGCGTCCGCGGGTGACGGTGCCACCAGCACACTCAACCCGAGAGCCATAGCCAAGCGTCGCACGGCTAGCCGCTTGTGCTCGGCAGCCGAATGTAGCCGTGCGTGCTCCCGAACCCCAGCTCGTTGAAGCGAAGCCGCGGCCTGCCGTCCAGCACGCGCTGCGGGACATCGAACACAACCCGGCTCGTCGTGGTCTGATCGGGCCCAAGATCCTCCAGGAACAGCGGGTCCTCACCTTCACCGAGCGCGGCGGTGGTGCCCTCCGAGTCCGCGTCGTACTTCGCCCCGTCACGGCTCTCGAGTTGCACCGCTTCGCTGGTGAGCGTCGCCGACTCGTTCTTCAGCGACCGCACGTTCACCGTCACGACCACGAACACGTCGTCGGCCTTGGCGCCGAACCCGAACTCCTGGTCGCCGAGCTGCTTGGCGGTCTTCACGTCCTCGATGGTCCACCTGAGCGCGTCGACTCGGACGCTCTCGTTCGGGCCGACGCTCGGGGTGCAGTCGTCGGTCGCCCGAGACCCGCACGCGTCCGTCTTCTCAGCGGGAGCAGGAGCGCTGCTCTCCGCTTCCGTGTTGACGGCGCTCTCCGGCTCGTCGGTCGGGGTATCGACGCCAGCGGCTAAGAGGGCCGTACACCCCACGACCAGGACGGTGAGCCCAAGGATGACGCCCAGCGCAACCTTCAACACGCTCTTCATTGGTTAGGGCTCCCTGTTCGATAAGGCACAAGTTGCGTGAATGGTCAGCGAAGTGGATTGCGCCAGGATCAGCCTTCGTGTGAAGATGCTCGACGTGTCCACCAACCCGGATGAGATGAGCACCGTAGAGCGACAGTTGCGCGCCCTTATCGGCGTGGTTGATCCGGCCAGAGCCGCGATGCTCGACCTCCACGCCGACGACGACGCATTGGACGATGCGGCGGTGCGCACGGCGGTCGACGAGCTCCGGGCGCTCGCCGCGAGGCGCGACGGCTCCCGGGCCGCGAGGGCTCTCGACGGCATCGCCGACGCGCTAGAAGCCCGCTGGTTCACGTAGGCGGATCGTCCCCCAGCGCATCGTCTAGGACGGCGTGCACATCGTGAAGTAGCTCGGCCACGACCGGTTCGTCTTGGCGAGATTCAAGCAGGACGTCAAGGCTGCGAAGCATGAGGTCAACTTTGCGCTCTAGCAACGTTGCGCCGTTGACTGGCGGGCCGAGAGCGCTCATGAGGTCTGCGGTGCCGGGCGCCGGCTCGTCGCCGTAGAAGTAACTGATGTCGACCTCGAGGATCCGGGCCAACTCGGCGAGCGTGTCGTCGTGGGGCTTGTGCACGCCTCGTTCCCACCGGGACACTTGGTTGACGTCGATGCTCCCCGGCATCTGACGGGCTAGCTGACTCTGCGTGAGGTGCAGCTCTTCGCGCCGCTCGCGGATGCGCGCTCCGATGCGCGCTGCGTGCTGGCTGGCCATGAGGCGCAACCTTGCAAGTTGGGCACGTCTTGTCGTGGGCAATCCACACGACGGCACTTGACTAGCGGGCATTCGGCTACTATGGTGCCTACTCGATGGCTAGTCAAGGAACGTCCACATTATCCGAGCGTGTCGCCCATCACCTGAGGGTGGCGCGTGACCAGAGCGGGATGACTCAGCGGCAACTCGCGGCTCGTCTCGGAGTCGATCAGCTTGCCGTGTCGCGTTGGGAGCGCGGCGTCGTGCGACCGAACGACACGAACCTGGCGGGACTGGCCGACATCTTCGGCCTTCCGATGGAGGCGTTCTACGGCCCGGTCGAGGAGGCCGCATGAGCGTCGTCTATCGGTTGAGGGACGCCGAGGGGACGCTCCTCTACATCGGCGTATCGAACACGGCCATGCAGCGCCTCAGCCAGCACGCGTCCTCCAAGGGTTGGTGGACACAGGTGGCTCGTGTGGACGTCGAGCACTTCGGATCCAAGCTTGAGGCGGAACTAGCCGAAGCGGTCGCCATCAGCAACGAGAAGCCGCTGCACAACGTGCGCGGAGCGACGGTCACCGAAGCGATGGTCCTCGAACGAGCAGAAGGCCGGGCTGAGCGTGAACGCCTCTGGGAGGCCGGCCGCGCCGCCCGAGAGGCTGCCAAACAGGCGAAGCATTACTGGTTCCCGGCGCCCGGGACCGTCGGCTGCACCAACTGTGACCGGCAGCCTGTTCAGATGCCGAAGGACCGCCTTGTTGAGAACGTGCCCTGCGCGCGCTGCGGTTGTCGGCTAAGCAAGCTGAGGCCGGGCAAGCTCCAGGCCGCCCCTCAGCTTCACATCGTTGCTGAGGAGGCGTCCTGATGCCTGCTGCGTCGTGTCCGCGTTGTCGCGCCCGTGACCGCCGCGAACTCATCCAAAGTTTGTGGCTCGCGGGTCACTCGAGCCGCGTGATCGCGACGGCGCTCGGGTGGTCGGACACGCGGTTGAGCGTGGAGATGGCCCGCATGAGGCGCCTGGGTTGGGTGTTGCCGCACCGGTACACGCGGGAGCGCATCGCGGCATCGAAGCGCGGACGGGAGATGGCGGCATGAGCGTCACGGAGATTCTCACCGTCGCCCTCGTGGTTGCACTGATCCTTTTCGCGAAGGAGTTCCATCGCGCGAACCGGCTCATGGAGAGCAACGCGCGTCTGCGACGCCAGCTCAACGAAGCGCGCGCGGCCGCTACAGCGTCAACGACATGGCGCGTGGAGCGCTTCGCCTGCCCCCGGACCCAAGACAAGGGACAGCGGTGACCTTCCTCATCGACACGCTCGCTGTCCTCGCGACCGCGTACGGCGTCCTGCTCGTCAGCGTCGTGTTGTGGCTGGCGGTCGCGGTGCTCGGGCTCGCGTTGTGCCGCATCGCCGGGATCGCTGATGCCGACTTGAACGCCGTCGAGTGGGAGGACTCCGATGCTCGCGTTGGATGACGCCTACAGCGACGAGTGGTGGATGCGCCACGACCGCCTCGAAGACCACACGCCCGCTGACGAGATCGAGGCGGTCCCGCCGCGCGTGCGTCGCCGCTACGCGGAGCCCGAGCAGCAGGCTCAGGCTGCTTGCCGGCCGCTCGCGTCCGGTGTTCACGTCCAGCCCGTAACGAGGACGGAGCGCCGGGAAGGGCGCTCCGTCACAGCCACCACGAAAGGCCCGTGATGACCGAAGCACAAGATACCCCCGGACAGCGCGTCCGATTCACCGCCAAAGCGCTCGTGACGGCGAAGGACCCCGAGTGCGAGCACTTCACCGCAGACCTCGCCATGGAAGGTGACATCGGCGAGATGGTCGGACCTCACCCGACGTTGGCCTTGACCGGGTGGTTGGTCGCGAAGTGGGAGTCCCCGGCTGGCGCGCGCTTCGTGCCTGTCAAGGGCTCTCACTTCGAGGCGGTCGCATGATCCCCACGCCTGCTCAGCTCGCTCGTGACGGCCAGGACCCTGTGATCGCGTCGAGCGACCTGCTCGCCGACCTGGTCGCGCAGAGCGCCCGGATGCTCGGGCTCACCGGGGAAGCCGCCGAGCAGTGGGCGTCGGGCGTCTCCGCGGAGGCGTGCCGACTGCTGCGGCGCGAGGAACGCGAACGGACCGCTGGCTACTACCGCGCGCGACCCTTTCTCAATGGGAGGCGCTGGATAGTCGTCAGCCCCGATACCGGCTCAGTGACCCGGCATTCCTACCCCACGGAGACCCTCGCGGTTCGCGCGGCCAGTCATCTCAACGCGGAACGCCTCGCAGCCTTGGGACGCGCCGACTCGGACAGGGGAGCGGCATGAGCACCGAGACGGAGCACGTCACGGGCGTCGCCACGCAGGCGGGGCCTCACGGCACCACCGCGATCGCGTGGTGCCGTTGCGGCTGGCAAGCAGTCTTGATGAACCGCTTGGCGGCGCAGGCGAGCGCGGAGGGGCACATCTCCTCCGTCGCGCACGCCAGCGCCGACCCCGAACGAGGAGCGGCATGAGCGGCAGCGACATCCCCACCGGCCTGATGTTCGTCGCGCCGCAAGCAGCGTTCACGACCGCGAACTTCCTGCTCTACGGCCCGAGCGGCTCCGGGAAGACGATGGCCGCGACCAGCGCCCCCGGCCCCGTCCTCGTCCTGAACAGTGAAGGTCCCGGCGGCCTGGCGATGGCCCGCAAACACGGCCGCGACATCCGCGAGATCAACTTCGAAGGTCAGCGCGTCCTACGCCCGTTCTGCGAGTACGTCAAGGCTGGCGCGGACGGCGCCCAGACCGTCGTGATCGACACCATCGCCAAGGTCCACAAGCGCATCATCGCGGAGCTCGGGGGCGCCAAGCCACAGATCCAGCACTACGGCCAAGCGAACAAAGCCATCGAGGATCTCGTGCTGTTCCTACGGGACCAGCCGATGAACGTGGTGCTCGTCTGCCACGAGAAGATCGACGATGAGGACGGGGAGCGGATCGTCAGGCCAATGACGGGCGGCCAGCAGCTCCCGGAGATCCTGCTCGGGGAGGTTGATGTCGCGGCGTACTGCGGTGTTGTCGAGGCGACTGAGGACACCCCGAAGCGGTGGGTCGGTCAGCTGGTGCAGGACAAGGGGAGGCGCGCGAAGGACCGTTCCGGGGCGCTGGGCGCGTTCCGTGACCTTGACCTGACTGAGTGGTTGGACGTGTACTCCCGTGCGCTCGCGCCGGATGAGAGTGATCTTCCGTGGAGCGAGGACTACACCGAGCCTGCGGGGGATGAGGCGGGCGTGGTGGATGCGCAGACCCTTGAGGATTTCGCTGTCCTTCATGAGGCCGCGATGACCCCGGCGCCCCCCAAGGCGAAGAAGGAGAAGTCGGCATGAGCGCGTTGCCGATCTTGCGGGAGACCGCGGACACCGTGAGGCTGTTCGACCCGGCGACCGGGGAAGAGCTTGTCCTAGCTGACGCGCCACTGGAAACGCTCGCTGAGGTACGCGAACTGATCCGCGCTGATGAGGAGAACCAGCGGCTCGCGAAGCAGGCACTTGACGCCGAACTCCACGCCCGGATGGATCGCGAGAACACGTTGACCCTGCACGTCGACGGGTTCGACATCACGGGGAAGCCCGCGGAGGTCGCGGAGTGGAGCGTGGAGGAGTTGCGCGTCGAGCTCGAGCGGCTCGTCACGGATGGCGTGCTGTCCGAGGAGGCGGCCCGGAAGGCGCTACGGCCGGTGGTGGTCCTCAAGCCGCAGGCCGGTGAGCTGAAAAAGCTCGCGGGCAGATTTGAAACCGTTGCCGCTTGTCGGCGGATGGTGCCAGTCGCCCGGCGGGCCACTGTCAAGAGGACGGGGGCAGCATGAACCGCTTTTGGGCGAAGGTCGAGAAAACCGACACGTGCTGGATTTGGACTGGCGCGCTGAACAACTGTGGTTACGGCGTCCTGCGCAGCGATTCCGTCATGTATTGCGCCCACCGGTTCTCTTACGAGAGGAACGTCGGAGAAATCCCGGACGGGCTGGAAATCGACCACCTGTGTCGGAACCGTGCCTGCGTCAACCCGGAGCACATGGAAGTCGTCACGCACGCTGAGAACATGCGCAGAAGGGTCCCGGCGGGCACTTGCGTCAATGGTCACGACTACACCCTTGAGAACACGATCCAGAGGAGAGACGGGTCCCGGAGGTGTAGGGCGTGTGAGAGGGCGAAGAAGGCTGAGTACCGCGCGCTGAAGCTCGCTGCTCGTTTCGAGAGCGTGGCGGCGTGCCGGCGGATGGTGCCGCAGCCCCGGCGCGCGACCGTGCGGAAGGCCGCAGCGATGCCGGAGGCTCACCGTGCCGACTGATCTTCGCGGCGCACCCCGAGCAACCGTGCGCAAGCGCCGCGAGGACGGAATGGTCGTCGTTCAGCGAATCGGGGCTGCGGGCGACTACGGGTGGTTCACCTACCACCTGACGCGCTGGGGTGCCCGCCGGGCCGCGCGTCTCTACGAGAGCAACGGACGCACCGTCGGGATACGCCCATGATCGCCACCCGTGAGGTCCACCGTGCCGACTGACCCCGCGACCGCGCCTCTGCGCAAGATCGTCGGTGCGGTCGATGTGCGCGGCGTCGTCATGGACAAGCTCGAGTGCGGGCACGCGGTCGTGCGTGCAAGCCATGGGGTGCGGCGTCGCTGCATTCACTGCAAGCGTGGAAGGCCGAAGGGGTGGACGAGTGCCGACTGACCCCGCGAGCATCCCGGAGCACGCTGTGGACATCATCGCTGCGCACGGCTCGCTCCGCTGCAAGGCGTGCGGCGGGACCGGTGTCTCCATCCGGAGCAACCTCGACTGCACAGCCTGTGACGCCGTGGGTATCCCGCGCAACGCAGTGGACCACGCCCGGCGGGAGGCTGGACGCGCCGTCGCCGCCGCTCTCGACGCGCTGTTCAATGGCGACGAGCCGGTGGACTTCTACGACGACTACGGAAACGTCCGGGGGGCCGCCGCGCCCCGCTGGATGCTCGCCGCCGTCCTGGCCCGCGCGAAGGAAGGCGAGCGATGACCGCCGCCTCCACTCTCACCCCCTTCGACCTGCCTGATGCCCGGGAGGCCGTGAAGGTCGCCGGGCGTATCCAGGCGCAGGTGGAGGACGACCTGCGCTCGGCGTCCCGCGCCCTGGCTGAGGCTGAGCGCGCGTACCGGGAGGCGTTGAGCGAGACGATCGTGGAACTCCACGCCGACGGGCTCGCGTGGAGTGTGTGCGGCGACGTGGCGCGCGGCTCGAAGCGTGTCGCGGCGTTGCGGCGGGACCGCGACATCGCCGAGGGCGTCCTGGACGCGACCAGGCAGAACGCTTATCGGCGCGGCGCGGATCGGCGCGACCTTTCGCGTCTCCTCAACTGGTCGGCCCGTCGCGATCTCGCTGACGACCACGCCGGCCAGCGTGAGCCTGATGTGGCGCAACCAACTTTCGGGAGGCAGGCAGCATGAGCACGTCCGAGCAATCTGTCTGTCAGGGCTGCTCAGTCCCGATCAGCAAGCCGAGGCGTGGTGGCCGGAAGTGGTGCAGCGAAGCGTGCCGGAAGCGGACGATGTACGGCGCGCCGTGCCCGGACTGCGGCGCCCTGATGTACGGAGGCAACGGGCGTGGCCCTGACGCCCCGAAGTTCTGCCGGGAGTGCTGGCAGGCTCACGCTCCCGACAAGACGGTGTGGACGCAGGCCGCGGTCATCGACGCTGTCCGTCGGTGGGCCGCTGAGCATGGCGAACCGCCCGGGGTGAAGGACTGGGATACGTGGCAGGCGCGGCATGTTCTGCGCGACGAGGGGCGCGCCGTCCGGGCTGAGCAAGCGCTGCGAGACGGCTACCCGAGCGCTGTCTCTGCGATCCGCGCGTTCGGCACCTGGAACAAGGCCATCGCGGCGGCGGGGTTCACGCCTCGCCCCGCTCACGGTCCTCCCGGTCCTCGACGAAGGCGAGCGGCGGCATGAAGACCTGCACGGTGTGCGGCGCCACGCTGCCCGCCACCCCCGACAACTTTTACCGCCACGCCCGTCAACGCTCCGGCCTGATGGCGATGTGTAAGCAGTGCTCGAACAACCGGAAGCTCGAGCTGGAACGCGGGGAGCGTGTCGCGGGACCGATGCGCTCAGGTCGGCGCGGCAGCTTGCCGTGCGCGCCGTTGCGTCCGCTGATCGAGCGGGAGATGCTGCGGCGTGAAGTGGAGGCGCTCGCGAGTGACGCTGGGGTCACGTCGCGGTTGATCCGGCGGAAGATGCGTGAGGACGACCGGATCAGTGTGGATGCGGCGGACCGGTTGTGCATCGCGCTCGGGACCCATTTGAGCGTCGTCTACGGGTTCGACGATGACGTGGAGGCGGCGTGACCGCTCACCGGCTGGTCACCATCGCGACATGGGCGCTCATCGAGTGCGGGCAGTGCGGACGCCGCTGGCAGCAAGCGTTCAGCGATGAGCGTGCGGCGTGCCCGTATTGCAGCGTGATTCGTGGCGTGAAGGCCCGGGAGGTCTCGTGAGCGTCCACCAGCTCGCCGACGCGCGTCGCGCCCGAGAAGCCGGGTCCGACAGGGAGCCGTGGGCGACGAAGCAGCAACTAGCCGCGCACCTAGGGTTCAGCACGCGCTGGGTCGAGCAGCAAGTGGCCCTTGGCTGCCCTAGCGAGAAGTGGGGTGGTCAGCGAAGGTTCCGCGTGACCGACGTCGAGAACTGGCTCAGGAGGAAAGCAGGATGACTGATATTCCGAAGGGTCTGTGCGGGTGCGGGTGCGGAGGGGCCACCAAACTTGTCAGCACTACAAGCACCGCCCGTGGAAGGGTGAAAGGTCAGCCCAACCGGTTCCTCAAGGGCCACCACACGCGACTGCTTCCGGCGCCCACCGAATACCTGGTCGACGACCGAGGATGCTGGATCTGGCAACGGTCGATGGACAACCGCGGTTACGGACGTTTCATGGTCGATGGTCGTGTGGTTGGCGCGCATCGGATGGTCTACGAGCGCCATCGCGGCCCGATCCCCGCCGGCTTGGAGATCGACCACCTTTGCCGTAACCGGGCGTGCGTGAATCCAGACCATCTGGAGCCGGTCACGCACGCTGAGAACATGGCCCGCGGCACATGGGGCAGCCGCACTACATGCGCAAACGGCCACCCCTACGACGAGGCCAACACCTACCGAAGGCCCAACGGGAATCGCGATTGCCGCACCTGCACGGCTGATCGGCAGCGCAAGTACAAGGCCAGAAAGGCGAGCGCATGAGCGCGAAAGCTGACAGGAACGGGTCGATGCCCGCGCTCGTGGACGACTCGTCCTGGGTGCTTGAGCGGTACCGCGAGGCGAAGGACATCATCGACGCTCTCGGAGCCGGCGTGAGCCTTGCGGATGTGCGCGAGGACATCGAGGACTTCTGCATGCAGACCGCGATGGACACCTGCACGACTCTCGACCGCGACTGCGGATGCAACCGCCTCGACCCCGAGACGGTCCGCGTGCGGGCGCTCTGGAAGGATTACCGCGACGCCGTGGCCCTCGCGGACGGTCCCGACCCGGGGCAGCCGAGCGACGACGAGCTGCGAACGATCTATGCCCAGCACGGAGAGCCGGCATGACCGTGTTCAAGCGAGGCGACAAGTGGGTCGCGCAAGTTCGGGAGCCCGGCACCGGGAAGAACCGGCAGGTCGGGACCTACCGCCTCAAACGCGACGCCCTGACCGCCGAGAGCGAAGCCCGGCGCCTGGACCTGACGCACGGCGTCACCGTGAAGGAGTGGGCGGACCGGTGGATGCGCGACTTCCGGGCCCCCAAGGAGTCCACGAACATCACGCGCCACTACCGCCTCCAACCGCTCCTACGGGACTTCGGCCCACGGCGCATGGACAGCATCACCGTCCTCGAAGCCCGCGCGTGGGCGCTGCAGCACCGCGGGCAGTTCATCACCGCCCGCGCCATGTGGAACGACGCGCGCCGCGCCGGCCTCCTGGAGCGCAACCCGTGGGAGCGCCTCGGCATCGAGCAGTCCCGCGGCCGAAGGGACCTGAAAGCCGGGTGGCTCACCGCGAGCGACATCGAGCACCTCGCGCAGTGCGCGCGGGACACGTGGGGACGCTACGGCGAGATCCTCGCGGGCGGCATCATCCTCGCCGCGTACACCGGCATCCGCGCCGGGGAGCTCTTCGCGCTCGAGCACCGCGACCTCAGGCACGACGAGATCGACATCACCCGGTCGGCGGACAGTCACTCCCGGACCATCACCACCCCGAAGAACGGGGCGAGCCGGACCATCGTGTTCCCGCGTGTGGCTCGTGAGGCGGTGGAGCGGATGCCCAGGATGGACGGCGTGCCCCTAGTGCTCCCGACGCCGCGTGGCGGCATGTTCTTCCAGCCGACCCTGCACTACTACTGGCGTCCCGTCAGGGCCGCAGCGGGGCGCCCGGGGATGGCGTGGCACGAGCTACGGCACCATGCGGCTACGCACCTGCTGGAGCTCGGGGTGAGCGCCGCAGACGTCGCCGGCCAGCTCGGGCATGTCGACGGGGGCCGGCTGGTCAACGAAGTTTACGGCCATGCAGACTCAGCTATATCTCGCGCCCGAGTGCGGCAGGCGCTCGACGGCTACGAAAGTGGCGATTTGCACGCCCTTCGTAGGGAGATCGGGTAGAATGCTGGGCACTACAGAGATGGCCCCGCGCGCTGTGAACGCCGGGGCCACGGCCAACGGAAGTGAGGTTCCGATGACAGACGAAGCGTACCCGAGCGGCTACTGCGAGTGCGGCTGCGGGCGGATCACGAATATCTACCAAGGCAAGCCGCGTCGCTATATCCATGGGCACCAGCGACGCAAGCCCGGACCGGACTACGAGATCACCGCAGCGGGGTGCTGGCAGTGGATTCGAACTGTCGACCCGTCTGGCTATGGCGTGCTGTCCATCAACGCGCGGCGGCATCTCGCCCATCGCCACTACTACGAGCAGCAAGTCGGGCCGATCCCGGAGGGGCTCGTCATCGACCATCTGTGCAGGAACACCCGGTGCGTGAATCCGGCTCATCTTGAGGCGGTGACAACTAGGGAGAACATCCTTCGTGGAGTCGGCTGGAGCGGTACCCACGCCCGCAAGACGCACTGTCCTGCCGGCCACCCGCTTGAGGGGGACAACCTCTCCGCTTACCACCTGAGGAAGGGCCAGCGGAAGTGCCTTGCCTGTCACGCCGCGCGTCAGCGCGAAAGGAGGGCCGCATGATCTCGTACCTCAGCATCGCCCTCTCGGTCACTGCCATCGCAGTGAGTGCCTACACCATCTGGATTCTGCGATGACCTCACGCAACGTCATGGGCTGGGTTCTCGTCGTCGTAGGGTGCCTGGCTCTCTCATTCATGGTCGGCTGGGCGGGCTTTCTCCCGGCGGCTGCCATCGGCGCGGGGACGACCCTCGCGTGGGAGGAACAATGATCGAGCACAGGGAACCCGGCCCCTACTCCAACGAGGACGTGGTCGGCGCTATCCGCCTCGCGCTCGAAGCATCGGCCGACGAGAAGACGCTTGAGATTATCGTCGCGAGGATCGTTACCTACGCGCCCGAGACGCCGATGACAGCTCTCGGGCCGACGCATCTGCTGGTCGAGGCAGTCCAGAGCATCGGCGCCACGTTCACGGTGGGTGAGGCTGAGGAAGCGCCGAACTTCGCGGAGGGCCTTCGATGAGCGTGCAGCTTGCGTACGGGCACGCGGACTCCGCTATCTCGCGCGCCAGGGTCCGGGTCGCCATGGACGGCTACGCAGACGGGGACATCGCACAACTCAAGGAAAGGCGGGGCGCGTGATCCGACGATGGCGGCGACATGAGCCTGATGTGCAGTTGACTGGCCCATGCCCGATACGCGAGCACACCGGGGGCGGGGAGTTCGTGGGTCGCTGCGAGCACTGCACTTACGACGGTTACTGCCCCCGCCACGGGGAGGTTAGTGCCTTCACAAGGCCAGGCGCCGATCTGGCCGAAGCTGATGACCGGCGCCTGCCTGTTCATGCGGAGCGCGAGTTCGGCCCGCCGCACGTACAGCGTCGCATGGGGAGGGGCGCGTGATGTCGACTGACCCCGCGAGCATGCCGGAACACGTCACCACAGAACCCTGTGATCACGACGGGGTGATCTATCGGCCTGGCTGCGAGAACTGCCGGGTGGAGCACGCCCGACACTTCGGCTATCCGCCCCCGACCTTACGCGAGCGCGTTCTGGCGGCCATCAGCGACGACGGGATCAATCCCGAGTGGGCGCAGGACGTCTGCGACGCGATCATGGACTCCGTTCGGCGTGAGTACGCAGGAGCCAAGGAGGAACACCATGCCGACTGACCCCGCGAGCATTCCGGAGCACGTCGTGGAGGCTGCGCTTGACGCGATGTACCCGGCTCGGACGGGCGGTCGTGGCGCCGCGGAGGCCGAAGCCTTGGCCCGCCGCGCCATCGCCGCCGCCCTGGGCGCGCTGTTCAACGACGAGCCGGTGGAGGTCTACGACGTGTCCGTCCACATGAGCGACCGGGACATGACGGCCACCGTCCGTCCCTCCGAAGTTCTCGCCGCCGTCCTGGCCCGCGCGTAGGAGGGCGAGCGATGAGCGTGCAGCTTCCTGACAGCCGCCCGTCCCACGGGCCGCATGAACACACGAGTTTCGCGTCTGTGAAACCATCCGCCCCGACTGCATCAACCCTCCCGCAGGACCGCGAAACCGTAGGCGGGGCCTGGCGAAACGCCCCGCAACACCGCGCAGGACCGCGCACGCGGTTTGCAGGGAGTTCGCGCAGGAGCCGGAGCTGGCTACAGCTTTTTGCAGCATCCCGAGCTGGACGGCGACAGCATTTCGAGGGCGCCGCATGAGCGGCTACCGCACCATCGTCGCCGACCCACCATGGAGTTACCCCCAGGGCTGGCCGGTCGGCTCACAGATGGCGCAGGCAGCGAAGCGTGCGGCACGGGTGGGAGTTGAGTGGGACCGTAATCGGCGCACGCCCATGCCCTACGCCGGGATGACGGTCGATGCGATCAAGGCACTGCCCGTAGCGGCGATGGTTGAGGACCACGCGCACCTGTACCTGTGGACGACCAACCGCTACCTCCCCGACGCCTTCGAGGTCGTCAAGGCGTGGGGCTTCACCTACTCGCAGACGCTTGTCTGGGCGAAGACGCCGATGGGTCAAGGGCCCGGCGGGACGTGGGCCCAGAACGTCGAGTATGTGCTGTTCGCGCGATGCGGCTCGCTCAAGTCCCTGCAGCGCTTCGACTCGTGCTGGTTCAACTGGAAGCGGATGGGCAAGGCGCATAGCCGAAAACCCGATGCCTTCATAGACATGGTCGAGCAGGCGTCACCCGGCCCCTACGTCGAACTCTTCGCTCGCCGTGCTCGCTTCGGCTGGGATTACGCCGGGGACGGCAGCCTCGGGACCGTCACGATCCCCGGCCTACGCGCACCCGGGGAGGCTGCCGCGTGACCTTCTCGTGGCGTTCCCGGGCTCGCATCCGGCGCATGTGCGGGCACGGCCAGAACATCCCGCAGATCCGGTACGGCGGACCGCTCGTCAGGCTCGCATGGCGGCTCGGGTTTTCGTATCACTTCTGCGCGCTGTTGAGGCGGTGGGGAGCATGAGCGCCGAAGCAGGCAAGAGCGAGCCCGGGGATTTCGACGTCCGCTTGTTCACTCGCGAGCGGATGATCAAGCTTGCGGACAAACTCATCTGGGACGCCTACAACGAGATCGTTGATGACGCGCCCGGGATGGATAGCGACGAGGCGTTCACCGAGTTCGAGGAACTGTTCGGGTCGGAGCTCGTAAGCGCGTGCCTCCTGCTTGTAAAGCCTTCAAGGCGGGAGGAACACAATGCCGCGACGTGACCCCCAGATCGGGGACCACATCATCGTCGGCGGGGGCGGGCTGACCGGCGCGCCGCACGATCACCGAACCATCGTGCCGGGCTGCTTCCGCTGCGAACTCGGCCACGATGAGGTGCTGTCTGCTCTGACCATGGAGCGTGACGAGTACCGCGAGGCGCTTGAGCGCATCCGTGTCTGCTGCGCCAACGGTGCGACGCCCGAGCACAAGATCGAGTTCATCGCTCAGGTCGCACGCAAGGCGCTTGACGCGTGACCTTCGTCGTCGGCATCGACCCTGCGTCCTACGACACCGGCCTGGCCGCCATCCGCCACGACGGCAGCATCCGCACCACGACCCTCACCGTGACCGGGGATCTCCCGGACCGCCTCACCGCCCTCCGGGTGGGCGCCCGGGCGTGGCTTGCCCCCATCAGCGACGAAGGTACGTGGGCTTGCGTTGTGGAGCGTCCGAGCACCCGGCACACCAACGCCAGCCTCATGGCCAGCTACGGCGTTCTCCTCGAAGCCGCCCGGTCCACGCTCAAGTGCCCGGTCATCGTGCTCGGCCCCGCGGAGCTCGACCGGCTCATCAAGGCCCCGCCGGCCCCTTCGCGCAAGGAGCGCCTCGTGTTGCACGCGCGCCTGCTCGGGTGGACCGGGACCTCGCAGGATGAGGCGGACGCGCTCGCAGCAGCGGACGCCGCGCTCGTGCTGAGCGGCGCAGCACGCAGGGAGGCCGCGTGAGTCGCCCGCGCCTCCTCGACCTGTTCTGCGGCGCCGGCGGATGCTCCGTCGGCTACCACCGCGCCGGGTTCGACGTCGTCGGCGTCGACCATCGCCCGCAGCCCAACTACCCGTTCGAGTTCCATCAGGCCGACGCGCTCACCTACCCGCCCACCGGGTTCGACGCGATACACGCCAGCCCGCCGTGCCAGGGCTACCTCAACCTGACGCGCGCAAACGAAGCGATGGGCCGCGAGCACACCCACACCGACCTGATCTCAGCAACACGCGCGCTGCTCGTCGAGGCAGGCTTGCCATACGTCATCGAGAACGTCCCGGACGCGCTACGGCACCTACACGACCCCATCCGGCTATGCGGCTCAAGCTTCGGCCTCGCCGTGCGCCGCCACCGCTTGTTCGAGTGCTCGTTCCCCGTGATGTCGTCGCCGTGCGCTCACCACTTGCACAACAAGGAGAAGTTCTGGACGGGCTGGCGCCCCAACGGTGAGGCGCGGCTGGCGAAGGTCGTGCAGGTCTACGGCAACGCGGGAGGCAAGCACGAGTGGCCAGCGGCTATGGGCATCGACTGGATGACCGACGACGAACTCTCGGAGGCCATCCCACCCGCGTATTGCGAGCACGTCGGCTCCTACCTGCTCGCCGCGATCCACCACAAACGCGAGGAGGCCGCGTGAGCCCCGCAAACAGCGCGACGAACACCCGCGTACACGGCAGTTCGCGTCCAGTCAGTGTGGGAAGATACGGGCTCCCCATACATAGCGACGGCCCCGCGTTCTTGGCAGATCCGCGAGGCCGTCATGCACAGGAGATCGGAGCTCCCATGCAGTTGAAGTACAGCCTACACGACGCCACGGGCGTCGTCACCTCTAGAGGCCCCCTGTCGGGACGCCCAATCCCGCCGCTCAACCAGAATCAGCGCGAGTTGTTCTGGGCCAAGGTCCAGAAGACCGACACATGCTGGCTCTGGACGGCCCGCTCATGCAATGGGTACGGGTCGTTTGGCATTGGCCGGGTTCCCCGGCTCGCCCATCGCGTTGCCTACACCGAACTCGTAGGCCCGATCCCGAAGGGCATGACGCTCGACCATCTCTGTCGCGTGAGGGCCTGCGTAAACCCTGCGCACCTGGAAGTAGTCACCGCAGAGGAGAACGTTCGCCGAGCCATGCCGATCAGGACGCATTGCGAGAACGGTCACGAGCTGCCTGAAGCCGGGATCAAGGATCGCACTAGGTGCAGAATCTGCAAGCCGTGGGCCACTAGGGCAGGAGGGGCCCCTCCTCCGGCTCGTCGGACGACGTGCAAGATCTGTGGCGAGTCACTCCCGCCTCCCACGCCTGGCCGTGGACGTCCGCGGCTCTTCTGCTCGGAGCGATGCAAAAAAGCCAGCTATAAGGCAGCCGCGTGAGCCGCTCAGAGGACTTCGATAGCGAGTTCTGGAGTGACCCCGACGTCGCCGAGCTCTCCCCCACCGCCCGCTACCTGTACGTGTGGACGTGGACGAACCCCCGCTGCAACATGAGCGGCGTCTACCGCGTCACCCGGGGCCTCATCGCAGCCGAGACCGGCCTACGCGGCGAAGAACTCGACGAGGCGTTCGCCGAGCTCGAGGCGCACCGTTTCGCGTTCTACGACGGCAAGGTGGTCTGGGTCCGCTCACGCGTGAAGCGTCTACGCCAGAAGACGGAGAACATCGCCAAGAGCATCGTCGCGCACGTCGCAAAGGTGTCGGCGGATCACCCTTACCGGGTCGCCTTCCTCGCTGAGTACGGTGCGCCGACATCGCGGTGGGCGCTTCTGCGCGACGCACTGTCGGGACTGTCGGCAGAGGGTCAGGAGACTGTCGGCGACACTCAAGAGTCTTCCGATGTTTCCTCGGATTCGGCGACTGTCGGTCGAGTGTCGCCAGACACTCCTAGGGACGGGCTAGGGGACGGGGAGAAGGGGGGTGTGGGGGGAAACGACGACGATTGGCCCGATGAGCTCCCTGAGCCGTTGCGTCTCGTCGCCGCCCAGGTCCATCTCAGGCTCTCCCGCCTCGCCGAGCAGAAAGGCTCCGGCCCGGTGTTGCGTCGTCGTGTCGGCTCGCTCGTCGCCGACTTCCCGGAGCACGATCACCCTCGCCTGATCGGTGAGTTCTGCGACTACTGGCTCGACGGCGGCGGCGCGAAGACGAAGCGGAAGGATCTCGTCAGGACGTATCGCGATCGGTGCTCTCAGGTGACGGCTATGCCGCCTCGTCGTCTTGCGGCGGTGCCTGGCGTGGTCGATGACAGTGACGGCGACCTGAGCATCTGGGTGGGACCGCGATGAGCGAACCCAAGGCCGAGTCGGTCTACGTCAACCCGGGAACCACGGTCATGGTCGACTTCAAGTGCATCCGTTGCGAGGGCTACCGGTGGCGGGCCGTCAGCCCGGGCCGCAACGTCAAGCGCGCCATCGCAGCCATCGAACGTGGGGACGATGCAGCCGACGTAATCGAGTGGCTTGAGGACGCGCTTGACGACCTGTCTCTGATGGCTGGCTGGGAGGACTCCGATGCCCAGATCTGACAGAAGCGACGCGGTCCAGGTCGTACCGGACGCCATTTGGCAGGCTCCGACCAACACGCGCAGCCCCTTCGGTGTCTGAGTGACCGACCCGCTCGAACAGAGCGCGTGGACCGACAGTGACCATGAACGGTCGCTGATCGCGTCGTGCCTGATCGTCACCGCGTTCCACCGCAAAGCGTTGGACAACGGCCTGGGCGTCGAGCACTTCGCGCACCCCGCGCACCAGCACATGTGGGCCGCGATGGCTGAGATCAGCGACCGTGGCGGCCACCCCACCGTCCACAGCGTCAGCGAGATCCTGCACCGCGACGGCAACCTCGAAGCCGCGGGTGGACGGCAGGCGATCGACCACATGACCGCCGACACATATGGCGTGGACCGCCCAGCCGCGTTCAACGACGCCGTCAGCTCGGTGAAGCGCAACGCGGCGTGGCGCGCGAACGCCGTGAAGGCCACGGCGCTCCTCGCGGCCGCTCAGCGCCGCGTTCCCGCTGAGTGGCGGCACGCTGAGGAGCGCCTCGGGGAGACGGTGCAACGCACCCAGGCGAAGGCCGTGTTCACGCCGGATGACCGCAGCACCGGGCTGATGGAGGCGTTGCAGGGCGGCCGGCATGTGGAGCGGTTCGCTTGGCCGCTGGGGCGCCTGAACAGCCTGTCCAGGGGTGGAGCTCGCCGCGGGCACCTGACGGTGATGGCCGGTCCTCCGAGCCACGGGAAGAGCTGTCTGCTGGACGGTGCTCTCGAAGGCATGTGGGCCGAGGGTCGCCGCGTCGCGCTGTACTTGAACGAGATGGAGCCCGACGAGCGCACCCTGCGCATCACCGCCCGCCTCTCCGGGGTGTCCCTGAGCGTGCTCCAGGAGGCTGAGGCCGGCGCCCACCGGCTCACCGAACGGGACGCCGCGAGGGTCCTCGAGGGGATGCAGCGCGACCACATCGACATCGTGAAGTGCAGCGGCTGGACTGCCGCCCGGATCTGCCAGCACGCCCGCCGGCAAGCCTATGACGTGGTCGGCGTCGACATCCTGCAGCGCCTCAGGAGCGACAACGGCAAGAAGCGCCACGAGGTCCTCGACGACGCCGTCAACGAGTTCGACCGTCTAGCGAAGGACGGCCCCGGTCGGCACGTGATTGTTTGCGCTCACGTCAACCGCGCCAGGGCCGTCGACAGTGGCCGGTTCCCGATGCCGTCCATCGTCGACCTGAAGGACACCGGGAGCCTCGGGGAGATCGCCGACAACGTGCTGTTCGTGTGGCGCAAGCAGGACCCGAAGACCCTGGAGGCGCTCGACGTCGGGATCGTGCGCTTCGCGAAATGCAGGGGCGGCAAGCTTGGTGGTGAGGTCGTCGTGTTCGACGGCGAGCACCAACGGTTCAACCCAGGCACCGAATCAGACGAAAGAGAGTTGGCGGCATGAGCAGCAACGACAGCAGCATCGACCCTGAGCGGGCCGTGTTCGACAACGTCTTCATTGTCGGGAAAGGCCGGCCCCTCATCGAGGTCGGAGAGAACTTCCCGTCCGCCCGGCTCGCCATCACCAACTCGGTCCTAGCTCGCTTGGACGGCTACACCCCGCCGTTGTTGCGAAGGC
Organism: uncultured Gemmatimonadota bacterium; assembly: GCA_902805735.1. Taxonomy (GTDB): domain Bacteria; phylum Gemmatimonadota; class Gemmatimonadetes; order Longimicrobiales; family Longimicrobiaceae; genus Longimicrobium. The sequence goes on along the minus strand of CADCTW010000097.1, from coordinate 15,872 downwards.
GGCGCCTCGCTCGGTTCGCGCCCGCCGCTCGTCGTGTGCTGTTGCTCAGGAGGTTGTGGGAGTGGACGAACGAACCCGCGGTGAGCAGGCGCGACGAAGAGCGGGCAGCATGAGCGCTGCTGTGTTCCTGGGGTGCTCGGTCCTCGGCTTCGCTGCGGGCTGGAACCTCGTCCCTGAGCACGTGGCGAAAGAGGCCCGCGAGGCCCGCTTCTCAGCGTGCAGCCAGAATCTCCCAGTGTCGAGCTCATGGAAGGCCGCCGTCGCCGCCGCCCTAGACGCCCTGTTCACCGACGACCCGGTGCAGGTGCTCGGCAAGCACATCTGGGGTCCGGATGGGGAGTTCGCCGACGTCAGTCCCGCCGACGTGCTCGCCGCTGTCCTGGCCCGCGCCGAGGAGGCAGCATGACCACTCCGCACCGCTTGACCCCGGCGATGAAGCACGCCCTACGGCTCGGGTCCCGCAAAGGCGGCGTGCACGTAGGCACCGGCCGCCAGGAGAACGGTGAGGAAGCGCCATCGAAGCGCGTCACGAAGCAGGTCGCCCGCAAACTCGTGGAGGCGGGGTTCGCGGTGCATCACGCCACCACGCTGCTGACGGTGGAAGCCGGTCACGCCGAGCTCGCGAAACCCACGCCGCACACCCCGGTCTACCTGCGGCAAGGCGACGGTCTGACAACCCGGATCGAGCTGAGGGTCCGCGATGAGGGCGAGTTGATGCAGTCCACCCCGGCAAGGGACCGGGCCGCTGAGGAACGGCGCCTCGAAGCGCAGGACCGGCGCGAGCGGGCTAGGGCGGCACGCGACCGGGTTAGGCGCGCAGCATAATGGCGTTCATGCAGGAGTTCTCCTACGTCGATTCCCCGCTCGACGTGCCGATCAACGTGACCGTCCACCTGCGGATCATCGACGGCGTTGCGACCTGTCACCACGTTGAGGTCGAGCGCCACGACGGACAGCCACTCACAGCGGTCGATATTCGTCGTGTCCCGTTCGGTCAACTGATTTCGACGGGATCACAAGGCTTCCTCACCTCCTCTCCTAGGGCGGCTCCAGACCCGGAATCCTTTCTCGAGGAGGTCGCATCCGTATACCGCAAAGCGCTACGAGAAGGCGAACCGCCCACCGCCGCCGTCGCCCAGGCCTTCGGCCTCTCAGAGCGGACCGCTAGCCGCCGAGTAGCTGATGCCCGCAAGGCCGGCCACCTTGGAGCTGCGCTCAATCGGCGCGGCGGCGAAGCCATCCATCCGTCCGGTCCTCCCGTCCGTGAGTACGCGCCGACGTTCATCGCGCATCGCTTCCACGAGCACTATCAGCGTCTCGCGCCAATGGACCACGAGACGCGGAAGGAATCGGCGGTGCCGTGGGAGGGAGGACGTGCCTGCGGTCAACCGCCGCCTGATGGAGCGCGTCGTAACCCACCTGATCCACGAGGGCACCGTGATTGCAGGGCCGAAGTGGCGCGAGCACATGGTCGCTACGTCGGAGGAAAGAGTGCCCGAAGTACGGCAGCCCGCGACCGGGTGAGGCGCGCCGCATGAGCACCCTTGCGAACGACTAAAGGAGAGACTATGAGCGATACACCAGCCATCCGCCCGCTCCTGACGGGAGCCCAGGTCGCGGAGATCCTCGGCTACACGCCGCGGCAGATCCGGACGCTCGCGGCAGCCGGCGAGCTGCGCCGCGTGGTCCTCGGCCACCGCTCTACGCGCTACTTCGCCGAGGACGTCGAGGCGTACATCGAACGGCGCACCGCCCCTCGTGGGGAGCAGGGTCGAACATGGCCCAGCGTGGCGCCGTAACTGCGCCGTCCGACGCTCCGCTACAATCGCGCACAGCGTCACGAGGACAAGTCCCTGCACCCCGCGCCATAGCGCGACCAGGCCGACAGCGGATACCGCCCTCAGCACAAACGCTGTACACCCCACGTCCCGTGACGCACCCCGTCATGGCGACCCCCATCACACACCGCGCCGAGCGCAGCCTCAGGCTCACCGCCTACGAGGCGCAACTCCACGCCACCGGCCCCGAAGCTCGGACCCTGCTCGAGCTGCTTGACCTGCACGCAGCCGGCGCCGTCACCACCCAGGACGCCAGGGCCGCCGTGAACGCGTTACGCCGCGCTCAGCAGCAACGCGCCGCCTGACCCCACCCCCGCCGTGAGGAGGCACCGCCATGCGAGCCACCATGCTCGCCACGCTGGCCTACGCGCTCGCACTGCCCACCAGCACCCAGGCACGCGACGCGTGTCAGACAACCAGTCTGCCACAAGCGCGCCACTGAACGCCAAGCCAAAGCGTCAGCGCGCTGGTGCAACCGCCACACCGAGTGCCGCACACGGGTCGCGATCAAGCAAGTGACCCCGTTCCCCGGGCCGGGCGGGACACGATGGGCAATCCCGTGGCGCATCGTGATGTGCGAGAGCCGAGGGAACTTCCGGGCACTCAACCGCAGCAGCATGGCCGGCGGCGCCTACCAGGCCATCCCCTCCACGTGGAGGGCGTACGGCGGGAAGGGCTACGCCCACAACGCCACGCCGTACCGGCAGCACGTCATCGCCGGACGCATCCTCAGAGGACAGGGACTCAGAGCATGGGAGTGCGCATGAGCGACGAACAGCAGCCCGTCATCTTCGACTTCGTCAACAAGGTAACCATCCAGGTCGGCCCCACGGCCGAGTCGATCAAGCGTTACCAGGAGGTTGTCGCAGCGCAGGTGCCAGCCATCCTGGTTAGGTCATCTGCCGCATGATCCGCGCCATCGTCGCGCTCACCCTCGGCGCCGCATGGCTACGCATCCGCAACAAGGAAGCATGGCGCCAGCACGCCGAGACCGCACGCGAACTCAACGCCACCGCCGCCACCGTCTGCGCCGAAGCCAACCAGCGCCGCATCCGCGACATCTACGACACGCTCCCACCAGAGAGAGCGGCCACGTTACGCAGGCAGAACAAGGAACGCCTCGCGCACCTCGAAGCCGCAAGCGCCCAACGACGAGCACGCATACGCCGAGCCACCAACGAGTGATGGACGAGCAAGACCACCGCGCACTAGCCGACCTAGCCATGCGCGCCATCGACGCCATCCAAGACGAGTACGGCCCAACCGCGACCCTCACCAGCGCCACCCTGCTCTTCGAGGTTCAAGTGCCCGACCCCGACGGCGATGACAGCGAGGACCGCTTCCACGTCAACTACCGCTCGCTCCCAGGCACCAGCCCCATGCACATCGGAGGGCTAGCGCAATCAGCCGCACTGCACATGCTCAGCCCCGTCAGCGACGTCGAGTAGCAGCGCCATGCCATCGGTCACCCTCAACCAGGCACCACTCGTCATCACCCAGATCGACGCCAAGCTCAACACGTACCGCGAACACATCGCCGAATACCACGTGGGCCTCGAACCCAAGATCAGCCCACTCCAATGCTGGGCCGAGATCGACAAGCTCCTCGACCAACGCCACGCACTCACCGAGACAACCAAGGATCGGCCATGAGCCTTCGAGCCGAGAAGCGTGCCGCCGCGCTCGACCGGCTTCGCGGCGCTCTCACCCCAGGCACCTTCAGCAGACCGATGGACGAGATGGAACACATCCTCAAGGGAGACAGCATGGACACCACCATCAACGCGCAACCCGACGGCACCATCACCATCCACACCAACGACCCAGCCAAGACGGTCGAGCTCGACGCCGCCGGCATCACCAGCACCCAACACACCGGGACCTACGGGACGTACAGCACCTACACGCTGCGGGGCGTCCTGTAGAATCCAAGGGACAAAGCGCCCTCGCATCCGCTGACACGGACCGAGGGCATGACCGAACCCCGGGAGGTTCGACATGACCGATGCTACCTGCACGATCACGGACTGCACCAAGGATGCGCGAGCGCGCGGATGGTGCAGTAGCCACTACGAACGCTTCCGCAAGTACGGCGACCCGCTCGGTACGTGGCGCACGGAGCGCGGCTGCGAGCAGTGCGCTACGCCCTTCGTGGCCAACCACTGGCGCCAGCGGTTCTGCCGCGACCTTTGCAGCCAACAGCACCGCAAACTCAACGGTAACCCGTGCAGCGTCGACGGCTGCCCCAACAGCGCCGAGACCAAGGGCTGGTGCAGCGCGCACTACCGCCGCCACCGGTACTACGGCGACGTCTACTCGCACCTCCCACTGAACCAGTGCCAGAAGGGCCAGCCACTCAAGAACCGCGGCCCGTGCTCAGTAGGTGGGTGCGAGAAGCGGGCGAAGACCAAGGGGCTCTGCACCGCGCACTACTCGCGCCTGCTCAACGGGACCTTCAAGACCGACGTGTCGCCCGTCAGGACCTTCAAGACGGCAGGAGAAGGACACCTCGACAACAACGGCTACAAGGTCGTCAGCGCCAAGGGTCACCCGAACGCGTGGAAGACCGGGCACCTGCTCGAGCACACCCTCGTCATGAGCACGCACCTCGGCCGACCACTCGTGGAAGGCGAGTCCATCCACCATCTCAACGGGGTGCGCGATGACAACCGCATCGAGAACCTTGAGCTCTGGATCACCAAGGGTGGACGCCACCGCAAAGGCCAGCGCGTGTCCGACCGGATCGCGGACGCCATCGAGACCCTTGAGCGCTACGCACCCGAGAGGCTCGCGACCCCCCAGGCGTAGGAGGTCAACATGTCTCCTCTCCCGGCGACTGGCCGGTCGCGCTTTTCTCTCCCCGAGGTTCAGAAGCGGAAGTCAGCCGCCGCTCAGTCGCCGCTCAAAACGACGCAGCGGGGCTACGGTCGAGCACATCGGCTCCGGCGGGCTAGGTGGGCTCCGAAGGTCGCAGCGGGGCTCGTAGCGTGCGCTCGCTGTGGCCGCTTGATCGCACCGGGCGCATCGTGGGACCTGGGTCACGACGACCTGGACCGGTCGGTGTACGTCGGCCCGGAGCACACGGCGTGTAACCGGGCAACGTCGACGCATCGCGTTCTGCGGGAGTCGGAAGTGAACTTCTCTCGGAGGTGGTGACCGTGTCGGTGTTGAAGGCGGTGAACAGGGATCTGGCGGCGTTCAAGAAGGTGGCCCCGGATGTCGCCGAGAGCGCGGAGGCTGCGACGGCTCGCGCGTTGGCTCGCGAGATCGACGGCGACTCGTCGAGCACGTCGAAGTCGATGTGCGCGCGGGTGCTGGTCGACACGATGGAGCAGTTGCGCGCCCGGCTCCCTGAAGAGCAGAAAGCGACCGCCCTTGACGATCTCAGAGCTCGTCGCGCCGCCCGTCTCGGGCGTTCAGCGGCCCAGTCTTCTTAGCCTTCCGGCTTCCGCTACGAGTTCGACTGGCATTGAGGCCATCGAACTCGCGGCGATGGCCGGTCTACACCTGGACCCTTGGCAGCAGTTCGTTCTCACCCACGCCTTGAGCGAGGACAAGGACGGGCAGTGGGCGGCGTTCGAGGTTGGAGTGGAGGTCGCTCGTCAGAACGGCAAGGGCGGTCTCCTGGAGGCCCGCGAACTGGCCGGCCTGTTCATCTTGGGCGAGGAACTCATTATCCATTCGGCGCACGAGTTCGCGACGGCGATCGAGGCGTTCCGTCGGCTAGAAAGCTTGATCCAAAACACTCCGGACCTTCATTCGCAGGTCAAGCCGAAGGGCTACAAGCACTCCCACGGCGAGGAGGGCATCGAGTTCAAGAGCGGGCAGCGCATTCGCTTCCGCACCCGCACGAAGGGCGGTACCCGCGGGTTCACCTGCGACTGCCTGATCTTGGACGAGGCGATGGTCATTCCCGAGGCGATACACGGCGCGGTTCTGCCTACGGTGTCGGCGGTCGAGAATCCGCAGGTGTGGTACACGGGGTCTGCGGTCGATCAGGAAGTGATGGAGCACGGCTTAGTCTTCGCGCGGGTCCGTGACCGCGCGATCAACGGGGTCACGGACGAGCACGGCGAGCGCCATAACGACCCGTCGCTGGCGTACTTTGGTTGGTCGGCTGACGCTGAAGACCCGGAGCTGGTCGGGGAGCGTGCGACGGACGCAGAGCAGTGGGCTCGCGCGAACCCGGGGCTCGGGATCCGGATCAGCTTGGAGCATGTGGCGCGTGAGCAGCGCTCGATGGACCCGCGGACGTTCGCGGTCGAGCGTCTCGGTGTGGGCGATTGGCCCGCGCCCGACGAGATCGTCCCGGGTGGCATCCCGCTGGACGGTTGGCTCGCCTTGCAGGACCCTTCGTCTCAGATGGTTGGGCCGGTGTGCTTCGCGTTCGACGTGCGGCCGGATCGCTCGGCTGCGTCGATCGGCGTCGCGGGTCTCCGAGCAGACGGGCTCTCGCACGTCGAGGTAATCGAGCATCGGCCCGGAACGGGCTGGGTCGGGGGTCGGTTAGGGGAACTGACCGCGACTCACGAGCATTCATCGGTGGTCTACGGGCTGTCGAGCCCGGCTGCAGCTTTGGTCAAGGACGGGAAGGTTGACGGGGTCGTTGTCTCTGGCCGAAGCACGGCGGAGAGCGCGGAGGCTTCTGGAGCGATCTTCGACGCTGTGGATCAGGGCACCTTGCGTCACCCGGGGCACCCCGGGTTGCTGGCGGCGGTGAAGGGTGCTGCCAAGCGCCCGGCCGGTTCGGCTGGCGAGGCGTGGACGTGGTCGCGGACTCGTTCCACGGTGGACATCAGCCCGCTGGTCGCGGTCACCTTGGCGCTTTCCGGTCTCGGCAAAGCGCCCCGCCGGCGCAAGCGTGCCGCTGCCTCCTTCTGAAAGGGTTCTTCATGGCGAGCATCGACATCACTTCCGCCGTTGAGGGCGGCCCGGAGGTCGGTTCTCCTGCCTGGTACTTGGAGACGTTGAGCGCGGAGCTCGACGTGCGGCGCGTCCTGGTGAACTTGTACGAGGACTACTACGAGGGCCGTCACTCGCTGGCGTTCGTGCCATCCCGGTTGCGCGCGGCGATGGGCGCGATGCTCGCCAGTGTCGGCGATAACTACATGCCGCTTGTGGTGCAGTCGGCGGTGGAGCGCATCAGTGTGCAGGGTTTCTCGCTGGCCGGTTCGGATGACGTTGCGGGGGATCGGGATGCTTGGGAGATTTGGGCGGGCAGCGACCTGGTTGAGCATGAGGCGCAGTTATGGACTGAGGCGTGCAAGCACGGCGAGGCGTACCTGCTGGTGTGGGCCGGTGAGGGTGATGGCCCGGCGAGGATCACGCTTGAGCATCCGGGGCAGATGGCGGTCGCAAGGCACGCCGAGGATCGCAATCGTGTTGTCGCTGCGTTGAAGCGTTGGCGCACGGATTGGGGTGATGAGTTCGCGACGCTGTACATGCCGGGGCGCGTGTATCGCTACCGCCGCGCTCGTGCTCGTGATGTCGCGGAGGTTCTGTCTCTTGGGGGCGTGGATGGCGGCTGGGAGCCTCGCGAGCTTGACGGTGTCCCCGCAGAGTCTTCGATGCCCGCATCTGTTGGTGTGCCGGTGGTCCCGGTGGTCAACGAGCCGACGATGCTCCCGTCGCGGACCGGGACCGCGTTGCAGTCGTGGCCGCATCTCATCCCGCCCGCGGCGCATATCGGCCTTGGCCGCAGCGACATGGCGGACATGATCGGCACCCAGGACAGCCTCAACGGGACGCTGGTCGATGCGCACAGCGTGAGCAGGTATCAGGGCTTCGCGCTCAGGTACGCGATCGGGGTGGAGGTCCCGAGGGACGCTGCGGGTAACCAGGTCCCGTTGGACACGTCGCCGGGCGCCCTGTTGATGCTCGACTACGACAAGGACGTCGATCCGGAGCCGAAGATCGGCCAGTTGCAGTCCTCCAATCTCGGGCAGTGCATTGACCTCGTCGTGCAGCGAGTGCAGTCGTTGTCCTCGCGGGCGCGGGTGCCGGTGCATTACCTGCTCTCGGGTCGCGTGGCTCTGCCGAGCGGCGAGAGCCTTCGTGCTGCCGAAGCCGGGCTCGTCTCCAAGGTGGCCGCGAAGCATCGCCCGTTCGGTGGGGCCGCATCTCGAGCGGTCCGGATCGGTTTCGCGTGGCAGGGCGACTCTCGCGCCGGCTTGCGCTTCCAGACGCAGTGGGCTCCACACGAGTACCGGACGGAGTCCGAGCACGCGGACGCGGTGGTCAAGCGCGTCGCGGGTCTGGGCGTGCCTCGTGAGCAGGGCTGGCGTGACGCGGACTACTCCCCGGACGACATCAGCCGGATGCGTGAGATGCGCAAGGCCGAGCTGTTGGAGGCCGCGACGCAGCAGGTGCTCGCGGCCCGCGACTTCGGCTCCCCGCCCGCGGATCCGCCGCGCATCGAACTGCCAACGGGCGTGACGGCGTGAGCTACCGAACTCGCTACGGCTACTCGTGGCCGCGCGCCGTGCAAGCGGAGGCGTGGTGGCGCCTTGAGCACCTTGGCGTCTACAGGGGCGCCGACGGGGGCCTGTGCGGTCGTGTCCGTCGATACGCCTACGCGAAGCGCAAGGCGGCCGAGCGCGCCGCCTCCCCCCTGCTGCGCGACCGCTAGCACCCCTCTTGCCGCGCAGGTAGCGGCATCGCGGTAGACGGCCACCCGCTCTAGCTGGCCGGTGACTCCCCACGGGAGGACGCATGACCCAGAACACCCACGACGAGACCCTACGTCTCGTCGGTCAACTCGCGGCGCTTGACGCCGCGGACTACGAGTCGGGTGCCTACGCGGCGATCCCGGCTTGGCATCCTCGCAACGAGGACCCCCCGCCCCCGGCGGACCCCCCGAAGGACCCCGCCCCCTACGTTCCGCCGCCGCGCACCGATCCGCCCGCGAGCAAGGCGTTCTCCCAGGAGGAGCTCGACCGCATCGTGCAGGACCGCGTGGCTCGCGCTCAGGCCGCCAAAGCCAAGGAGTTCGAGGGCTTCGACGACCTGAAGGCCAAGGCCAGCAAGCTCGACGAGATCGAGGCCGCGCAGAAGAGCGACCTGGAGAAGGCCGCCAGTCGCGCGGAGAAGGCCGAACGCGAACGCGACGAGCAGAGCAAACGCGCGGAGAGCGCGTCACGTCGCGTCGCCGGGGTCCTGAGACGTTCAGCGATCGTCGCGGAGGCCGCTAAGCAGGGCGCGATCGACGCGGACGCGGTTGTCGCGCTCATCCCGCCCGATCAGGTAGTCGTCGCCGATGACGAGACCGTCACGGGTGCCGCGAAGGCCGTCAAGGAGCTCCTCGCGGAGAAGACGTACCTCCTCTCCACCGAGAAGAGGCCGCAGGACCCAGGCCCGTCTGACGGCGGTGCCCGCAACGCGCCCTCGGCCAATCCCGAGGACATCGCACCCGGGCTCGCTCGGATGGCGTCTGGCATGACCCCCGTTTACAAAAAGTAGCCGTCCGCAGGGTCGGCGACACCACAAGGAGAAAAACCAATGCTGACCCTTGCAGAGCACGCAAAGCTCGTGCAGAACCCGGTCGAGCGTGGCCTCGTCGAGACGATCGTGCTCGAATCGGCCATCCTCGATTTCCTGCCGATGCAGAACATCGCGGGCAACTCCTTCAGGTACAACCTTGAGGCGACGCTTCCGGGCGTCGAGTTCCGAGCCGTCAACTCGGCCTACGCCGAGTCGACGGGCACCGTCAACCAGAAGACGGAGTCCCTGACCATCCTTGGCGGCGACTCCGACGTCGACAAGGCCCTCCTCGCATGGGGCGGGAACGAGGTGCAGGAGCGGTCGATCGCTCTCCGTGGCAAGGCGAAAGCCATGGTGATCAAGTTCCAGGACACGTTCTTCAACGGCGACGTCGCCGTTGACGCCAACTCGTTCGACGGGCTGAAGAAGCGCCTCGTCAACGCGCAGGTCATCGACGCCGCCGCGAACGGCATGCCGGTCACCGGGGCTGATGACAACGCCCGCCAAAGCTTCCTCGACCAGCTCGACCTGCTCATCTCTCGGGTTCCTGGCTGCCAGGCGCTGTACATGAACAGCGTCATTCGCGGGCGGGTCCTGTCCACGCTGCGCCGACTGAATCTCGTTGAGAAGGTCAACGGCGGCGCACTCGACAAGATCAACCCCGCGTACCGCGGTATCGCGCTCCTGGACGCCGGCCAGCGTGCGGACGGCACTGAGATCCTTCCGCAGACCGAGACGCAAGGCACGAGCACCGTGGCCTCCTCGATCTACGCGGTCAAGTACGGGCGCTCGAAGGAGGATCAGGGCGTGACCGGCTTGCAGACGGCGCCGCCGTCCGTCGTGGACCTTGGCGAACTCGATTCCAAGCCCGCGCTTCGCCATCGCGTTGAGTACTACCCCGGCCTCGCCGTGTTCGGCGGGCGTGGGGCAGCGCGCCTCCGTGGTGTGCTCGCGGCCTGATCTAGCTCGTGGCTTCCACTGCCGTCCGTCCCGCTCACAAGACGCCCGACCCCCCGACCGAACCCGCGGTGTTCGCGCACGTTCCCGGGTGTGTCGGGCGGCGAGTGGAGACCTATGTCCAGCAGTCCCCGCGCGGCGCTGTCCGCGTGACCCGGTGCGTCGACTGCGGCGCCACCGAAACGAACCTCGAGGAGAACTCCTGATGCCCCAGCCGAAGAACATCGCCACTGAGAAGCAGAACGACAAGCTCGAGCACACCGAAGGCGGAGTGACGACCCGCGACGACGCCACCGACGTTGGGGTTCCCATGCTCCCCGGGGACGCCTCGGAGCCCGTGGGTCCCGAGGACGCCGCTGGTGCTGGCCTGAAGCGCGGTGACTACCGCGAGCGGTTCATCCCCGGCTCCACGGTCGTGCCGGTGGAGAACCCGAAGCCGGGCGAGCCGACGGCCGTGGTGGTCGAGCAGGCGCCGCGCACCGAGCAGATCGGTGATGAGCCCGGCGTCAAGGGCGGAGTCGGCACCGCCTAGTCCCCCCTATGCTCGCGGCGCCGTTACGGGTCGCCGCGAGCTGAGACTTCAAACGTAGAGGAGGGCCACCTCGTGCCCATTGTTGCCGCAGATGTCGCGTTCCGCCTCTCAGGCGGGGCGGCCAACACGTCCCCCGCCGCCTCCCTTGGTGGCGCGATGAGCACGGCCGGTGGCGGAATCATCCCGGACGCGACCTTGAACGCGATCTGGGACAACGTGTCGGGCTCCGAGCACTCCGCGGGTGACGTGGAGTACCGGTGCATCTACGTCCAGAACAACCACGCCACGCTGACTGCGGAGGCGGTCGCCTTTTTCTTCGACGCGGAGGGCGGCAGCGCGGACACGGCGGTCGATGGTGGCGCGGATGCCGCTGCGGCCGGGACGGCGGCGCAGGTCGTCGCGAACGAGCAGACCGCGCCGACGTCGGTGACGTTCAGTCGGCCGACGACCCGTGCGGCGGGGATCAGCCTGGGGAACATTGGGCCGGCTTCCTACAAGGCGGTGTGGTTGCGTCGGACGGTGCTGGCGGGCACGACGGCGTTCAACGGGGACAGCGTCGGGTTCCGCGTGGCGCTCGACACGGCGGCCTGATGCGCCTTTACGAACGTGGCGATCTGACGACCGCGACGGCCGCAGGGTCGATTGCCGCCGAACTGCGGGCGATCAACCGTCCGATGTTCGTGGAGGAGCTTGGTCTGTTCCTCAACGCGGCGACCGCAAGCATCCTCGGTTTCGGCCGGGCCGGTGTTGCCGGTGTCGGCGGGACGGTCGGCCTGGGCGACGCTGACTTGGGCGGCGATGAGGTCGCCTCTGAGGGTGGCGTCGTTCTCGCGGCGACGACTGCCGCGACCGCCCCGTCGCCATACAAGCGGCAGATCAGCATCCCGGGCGCTATCGGCAACGGGATCGTGTGGACCTGGCCGATGGGGCTTCGGATCAAGGCGGGCACGTCGCTCGTCCTCGTGAACATCGCGTTGTCGAGCGCGCTTAGGTTGTACGTGCGCTGGCGGGAGTAGCCCGTGCCCGCCACACGGCTGCCGCTGAATACGCCACACAACGGGCGGCAGGTATCCGTTCCGCCGACCGTCCTGGCGCCGTCGCGGCGACAGAGGGCGGTTCGGACGGACTTCAAGCAGCCTGCGGAGTTCTACACAAACCTGATCGTCCAGCCGTCGTTCGAGGCCGCGTCGATCGTCTTCGGCGCGAATGGCTTGTCGGTCGCTGGGACGGGCGCGTTCGCGAACCATGTCACGGACTGGTCGTGGCGCGGCGGGAAGTCAGCGCGGGTCGGTTGCAGTTCCATCGGCGCCGGGTCGCTGTTCTGCTGGCACAACGATGTGCCTTGCGAGGAGGGCAAGGTGCTCGGTTACCGCCAGGTCATCCGTGCGGTCACGAACCAGGGGCTCTTCCCGGTCGTGCAGTGGTTCAACAGTGCCGGAACCGTGATCAGCACGGCGGCGATGACCAACGCGCCCAGGGAGCTCACGAACTCGACCACCGGGTTCACGGGCACGGGTGAGTGGGAGTTCAGGGCGATCGCGACGGCACCGGCTGGCGCGACGAAATGCCGGGTCGGCTTGTACGCGGTCGCGGCGGGCGCGTTCAACGTCTACCTCGACTCGCAGCTCGCCAGCCACGACCTGATTGACCGCAACGCGACGCGGCCCGGTGAGGGTTGGGATGTCCCGCCGTACGGGGACGGCGACATGGAGGACTGGCAGTGGCTTGGCACGCCGCACGCGTCGCAGAGCCGCAAGCGCGACGTCAGGGTCAACTACGTCCGCAACCCGTCGGTCGAGGCCGACGCGACCCGGCTCGCGGGGTATCAGGCGAACATCGTCGGCGGGTTCCTGACGGTCGACACGGCCACGAAGTTCACTCCGACGAGGACCGCGGCTGACGCCTTCCACGGGAGCGCCTGCGCCGAATGGTCGGTCACGATTCCCACGGGCAGCACGGGCGCGATGCTCTACTTGGGCGACCCGGGCGACTGCCTGGGGACCGCGATGCCGGTCAGCAACCAGGACTTGAGCATCACCTCGGCGGCGATCAAGCCCGTCAGCGCGCTACCGGCCGGGGCGCAGATCTACAACCTGATCGAGACGTACTCGAACGCGGGGACCCGCCAGTACGGCAAGGGCTACGCGATCACCAACCCGCCAGCCGGCGCGTGGCAGCAGATGTCTGTGTCGGGGATGGAGGAGTTCCCGTCAGAGGCGAGCGCGTCGAATGTCCCGAACACGCCGCCGCGCTGGGCGTTCTCGGCGTTCTGGGTCACGGGCCTGACGGCGGGCCAGACCTACACCTTCCGCACCGACTCCGGCCTCGTCCGCCCTGACGTGCTTCAGACCACGCCGCCGGACTTCAACTACTTCGACGGCGACGACCTGAACGCCGAGTGGCTCGGGACACCAGAGCTATCCGCGTCCCGGGCCTTCGATGATGGCTCGTTCGTTTCGGTCGCGCGGACGACGTCATGGGGCGTCGGCGTGGAGGTCGAGGTCTCACGCTCCACGGGCTGGTCGGTGGATGCCGGGCTGACGGAAGTGCAGGCGGCACGAACCTCCTCCTGGGAACTTCGGGGCGAGGCGACCGCAGCACGCAGCACAACGTGGGGCATCGGCGGAAGTCTCGAGGCGTCGCGCTCCACGACATGGACACTGGCCGGAGAAGCCACCGCCGCGAGGACCACTACCTGGAACACGCGGTCTGAGGCCACGACAACTCGTACGACGTCCTGGGCGCTCAGCTCCGAGGTCGCCGCCAGCCGCTCCACGTCCTGGGCGCTCGGCGGAAGCGCAGAAGCGGCACGCTCGTCGACTTGGAACACGGCGGGGACGGTCGCGGCCACCCGGTCGTCGTCATGGACGGTCCTCACGCCGACCGAAGCGACTCGCACCACGTTGTGGGCGACACGCGCCGAGACCACTAGCGCCCGCTCAAGCACCTGGACGCTCACGGGCGAGGTCACCGCCGCCCGCTCATCGACTTGGACGTTGTTCACGCCCGCCGAGGCGGCCCGCAGCACCTTGTGGGCACTGCGCGCGGAAGCGACGAGCGCTCGAGCGACGTCCTGGGCGGTCGCTGGGGAATCCACCGTCGCTCGCTCGACCACGTGGGCGGTGCGTAGCGAAGCCACCACGGCTCGCACGAGCACCTGGGAGACACGCGGATCGCTCGAAGCGCCCCGTACCTCCCCGTGGACCCTCGCGGGTGAGACCACGAGTACCCGCACCACCACGTGGAACACGGACGGCACCACGCCGACAACGGTCCTCGAAGTGCTCCGATCGACGTCCTGGACGCTCACCGGGGAAACAATCTCGGCTCGCACGACCACGTGGGGCGTCGGGTTGACCTTCACTGCGGCGCGCACCACGACATGGGCGGTCCTGACCGAAGCTACGGCGGCGCGCTCGTCGACTTGGAGTGTGGCGGCGGAAGTCTCGAGCGCCCGCTCAAGCACTTGGCAGACGCTCGCCGAGACGAGCACCGCCCGCTCCGCGACATGGCATGTGCTCGTGGCAGCGGACGCCGCGCGCGCCATCTCGTGGGATGTCGCCGGGCAAGCCATGGCCGCGAGGACCACAAGCTGGGATCTCGCGGGACAGGTCACCGTGGCCCGCACCACGATGTGGGCGACGCTCGCGCTGGTCGGGCCGCTCACGCGCTTCACCGTCACCACCGAGCGCGTCGGCAGCCTGACTACCACCGCCACCCGGAACGGGACGCTCGACGCCGACAGCACCCACGCAGGCTCCCTGGAGGTGACGCATGGCTGACTACGAGCGCGGGGACACCGCACGCCTGAACCTCAAGGTCCACGACAAGGCTGGCGCCCTCACGGACCCCGCGACCCTCACGCTCACCGTTCGCACGCCCGCCGGGATCCCAACGACCTTCACGAGCCCCGCCGCCCCGATCGTCAAGACCGAGGTCGGCGTCTACCACGCCGACGTCGCGCTTACCGAGACGGGCACTTGGCTGTACCAGTGGGAGACCACCAGCCCCGGCGTCGTTGAAGGCGGCACGCTACTCGTCGTCTCCGCCCCGATCGACGCAGCCCGGTACCCCGCCTGGCTGCCCGACCAGCACGACGTCGCCGCGCTCATGTTCACCCGCGCGATGGGCGAGCAGGGCGGCCAGCCGAGCTTCGCGACCAGGCCGTCCCCCGCCCAGGTGGAGGAACAGATCCGGATGGCATGGCTGCTGCTCGCCCCCGCCATCGGCCGAGACGTCCCGGAGGCGTGGCAGCCAACCGCACGGCAGGTCGTCAAGCTGCAGACCGCCCTCCTGCTTGAACCCGGCTTCTGGCCTGAGCAGCAGCGCGACGCAGTCCGCGAGGCTTGGGATCAGTGGGAAAGGATGCTCGATCGGTTCCTGACGATGCTCCTAGAGGGCCTGGCGCGCGACCGTGACGACGGGACCGGCGGGACAGGGGAACCGGTCTCTCGCCGCTCGATCACCAGCGTCCTGCTCACCCGCGATCTAGAACCCCTGCTGTGAGCGCCTTCCGGTTCTCTCACGCGGGGACGGACGAGGTCACCCGGTCGCTTGAGCGCTTCGGTGGCCGCGCTGAGGACATGCGACCAGCGCTCCGCGATGTCTCAGACGAGATCCGCAAGGCAACCCGGGTTCGCTTCGCGGCGCAGGGCGCAGGCGACTGGCCGCCGCTGGCGCCCGCGACGGTCCGCAAGAAGGCCGCGCTCGGGCAGAGCCCGAAGATTCTCGTGGCGACCGGGGCGCTGCGTCGGTCACTGACGAACAAGCGCGCCAAGGGCAGCATCCGACAGGTCGAGCGACGGTTCGTGGTCGTCGGAACAAAGCTCTTCTACGCGCGTTTCCAGACGGAGCGGCCTCCGATCGTGTTCGACCGCGCGACGAAGGTTCGGTCTCTCGAGATGCTGCGCGGCTACCTGATGGACCGGCGGTCGTGAGTACCCCGGAGGCCGTGTTCGGCCGGCGGCGAACCGGCGTGGACGCAGCTCGTGCGGTAGCCGCGCATCTCGCGCTGTGGTTGCCGCTCGGTATCGACCCCGCCACCCGCGCCCCCGTCACTCCGGGCG
>CADCTW010000096.1 GCA_902805735.1 uncultured Gemmatimonadota bacterium | reverse complement strand
GCCGCTGCGGGCTTCGCGCAGCGCGGCGCGGAAGGCGGCGCGCCGCTCCGGCGCCATGTGAGCCTCGGCAAACGCCATCGCCTCCACGTCGCCGCACAGGTGCGACGAGCACGCGGTTCCGCGCTCGGCCACCAGCGCGGCCAGCCGGTCCGCCACCCGCCGCAGGCGCGCCGGGTCGGTCTTCCAGAACCCCCGGTGCGCGGCCACCATCAGGATGCCGGCCACGTTCTGCATGGCGTAGGCGCGGTCGCCCTCCGCCATCCACCGGCTCACCCCCAGCCCGTGCTTGTCTTCCAGGTACACGTCCTGGATCTCGTCCCACATCCAGGGGCGCACCACGTCCGGGTTGGTGACCTGCCACCCCCACAGGAACTCCACGAACTTGTTGGACACGGTGCGGGCCCCATCGTACCCCTCGGCCATCTGCCCGCGGATCCACTCCGGGTTGTAGTAGCGCGCCCGCAGCTCGCGCCCCAGAAAGGTCTGCAGCCGCTCCGCCTCGGCGCGCCGGGGGTTGGCCGAGTGCAGGATGAAGCTGGACGGCGCCCGCCCGTTGACGCGCTCGCTGGCCAGTGACAGCCCGCCGAAGTAGTCGAAGAAGTCGTCGTTGTCCACCACGCCGTACAGGTTGGACGCGCGCGAGTGGAAGGACGCGTCCGTGCCGCGCAGCTTGCGCGCGAGCCCCTCCGCACCTTGCGGGCGCCCCCAGCCGCCCGTGCCGTAGGCGTACTGCATGCGCCCCAGGTAGTGGTCCGCCACGTCGCCGCGCTCGCGCCAGCTCCACGACTGGTTCACCAGGTAGTTGATCCCGGCGCCGTACCCCCCCGGCGCGGGCCCGAAGATGCGGTCGGCAGCGCGGCGCCCCAGCTCGGCCGCCGCGGCGGAGTCGGTGCGCAGCGCCGGGGCGGCGGCGAAGCGCTCCCCCACCTCGCCAGCCCAGTGCCGGGCCACCGGGTTGCGGGCGAGCGGCTCGTCGCCCCACGTGCTATCGGGAATCCCGGCGAGCACCCCGCCCAGCGCCCCCGCGAGCTCCGGGTGATCCCGCACCAGCGTGCGGCCAGAGCCGGCCAGCGCCAGCCGCACCGCGTCGTCCAGCAGGTGCAGCGCGGGGGCGTACAGGTCGCGGAACAGGCCCGAGGTGACCAGTGTGACGTCCACCCGCGCGCGCCCCAGCGAGTCCAGCGGCACGCGCTGCAGCCCCTTCACCTTGCCGCGCGCGTCCCACTGCGGCGCCACCCCCAGCATATGCAGCACCCACCCGATCATGGAGCCGTCGTCGCGGGTGGTCTCCACGGCCCACAGCACCGCGCTCACCCGCGCCGGGGTGAAGGCGGAGTCGCGCCGCTCTCGGCGCAGCGCCTCCAGGCTGCGCCCCGCCAGCACCCCGCCCAGGTCCAGCGCGATGCGGGTAGGGACCAGCGAGGCGTCCAGTGCGTGGAAGTTGCGCCCCGTGGGGAGTACGGCCGGGGTGCGGATCGGGTCGTTTCCCGGCCCCGGCTCGATGCGCCGCCCCTCCAGCGCGCGCAGGAACGCGTCGCCCTCCGCCTGTACGCTCTGGCGGATCAGCGCCACGAACCCCGCCTCCGCGCTGTCGCGCCGCGCAGCACCGCCGGGGGCGGCGGTGTCCGTCTGCATGGTGGCCATGGAGCGCGCCAGCATCCGCTCCTCGTCCGGGGTCCACGCCGTGGCGAAGGTGTGGAGGCCAAAGGGCATCATCGTTTCGCGCAGCGCCCCCAGCTCGTGCCCCACCTCGTGCACCAGGAGGTCGTCGTCCAGCTCGGCCACCGGGCGGCTCCCGTTCTCGCGCTCGATCTCCTCCCGCAGGTCCGACAGGCGGGGCGCGGCCAGCCGCTCGCGGATGCGCAGCACGATGTCGCGCCGGCGCTCAGGCGCTTTCTGGGCGTCGTGCTGGTCGGCCATCTGCTGGAGCTCCAGCAGATCGCCGTACAGCTCGGTGGTCTTGATGGGCGGGGTAAGGTGGTCCACCAGCGCCGCCAGCCCCCGCCGCTTCGCCTGCAGCCCCTCGCCCACCCCGTCCACGGTGTACAGGTACACGGAGGGGAGGCCGTGCAGGAGCGCCACCGGGTGGTCCGCGTGCGACAGCCCCACCTGCTTGCGCGGGAGCCACTCGTACGACGAATGGCGCCCCAGGTGCACCAGGGCGTCGGCGCCGAACTCGTGGGCCAGGTACGCGTAGAACGCGAGGTAGTGGTGCGGGGGAGCCACCAGGGTGCTGGAGTGGACCTTTTCCGGGTCCGCCGCGAAGCCACGCTGCGGCTGGGGGCCGATGAACACGTTTCCAGCCCGCACGCCGGGGATCACCAGGAAGGTGCGCCCGCCGCGCCGCACCGTCATCACGTCGCCCGGGGGCGCGCCCCACCCGGAGAGCGCCTAGATGCCAAGCGCCAGGAAGCGGGCCCGCGCGCCCCGGTACCCGGCCAGCGGCGCGGTGCCGGCCAGCACCGCCCGTGCGGCGCGCTCCACCTCGGCCAGCGCCGACGGGCCCCGCGCCTGCTCGGCGCCTCCGGGCTGGAAGGCGGAGAAGAAGTCGCGCATCTGCCCGAACACCAGCTCCGCTTCGGCCCGCAGCCGGGCATCGGCGCGGGTCAGGCGGGCGCGCTCCTCCAGGTCCGGCGCGGCGGGCATGGCGGCGCGGGCGGCCAGGTGGTCCTCCAGCAGCGCCTCCAGGTAGCCGAGGGGCCCGTCCTCGATCTCGCGGCGCACCAGGCGGGGAAGCCGCGCGAACCACTCTGCGTAGCGCTCGGCCGGAAGGAGGATGGCGCCCGCGGCCACCAGGGAGTCGAGCTGCGCGGTGCCGTACGCGCCCACGTTGATCCCCTGGCGCACCAGCCGCGCCGCCAGCGAGTCCGGATCGCGCCCCCACGCGGCGGTGGCGGCCTCGCCCACGGCATAGCCGCGCCCGCGCAGGAGGCCCAGGAGGCGAACCGTCGACGCCGTGACGTTGAGGTTGTCGGCCCCGATGTTTTGCTTTCCCGGCGGATGGTTGTAGTAGATCAGCGCCACCCGCTTTTCCGCGGCCGCCGTGCGCCGCAGCCGCGTCCACCGCTCCACCCGGGCCGTGAGCAGCTCCACCTGCGCCGGGATGGGGGCGTACACCGCGCGGCGGGCACCGGTCAGGGGGTCCACCGCCGCGGTGGCTTCGGCCGCGACCACCAGGGGCTCGATCGCGCCCTGCAGCTCGGGCATGGCGACCTGGTGGTACACGGCGGCCCAGGGGATCCCCTCGCCCGATGCGGCCCATGCGTCGGGGTCCACCTCGGCGAGGCGGATGGCGCGGAAGAGGGGGACATCCAGGGCGCGCAGCACCGAGTCCGCCGCCGCGCGCGCGCCGTCGCCGCCCAGCACGAGGCTCTGCAGCGACACCACCGCGTCCACGGCCGGGCGCCCGTCCGCGTGGAAGAAGTGCCGGCGCATCGCCCCCACGGTGGCCGCCCCCCACTTCGCCACGACGGGGACGGGACGCAGCCCGCGCCGGCGCAGCGCGGCGGCGAGCGAGTCGATCACCTCGGCTTCGCTGTTCAGCGCGTACGAGTCGAAGTCCACGATGCCGACCGACGGGGCGCCGGGGGGAAGAGGCCTCCCCGCGGCCACCGGGTAGAGCTCCGGGGTGTCGCCTGCCGCGAGCGCCGGCGGCGCCCCCGTGCCCCCGGCCGCCAGGAAGCGGAGGAGCGCCACGGCGTTGTCGGGCCCCTTCGCCGCCACCCGCCCCAGGGCAAGGTGCCAGGCGCGGAGGTCCGGGTCCGGACCAATGCCCGCGGTGTCGCCGCCCTCTCCCACGCGGCGGAGCCACGCGTCGTCGCGGCGGGCCAGAAAGGCTTCGCCGCCCGCGCCGCGGCTGGCGCGCGCCAGCGCCGGATCCGAGTGGAAGACCCACAGCGGCGCTGGAAGCCGCGGGGCGCCCTCCACGGCGGCGATGATCGGACGAGCGGCCTCACCCACGGCCAGGCGGATCAGCCCCCGGTCCGCCTGGCCGAGCCAGGCGCGCACCGAATCCCGCCCGCCCGCCGCCACCTGGCGGGTGGTGCGCAGGATCCAGCGCGTTCGCGGCTCCCCGGCGGCGGCTTCCGCGTCGTGGATGGTGTGTGCGGCCTTGACGAATCGAGCGATCCCGGATGGGCTGTCCACGATCAGCACTGTCTTTCCCTGGGCCGATGCCGCAGGGGCGCACGCGAAGGCCGCGGCCAGCATTGCAGCGCAAACTTGCGCCCGACTCGAGAATCTGATCAATGGGAACCGCGGCGCAGGGTCGAATGTTCGTCGTGGGCGAGGCGCTTGCGTTTGCGCCACGGACGCGGCATCCCGGGGCGTCCTCATGGCCCGGCACGCTCAGGATGAATGGCGTCGCGGAGCAGGCGAGCGGCTTCGCCCATGCGTGGGCCGGGACGGTTCATGAGATCGGCGGGGACGGTAGCGCCCCCGCCGCGAAGCGCCCGCAGCTCGCGCCATCCAGGCGCGCCGTGAAGGTTGGGCACTGCATGCCCGGACATTCCGCCCACGGGCAGGACAACCACCTCCGGCTGGCGCCGAACGACCTCCTCGAGCGACACAGAGGGCCAGCCGGTCTCCGTCTCCGGAAACGACGGCCTTCCACCCGCGGCTCCAATCAGCTCGCCCACGTAGGTGTGCGTCCCCACCGTGCGCGGCGGGTCCCCCCAGACCACGTACAGCACGGAGCGGCGCGGCAGCCCCACCACCGATGCGCGCACCTCGTCGATCTCCGCGCGTATGGACGAGGTGAGCGAGTCCGCGGCGCGCGTCCGCGCGACAAGGCGGCCCAGGTTTAAGATCGTGCGAAAAACATGTGCGGTGTCGGTGGCGCGGGCGCTGTAGAGAGGGATTCCCAGTGCAGCGAACCGCTGGCGCACGGCCGGGCGGGCGCTCGCCCACCCGATCACCAGGTCCGGGCGCAACGCGGCAACCCGCTCCAGGTTCGGGTCCCGCCCGTTGCCCACGGAGGGGAGCGGCGCGGCGCCCGGCTCCTGGTCGTTGTCCGTCCTCCCCACCAGCTGCTTCCCCGCGCCGATCGCGACCAGTGTTTCGGATGCGCTGGGCAGGAGCGCCACGATCCGCCGCGCGGGGCGCATCAGCCGCACGGTGTCGCCGACGTCGTCCACCACCACCACGGCGCTGTCCGCATCGACGCTGCGGCGGGCACCTGCATTCCCCTCTGAACCGCAAGCGGCGAGAAGAAGCAGCAGGAGCCCACACACTACACGCTGAAACGCAGGAAGAGCGGAAGCCGACGTGAACAAAAAACCCGTCCTTTCCGAAAGCGGAGAGAGACGGGGTTGCGAAGGGGCGATGTAAACGCGTGCCCCAGGCAACGCGCACCGGCCCAATGAACCCCGCTCCCCTCCCGCGAGGGGGTATGCATGCGGGCGCGAAGAGGGCCGGTCTCCTGGCTCGAGGCAGCTGCCGCTCGCCTTCCCGGGATGTCGTCCCAGTGGCAGTTGAGCGGGCCGAGCCGGCAGCATCAGCTACCGGGCCTCTCACAGTGGCGGGGCCGCGCCGGATTCTCACCGACTTCCGAAAGGCCCCTTCGCTAGGTTATGTGCGGAGAAGGTACATGCGGTGCCACGAGTGGACAAGCCCACGTCACCGGGTCACCTGGAGACAATGTCAGCAGGCGCTGCACGTCCGTGGAGCCGTGAATCGGGTCAGATGAAGGAAGCGTCCTTTCGAGTTGGGCCGCCCGTAATCACCACCTCATCGGATGGAAGCCGAACGGCAGCTCTCCACGGAGTTTTCCGGATGGGCACGAGCCTAGTCGTTCTCGGCCACGCCGCGATACCCGAAGGCGAACACGACCGCCACCAGCGCGATCAGCAGCACCCCGTACGCCGCCGCGCCGCCGAAGTCGAAGGCGCGGAGCTGCGAGAGCATCTCCACGGCGATGGGGCGGGTGCGGTGGGTGTAGAGGAGGATGGAGGCGACGAACTCGCCCAGCGCCGTGACGAAGGCCAGGAGCGCCCCCGCCGCGATGCCGGGGAGCACGCGCGGGAGCACGACGCGGCGCAGCGTGGTGGCGCGCGATGCGCCCAGGGAAGCGGCGGCTTCCTCCAGCGAGGGGTCGAGCTGGCGGAAGGAGCCCAGCGCCGCCCGTGTGACGAGCGGGATGTTGCGGACGAAGTAGGCCAGCGGGAGGATGGTGAAGGTGCCCACCAGGACGAACTGCCCCGTGAGCGGCCGGTGCACGCTGAAGGTGGAGGCCAGCGCCACCGCCAGCACCGTCCCGGGGAGCGCCCAGGGGAGGGTGACCAGCGCGGAGACGAGCCAGCGGTTGCGCGAGCGCGAGCGCGCCAGGTGGTACCCCGCCGCCAGCGCGAAGAGCACGTTGGCGAAGGTGGCCACGCTGGCCATCGCCAGGGAGTTGAGGACGGGGCGGAGGCGCTGCGGATCGGTGAAGAGCGCCCCGTACGCCGCCGGCGAGTACACGGGCGGCAGCGTCTCGATGGTCCACGTCCCCTCCGGGACGAAGGAGACCAGGAGCACGGTGGCGTGCGGAAGGAGGAGGAAACCGACCAGCACGGCCCCCAGCAGCGTGATCCCCCACCCGCCGCGCCCGCGGGCGGCCGGCGCCGCGCCCAGCCCCTTGGACGCGCCGGTGTACTCGCGCGCCGCCTCCCAGCGCTGCAGCATCACCAGGAAGAGGAGCGACGCGGCCGCCAGCACCACGGCCTCCACCGCCACCAGCCCGCTCTCGCCGTTCAGCTTGCTGGCGTAGAGCTGCGTCGTGAGCACGCGGAACCCCCCGCCGAACACGTAGGGCGCGCTGAACGATCCCATCGACGTCATGAACACCAGCAGCGCCGCCCCGCCGATGGCCGGCGCCAGCATGGGGAGCGTCACGCGCCGCATCGTCGTCCACCACCCCGCCCCCAGCGCCGCGGCGGCCTCCGCGTACCCGCCATCCAGCCGCGCCAGCCCCGCCGCCGTGAACAGGTAGAAGTACACGTACATGGTGTACGCGTGCACCAGCAGCACGGCCACCGGCCCGCTCAGGCGCCAGGGCGGCTCCTGCATCCCCAGCGCCGCCTGCACGCCCCGCGTCAGCAGCCCGCTTTCGCCGTACAGGAAGAGGAAGGAGATGGTGCCCACCAGCGGCGGCAGGAGCACGGGGAGCGCCGCCAGCGCGCCCAGGATCTTGCGCCCCGGGAAGTCGCGCCGCGCGAAGAGGAATGCGAGCGGCACCCCCACCGCGCCGGACAGGAGTACGCTGGCCAGCGAGATCCACACGCTGGCCCACAGCGCCTGCAGCTCCGAGCCGCTGCCGAAGAAGCGCCGGTAGTGCTCCAGCGTGGGGGCGCCGCGGTCCATGAAGCTGTCGCCGAGCACCCAGACGTTGGGGTACAGGACGAGCCAGAGGAGGACGAGGAGGACCGGCGCGGCGAGCAGCCAGCCGCCCGGGGAACGGCGGGGAACCGGGGTGGTGTCCGCGGGCACCGGGAGGGGGGCGCTCATGGGCGCTCCACCAGGCTCATCGCCATGAGGATGTCGGGCTTGCCGGGGCCGTTGGCGTCGGGCACCACGCCCGCGATCTCGAAGCCCATGCGCTGGTAGAAGGTGAAGGGGTGCCAGCGCAGGTTGCGGATCTCGCGCAGCCGGTCCAGCACGCCGGGAAAGAGGCGGGCGCCGCCCAGCGAGGTGCCACCGTTCTCGTCGTCGGTGCCCAGCCAGAGGGTGAACGCGCCCTCCGCCCGCGCCCGCGCCGCCAGCTCCTCCACCAGCGCGCGACCGATCCCCCGCCCGCGCAGCTCCGCCCGCACCACCATGGGGTGCAGCTCCCAGACGTTGCCGTCGTACGTGCGGATCCCGCCGATCCACCCCGCCACGCGCCCGTCCGCCTCGCGCGCCACCCACGCGCTGCGCTCGCCCGCCGTGCAGAGGCGCGCCTCCGCCAGCGCCGATTCGACATCGGGCCACGCGTCCGGCCAGTCGTCGCGAAAGCCCTCCACCAGCAGCTCCGCGGCCTGGCGCAGCGCGTCCTCGTCGTCCGGGCGCAGCGGCTCCATACGGATGCCGGAGGGGAGGCTCACGCCGGCTCCGCGTAGGCGACGGCGGGGCCGGCGGGCGCCAGGTGCACGGTGTCGCCGGGGGACGCGTCGGAGGGGCCGCCCTGTAGCAGCGCCTCGCTCCCGTCCGCCAGCTCCACGCGGAAGAAGGTGGCCGCGCCCGCGAAACGGCGGTCGAGCACGCGCCCGCCCACCGCGCCCTCGTCCGCCGCGACCAGCCGCAGAGCCTCGGGGCGCACCATCAGGCGTATCGCGGAGCCCACCGGCGCCTCCCCCAGCGCACGCCAGCGCGGCCCCGACGCCAGGCGGCAGACGAGCGCGCCTCCCTCGTCCCTTTCCACGGTACCCGGGAAGAAGTTGGCGCGTCCCAGGAACGCCGCCACGAAGGGGTTCGCGGGCCGCGCGTACAGCTCCTCGGGGGTGTCGAGCTGCTGGAGCCGGCCGCGGTCCAGCACGGCGATGCGGTCGGAAAGCGCGAACGCCTCTTCCTGGTCGTGCGTCACGAACACGGCCGTCATCCCCAGCTCCTTGAGGAGCGCGCGGATCTCGGTGCGGGTGCGCTCGCGCAGCGCGGCGTCCAGGTTGGAGAGCGGCTCGTCGAGGAGGAGGAGGGGCGGCTCGGGGGCGAGGGCGCGGGCCAGGGCCACGCGCTGCTGCTGCCCGCCGGAAAGCTCCTGCACCTTGCGGCGCGCGTATCCCGCCAGCTCCACCCGCTCCAGCGCGCGCTGTACCCGCGCATCCACGTCGCGCCCGCCGCGCGCGCGCAGCCCGAAAGCCACGTTCTCCCCCACGTCCATGTGCGGGAAGAGCGCGTAGTTCTGGAAGACCATCCCCACGTCGCGCCGCTGCGGCGGGAGCGTGGTGACGTCGCGCCCGTTCACCCACACCTGCCCGGAGGTGGGATGCTCGAAGCCGGCCACCATGCGCAGCGTGGTCGTCTTGCCGCACCCGCTGGGACCCAGCAGCGTAAGGAACTCCCCGGCCGCCACTTCCAGCGACACGCCGTCCACGGCCGTGGTGTCGCCGAAGCGGCGGGAGAGGGTGTCGAGGCGGAGCATGAAGAGAAGTCCTGGGTGCTGTGTGCGCTGAAGGAGGGCCCTCACCCCCCGACCCCCTCTCCCGATAACCGGAGAGGGTGCCCCTCTCGTTATCGGGAGAGGGGGCGATTTCCACGCGGCAGCCCGGCGAGGCGGGCTTCTCGCTATTCGGACGCGCGCCTGGCGCGGGAGCATTCGGGCGTTTGCCGCACTTCGTGATTTCAATCGCCGCGTTGTTCCACCCGCGGCCCCCGCGATGCCCCAGTCGAGCGCCGCCGCGTGGTATGCGCCCCCTCTCCTGTTATCGGGAGAGGGGGTCGGGGGGTGAGGGCCCTCTCTGCGCATATGGCGCTTGCTCGCCGCGTGCGAAGCAGTCCCCTCTCCCAGGGCAGTTACTGGGAGAGGGTGGCAGCTGTAAGCTGCCGGGTGTGGGCCTATTTCCCTTTGTTCCTGACGTGCTCGTCCCAATGCCGCATCCACTCCGGCGAGCGCTGCTGAAGCCGGCTCCAGTCCATCGGCTCGGGCTTGATCTGGGCGCGGGCCGCGCGCAGGCGCTGGGGGAGCGAGTCGGCGGGGATGTCGGTGCGCGCGGGAAGGCGGGCGAAGTCGCGCGCGGCGGCCACCACCGCCTCCGTGCCGCCCACGAACTCGGCGAACTCCTGCGCCCGCTTGGCGTTGGGGGCGCCGCGCACCACGGCCACCGCGTCCACCAGCAGCGGCGTGCCGCTGCGCGGGAAGACGTAGGCGATGGGATACTTCCCCGCCAGCGCGTCGATGTCCGGCATGTCCCACAGCGTAATCAGCCCCTCGCGGCGCGCCAGCTTCTGGTAGAGGAGCGTGGGATTGAGGACGTACTCCTTGGTCTGCCCATCGAGCCGGCGGAGCCAATGGAAGCCCTGCGCCGTGTCGCCGGTGGCGCGGATGCCGCGGTCGATCACCATCCCGAAGATGGTGCGCATGGTGCCGCTCGCCATGGGGTCGCGGATCAGCACCTTGCCCTTCCACTTCGGGTCCAGCACCTCGTCCCAGTCCTTGGGCGCATCCGCGGCGGACACGACGGCGGAGTTGTAGGCGATCACCTCCGGCGTCACGTACGTGCCGTACCAGTAGCCGCGCGGGTCCCTGGCGTCCGCGGGGAGGGCGGCGGCCCAGGTGGGGGTGAAGCGCGCCAGGAGCGAGTCGCGGGCGGCGTCTTCAAAGGTGCCGGCGGGGGCGCCCCACCACACGTCCGCCTGCGGGTTGGCGCGCTCGCCGCGCAGGCGCTCCAGCACCTCCTGCGAGCCCATGTCCACCGTCTGCACGTCGACCTCCGGGTGCAGCGCCTCGTAGCGCTTCTCGAAGGCCTGCAGCATGTCGCGGCCATGCGGCGAGTACACGGTCAGCGTCTCGCGCCCGTCGCCGCACGCGGCGAGGAGAGAGGCGAGCAGGGCGATGCGTCGGGTCATGGGCTCACACGGGGACGCAGAGACACGGAGAACGGATTCATTTGCCCAGCGCGAGGAGGTTGGCGAAGAGGCGCCATGCGCCGGGCACGCCCTCCGGGAGCTGGCGGAAGAAGGCCAGGCCCGTGTAGACGTAGGTGCCCTGGCCCACCGTGGCCGTGAGCAGGCCGCCCCGCAGGGGCGTTTCGCCCGGGTCGCCGGTCTCCAGGAGCGCCGTGTAGCGCGCGTCCCAGGTGCGGGCGAAGTACAGGCCGCGCTCCTGGTCCCAGCCCGCGAAGTCCGCTGCGGTGATGCGGTTGGGCGTGGTGAACAGCGGGTGCGTGGGGACCAGGATGTTCACCGGCGCCGCCTCGTCGGTCACGCGGTCGTGAGGGCGGCCCATGGTGAGCGGATAGGGGGCGAAGTTCCCCTCCACCAGCTCGTATTTGTTGTACTGCACAACCAGCGTGCCGCCGCGGCGAACCCACTCCAGCAGGCGGGCGTTGTGGCGCGCCAGGTCGGGGCGCACCTCGTACGCGCGGCTCCCGGCCACGATCACGTCGAAGCGGCTGAAGTCACCGCCCGCCAGCGCGTCCTCGTCCAGCAGCGTGGGGGTGATGCCGAGCTGCTGGAGCACGGCGGGACCCTCTTCGCCCGCGCCCTCGATGTAGGCCACGCGCAGCCCCGCGGGCACGCGCACGTCGAATGCGCGCACCAGGGTGGACGCGCCGGCGTACAGCGGGCGCGTGCGCACGTGCGGGTAGTCGATGAGCCGCGCGCCTCTCGCGTAGCGCCGCCCCTCGGCGTCCTGGAAGACGGCGGACATCGGGTAGTCGCCGGCGGGCAGGGCGGCGGGGGCGCGCACGGTGAACTCGGCCTCCTGCCCCTCGCCCGCCGCGGCGAAGCGCACCGGGAGCGACGCCGGCTGCGCGCTCCACCCGGCCGGGAGCTCCAGCCGCAGCGTCCCCGCGATGCCGCGCGGCGCCTCGCTCGCCAGGTCCACGCGCACCCGGAAGGTGTGGTCGCCGGCGAGCGGGAGGATGCGCACCGCGCGCTCCGTGCGCACGGACACGGCGGGCACCACCATCACCGGGCGGCGCAGCTCCCCCTGGCGCGGATCGACCTCGCGGAAGGTCGCCTCGGCCTCCATGGGGAGCTCGGCGCCCGCGACGGCGAGGCGCGCGGACGCGTGCACCGGCGCCGCCTCGAACGGCTCCGTCGCGGCCGAGTCGCCCGCGGGCCATTCGTACAGGTCTCCCTGGCGCGGGCGGCGCAGGAAGTACGGCTCCGTAGCCGCCGCGCTCGCGGGGATGGTGACGCGGAAGCGGCGCGTGAGGATGGAGCCCGGCTCCAGCGGCGCGGCCGGGAGCGGCGCCGCGGCCTCGGCCGTCCACCCGGCGGGGAGCCGCGGCTGCAGCTCGGCGACGGCGATGCGCTCCCCGCCGCCGTTCCACATCGACAGCTCCAGCCCGAACGTCTGCCCGGGGACCGGTCGCGCGTCATCCGCCACCGCGTCCAGCACCAGCCCGGCCGCCCGCGCCAGCGCGTCCTCCGCGTCGCGCGTCTCGGCGGCGCGGCGGAAGGCGGCGTCCGCTCCGCCGGGCGTGCCGGAGCGGAGGGTGTTCAGCGTACGCGCGAGTGCGGCCACGCTGGCATCGCGCGGGCGCTCCACACCGGCCACCGTGGTGTCGATTCCCTCCCAGATGGACGCCTCGCGCCCTGCGGGGGCGGGCGCGACGCGGCGCAGGTAGCCCCAGCGCGGGCCCGCCGTCTCGGGGCGACCCATGTCCTGCGATCGGTGGCGCGAGCGGCTCGCCATGGCGAGCTGGAAGGGCGAGCGGCCGATCAGCGGGTCCAGGTTGCCGATGGCCAGGCGCACGGTGGCGCTGGTGGAGTCACCGCGGAGCGACTGGTAGAGCTTGGCCGTGCGGTGCGGGCGCAGCCCCGCCGCGAGCTGCTCGGGGAAGCGTGCCGGGTCGGCCGCGGCCTCGAACGCCTCGCGCGCCAGCATCCCGGACACCTGGTGGTGCCCGTGCCCGTCGCGCGGCGTGCCGCTGAACACGGGGACGATGATGTCCGGCCGGAAGCGGCGGACCACGTGCACCACGTCGCGGAGCACCTCTTCGCGCGGCCAGTGGCGGAACGTTTCCTCCGCGTTCTTGGAGAAGCCGAAATCGTAGGCGCGCGTGAAGAACTGCCGCGCCCCGTCCACCCGGCGCGCGGCCAGGAGCTCTTCGGTGCGCAGCAGGCCCAGCGCCTCGTGCAGCTCCGGCCCGATCCCGTTCTGCCCGCCCTCGCCCCGCGTGAGCGACAGGTACGCGACGTCCGCGCCCTGCTCCAGCGCCAGCGTGGCGAGGAGCTGCGTGTCTTCGTCGTCCGGGTGCGCGCCCACCATCAGCACGCGCTTGGCGACGCCCAGCCGGCGCAGCGAAAGTCCCAGCCCCGCCGCGCCCCCGTATTCCGTAGCGGCCTGCGCCGCGATGTGCTCCGCGCTCCCGCAGAGCAGCGTGGCCGCCAGCGCGGCGGCGATGGTCCGATTGCGCATGGCCCGGAAGCTAGGCCTCGTGCGTGCGCGCACAAGGGCTGAATGGGTTGCAAGCGGGTGGAAATGTATCTACCATTCCACCAACAAAGGAGGGGCTCATGGCGTTGAACATCAAGAATCCGGAAACGGAGGAGCTCGCCCGCCTGCTGGCGGAGGCCACGGGCGAGTCGCTGACGGAAGCCGTCACCGTCGCGCTGCGCGAACGGCTTGCGGTGGTGAGCCGGGTACGGGACGTGGAAGGAGTTCTCGCGGACGTGAAACGGATCCAGGCAATGGTCGCGGCGCTCCCGGTGCTGGACCATCGCACCCCCGACGAGATCGTAGGCTACGACGAACATGGTCTTCCCGGATAAGCCCATGGTCATAGACACCTCGGCGCTCGTCGCCATCCTCCTTTCCGAGCCCGAAGCCGCGCGCATGGGCAGAGCCATCGCCGAGGCATCGAGCCCCGTGGTGGGCGCTCCCACCCTCGTCGAAGCCGCGGCCGTGCTGATGGGGCGCCTCGGCCCGGGAGGCGAGGTGCTCCTGGACGCCCTCCTCCACCGGCTCAAGATCGAGGTGGTGCCCATGACCGCCACGGCTGCGGATGCCGCCCGCCGCGCATACGCGCGGTACGGCAAGGGCGTAGGCCGCCCCGGCGTGCTCAACTTCGGCGACTGCCTCTCGTACGGCGTCGCCGCGGATCGCGGCGTACCTCTGCTCTTCAAAGGGGACGACTTCCCCAGGACGGACATCTCAGCCGACGCGTACTGAGCGAGATCCGTGTTGCTGTGGGGGGTTGACAACGCGCGCTCGCTCGTTTACACTCTGCGACTCACGGGAGTCGCGTCCCGATGTAATCCCACCTCCACCCTTCGCAGGGCCGGGGCTGATTGGGAAACATCGGCGACGCGATTTTTGTTTTAGGGCACCTGGAAACGACGAACTGGAACTTTCGATGACCGAACTCCGCCTCGCAATGAACTCGGCCCCGGCGCAGCCGCGGGGTATCGCGAGGGGCGCGTGCGCCCTGCGTGGCGGAGGCGAGGTGCGTCCGTGCCATGGCAGCCACGGGCGGTTCGAGAAGGATCGTACACATCACAGCGCGGGGGGTCCCGGGGGCGCATAGCCGGCCGGTTCTCCACACGGGAGCGAGTCCATGTCGCCCCGCCCGCGCACCTTGCCGGGCGGGGCGATTTGCGTTCAGGAACCAGGAAAACGGGAGGTGGATCACGGTGAACGAGAAATGGATCGAGTGACGGGCCGGCGGGGCACGATGCCCCACCCCAGGGACAAACGCGACCCCTGGGCGAAGGCGGAGAGCTTCCGCCGGCCCACTTTTACGGTGGCCATAGCTCAACGGGCGGAGCATCGGGTCGTGGGCCCGAGGGTTGTGGGTTCGAGCCCCACTGGCCACCCCTGCCATGCATCGAGTGGAGCCCGTAGCTCAGGGGTAGAGCGCCGCATCACCTCGCCGATCCTCGTCCGCCCCGCGCGGGCCGAAGGTGGAGGTTCATTGCCAATGCGGATGTCGCGGGTTCGAGTCCCGCCGGGCTTCCAGGGACTGCTGCCCCGAAAGGGCAGGGAAACCTCGCCGCCACACGCCCGCTCCGGCGGGCCGAAGGTGAAGGTTTACCGGTTTCCAACCTTGCGGGTTCGACTCCCGCCAGTCCCGATGGACTCCGACGCACCCGGCCGCGGGGCGCGCGGGGAGTGGCGAAGACGGCGCGGCGACGGAAGCCCGTAGCTCAATGGGTCAGAGCATCGAACCGCCTCGCCATCTTCTTCGCCCGCCCCGCGCGGGCCGGCGGCCGAGGCTTACCGGATTCGGGGGTTGCGGGTTCGAGTCCCGCCGGGCTTCCTCTCTTTGATTCTGCGCGACCCGGCCGCGGGGCGCTCGGATACGGTAGCGACGGCGCGGCGAACGTGGGCCTGTAGCTCAGTTGGCAGAGCACTTCCCTTTCGCGAAACCCTCGTCCGGCTCCGGCCGGGCCGATGTGAAAGGGTTACCGATTACTCCTCGAGAGGTCGCGGGTTCGAGTCCCGCCAGGTCCACCTGCAGTACCCCATTCCGTTCGCGGCTCGCCGCGGGCCGCCAGCACAATGGGTTTCGCGCGGGCTCCGCGCAGATACAGAAGATGCGCCCCCCTCCCCCAGCAGTTTGGGGGAGGGGGGTCGGGGGGCGAGGGCCCGCGCATCCACCACCAACACGAAAGGAGGCGAGCGACATGATGGACTTCACCCGGTACGTGGCCACCCGCCTCCGGGCGCTGGTCACGCCGCAATCCGAGCCGATCCCTGGCTCGGCGCAGGTGCCCAACTCGGCCGGGGGATTCGCCTGGGCGCTGGACAACTGGAGCCGGCTGGACCGGTTCCTCGTCCTGGGAACCGAGGGCGGGACCTACTACGTCCGCGAGCGCGAGCTCACGGTGCAGAACGCCGGGTCCGTGGCCGAGTGCATCGCCGAGGACGGGCCCCGCGTGGTACGGCGCATCGTGGAGGTGAGCACCGGCGGGCGGGCCCCCAAGAACGACCCCGCGCTCTTCGCCCTGGCCATGGCGGCCGGGCTGGGGGACGAGGCCACGCGCTCCGCCGCGCTGGCGGCGCTCCCCGGGGTGGCGCGGACGGGGACGCACCTCTTCCACTGGCTGCGCTACGTGGGGGCGTTCCGCGGGTGGGGGCGGGGAGTGCGGCGGGCGGTGGCCGCGTGGTACACGGCTCGGCCGGAGCGCGACCTGGCGTACCAGCTCCTGAAGTACCCCCAGCGGGACGGGTGGTCGCACCGCGACGCGCTGCGGCTGGCGCACCCCCGGCCGCGGAACGAGGTGCAGCGGGCACTCTTCGCCCGCACCGTCGCCCGTGGGCCGCTGGGGGAGGCCGCGGCGGATTCGCCCGCGCTCGACCTGGCCCGCGCGGTGGACGTGCTCTACGCGGACCCGGAGATGGACCCCGCGCGCGCGGCGGCCCTGGTGCGCGATGCGCGGCTGACGCGCGAGATGGTCCCCACCCCGCTGCTGCGGCACGCGGTGGTGTGGGAGGCGCTCCTGCAGGAGATGCCGCTCACCGCACTGGTCCGCAGCCTGGCGACGCTCACCCGCGTGGGCGTGCTGGCGCCGGGGAGCGACGCGGCCCGCTCCGTGGCCGCGAGGCTGGCGGATGGCGAGGCGCTGCGGAGGGCCCGGGTGCACCCGGTGCAGGTCCTCTCTGCGCTGCGCACCTACGCCGCGGGGCACGGGGTGCGGGGGCGCGGGTCGTGGACTCCCGTGGCCCAGGTGGTGGACGCGCTGGACGCGGCCTTCTACCTGGCGTTCCGGGCGGTGGAGCCGACGCGGAAGCGCATGATGCTGGCGCTGGACGTATCGGCCTCCATGATGACGAACGTGTCGGGGCTGGAGGGGCTGAGCTGCCGCGAGGCCTCGGCGGCGATGGCGCTGGTCACGGCGGCCACCGAGCCCCGGCACTTCTTCACCGCCTTCACCGAGGGCGGGTACCGCTCGGTGCACCATGGCGTCACCAGCGGGCTCGTCCCCCTCTCCATCTCGCCGCGGCAGCGGCTGGACGACGTGGTGCGGCAGGTGGGCACGCTCCCTTTCGGGGGGACGGACTGCGCGCTGCCCATGATCGAGGCGGAGAAGCGGCGGTGGGCGGTGGACCTGTTCGTGGTCTACACGGACAGCGAGACTTGGGCCGGGGACGTCCACCCCGCGCAGGCGCTCCGCCGGTACCGGGAGCGCACGGGGATCCCCGCGAAGCTGGCCGTGGTGGCGATGGCCTCCAACGGGTTCACCATCGCGGACCCCGAGGATGCGGGGATGCTGGACGTGGTCGGGTTCGACGCGTCCGCGCCGCAGCTCATCGCGGACTTCGCGCGGTAGGGGCGGGTGGGGACGGGGCTTGCATCTCCGTCTCCGCCCGCGGGCAATGGGCAGACTGGCCTCACACAGAGGCACAGAGACACAGAGAGACGATACGATGCTGACGAGACGGGTGGGAAGCAACGCGATCATGTTCGGCGAGCACGAGGAGGGCACCCTGCGCCAGCTCGTCGACGTCTCGCAGCGCGCCGAGCGCACCGCGCTCCTCGCCGACGGGCACGTGGGGTTCACGATGCCGATTGGCGGAGTGGCGGCGTACCGGAACAAGGTGTCGGTGGTGGGCGTCGGATTCGACATCGCGTGTCTCGCCGCGGGTACGCCCGTGGCGACGGCGGATGGGTTCACGCGGCCCATCGAGGCCGTCGCCGATTCTGATCCGGTGGTGTGCTGGGACGGGGCGGCGGTGCGTCCCGTCGCGCCGCACTTCGGGGCGGTGCCGCGCGGGGAGCGGGAGGTGCTGGCGATCACGCTCGGCAACGGGCGTAAGATCCGGGCAACGCCAGACCACGAGATCCTGACCCGCGCCGGCTGGAAGCGGGCCGACGAGCTGGGCACCGAAGACTCGCTCGCCTGCACTCCGTTCATCGGGCTTCCGTACGAAGCGCCGACGGGCGAGATCCAGCTCGACGTCGAGAACCCGAGATCCCGCGCGGAGCTTGCCGAGCGCGGTCTGCTCCCGCTGCGCGCCAGCGACCCGCGCTTTCCCGCGCTGGTCCGCCTTCTGGCGTACGTGAGCGGCGACGGGCATCTCAGCAAGGACGGGAAGCGGGTCTCGGCGTACGTGTTCAACGACACGGACGCCGCGGGCCTGGCCGCGGACTTTCGCCGCCTCGGATTCGAACCGAAGGAGCACCGCCGGTGGCGGAAGGAGGGATGGCGCGAGGAGATCAACCTCTACGTCGGCTCGACGGCGCTCCACGCTCTCTTCGCGGCGCTGGGCTCGCCTGTCGGGAAGAAGGACTGGGCTGCCCAGCCGATGCCCTGGCTCATGGGGATGCCGGCGTGGGTGCGTGCGCTGTACCTGTCCTCCTTCGGGAGCGCGGAGATGATGACGCCTCGCATCCATCGGAGCGGCACCATCCCCAACCTGCAGCTGAAGCAGTCAGGGCGGCACCGGCACGCGATCGACTTTGTCGCCGACCTGCTGCAGTCGCTGGGCTTCGAGGTGTCGGTGGCGCCGAGCGGGCGGCAGAGCGGAGACCGCGTGAGCTCCGTCCTCCAGATCCTGGGTGGGCAGGCCGAGCAGCTGCGGTTCATGCGCGACGTCGGCTTCTGCCACTCGGTGGAGAAGCGCGTGCGTGCGGCGGCGGCCGCGAGCGTCGCGTGGCAGGGCCAGGCGTACGCTGCCAATCGCGACGCGGCGAAGCAGGAAGCGCGTGCGTTGCGTGGCCAGGGCGTGCCCTGGCGCACCGCCGTCGCCGATGTGGCGGAGCGGTTCGGAGTAACGCCGGGATTCGCGTACCACTCCTTCTACGATGCGCGCGGACGCTCGCGGCGGCTTCCGGGCGAGGCGGTGGAACCGCGGGCGGACGGCGAGATCTGCTGGGTACCGGTGGCGCGCGTGGAGCCAGACGGAACATCCCTCGTCTACGATGTGGTGACGGGCGATCCGGCGCACTGCTTTCTCGCGTCCGGCGTGGTGGTGCACAACTGCGGAAACGCGGCTATTCGAACCGACCTGCGGGTGGAGGATATCACGCGCAACGTGTCGCTGGACGAGATCGTCCGGAATCCGCACCGGCTGGCGCAGAACAACCTGGCCAACAACCTGGCGGACGAGATCGCGTCCACCATCTCGTTCGGGATCGGGCGCAAGAACAACGCGGACGACGCGCCCGTCGATCACCCGCTCTTCCGCGATCCCGCGTGGTTCGCGGTGCCCAACACGGGCGGCTATCGCGACACGCTGCAGGACAAGGCGCGCCGGCAGCTGGGTACGGTTGGCTCCGGCAACCATTACGTGGATGTCTTCGCGGACGAGAGCGGGACCGTCTGGGTCGGCGTGCACTTCGGGAGCCGCGGGCTGGGGCATACCATCGCCAGCGCCTTCCTCTCCCTGTCGCAGGGCGGGATGTGGGGGGAGCGGGCGGCGGAGAAGGAGGTGCTGCTGGACCTGGACCGGCCGATCGGGCACGACTACTGGCAGCTGATGCAGCTGGCGGGCGAGTACGCGTACGCCGGGCGCGAGTGGGTGGCGCGCAAGGTGGTGGCGCTGCTGGGCGGCACCGAGCAGGAGCTGGTGCACAACCACCACAACTTCGGTTGGAAGGAGACGCACGTCTCCATGGACGGGGAGCCGACGGAGTACGTGGTGATCCGCAAGGGCGCCACGCCGGCCTTCCCGGGGCAGAAGGGCTTCGTGGGCGGCTCCATGGGCGACGACGCGGTGATCCTGGAAGGGAACGCCGCGCCGCCGGACGAGGAGACGGCCCGCGCGCAGCGGGAAGCGCTCTTCTCCACCGTGCACGGTGCGGGGCGGGTGATGAGCCGCACGCAGGCGGCGGGGAAGCGCAACCGCCGCGGCAAGGTGCTCGTCCCCGGCCGCATCTCGCAGGAGATGGTGCAGCAGTGGCTGGGGAAGCGCGGGGTGATCCTGCGCGGCGGCGGGCTGGACGAGGCCCCGCAGGCGTACCGCCGCCTCCCGAAGGTGCTGGAGGCGCAGGGCGACACGATCCAGGTGCGGCACACGCTGCGCCCGCTGATCGTGGCGATGGCCGGGGCCGGGGAGGTGGATCCGTACAAGGACTGATCTCACACAGAGACACGGAGGCACAGAGACGAAGTCGTCTCTGTGCCTCTGTGGTGTGCCCAGCATGGGCGATGGTCCGGAGGTGAAAGTCCTCCCGGAACTTGGTCGTAGGGACCGAAGCGAGCCGCAAGGCGCCGACCGTGAGGGGAGCGCTGAAA